>PIXT01000103.1 GCA_003096235.1 Candidatus Bathyarchaeum sp. | reverse complement strand
GGTAAAATTGAGTATAGGCCTATCTCTGTTCGTGAAGCTCTAACAGAAATGAAAGATGTTTCAGAGATAATGATTGATCTAGCATACTCCGCAGCCCTTTTCAACAGCAACGAACTCGCTGAAGAGGTCATGGAACTCGAAAAAAGGGTAGATTACCTAGACTATATCATAGACATGAATACCATGCTGGCAGCCAGAGACGCAGAAGACTCTAAACACCTTACAGCAGTAACAACCGTAGCCGCAGCCACCAACAAAATCTCGGACGCAGCCGCAGACATAGCAACTATTGTTCTAAAGGATATAGGAATTCATCCAATAGTCAGAAAGGCGTTCGAACAAGTTGAAGAAAGGCTGGCACGGGCAATAGTTAAACCAGACTCGATTCTTGTCAACAAAAAACTTGGAGACCTAGAATTAGCTGCGAAGATAGGAGTTGACGTGATAGCTATTCGACGACACCAAGAGTGGACAATAGACCCAGATGATAAGGAAAAGATTTTGGAAAGCGACGTTTTAATTGCCAGAGGGGCTCCTCATGGCATTGATGAATTGAAGGCAATAGCATCAGGTAAACTGAAGAAGATGGAGTGAGGGAAGCACCAACGTGACTATAACTGAAGAGCACTTCAAGAAAATCGTTGATAAACTAGTGTTTTTGAAAGACACTTCCGAACTCATGATTGACCTCGCATACTCTTCGTTGCTTCTTAACAGCCAAGCGTTAGCTGAAGAGGTTGCAGCCCTAGAAAATCATATGGACAATCTACACACAGATTTTGAGCGTTTAGTTTTGTCCAGTGGATTTACACCAGAAGAATCCAAAGACTTCCTTGGCTTGATACGGTTGGGAGTGGTTACAGAAAAAATAGCGGACGCAGCCATGGAAATCGCTGACGTAGTACTGAGAGGATTGGAACCACATCCAATCTTAAAACTTGTAATAGAAGAAGCGGAAGAAACAGTAACCAAAGTTACAGTTTCAGAAGAATCTACGCTGGTAGGAAAGAAGATTCGAGAAGCCCAGATCCAAGAAGAGACAGGCATGTGGGTTCTGGTTATTAGAAGAGGTAACTGGTGGCTACGACCCCGCCCCGACTCGGTGATTCATGCAGGCGACGTTTTGATTGCTGCAGGCTACGCCGAGGGAGAAGCAGACTTTGAGTCATTGGCGTCAGGCGGTAAAGAGCAAAACGACGAAGAGTCTTAGACAATAAGTGCGAGCGCTACAATTACAGCGGCTGTTGTTATTGTGTCTGCTAGGGAGCTTTCTAGTGGAATTACAAAGTTATCGGGGTTCCAGCCGCGCCTGAAAGTGAAGATTGCCACAGCATATGCAACAACGAGCATAACAGAAACTGCTAAAACATTCGTTGTTAAGAGTTGCCCAGTAAATATTAACAAATCAGCTAAAGTTGTTGCACCGCCAATAAACGAAGCCAGAACTGCATAGACCACAAACATCAGCATAGAAGCTAACCATGCTCCACCTATCTCGTTTATGTGCTGTTTTATTGATGAAAACGTTGGTTTGATTAAACCTAACGCAAGTTTCGTGGTAGCTGTTGAACCTATTATTGAGCCTACTCCACCAATAGTTGCAAGTATGGCAGGATAAACACGGATAACATTTCCACTTATTCGATTCAACAAAGACCCAGTAACGTTAACGATTACAGTTACAAACAACAAAGTCAAAAGAAACTCTCTAATTATTCCAACAAAATTTTTGTTACCAACATTTTTTAGTAAAATGTAAACCACAAAACAGACAAAAACTATGTCCAAAAGCCAAATCAGGTAACGCCCAAGTGAACCAAACAAAAAGAACAGAGCTAAACTTAGAACATAGCAGCTAGTGTTGATGATGTCGGATACTGGAGAAGTCACAGGGTACACAACAACGTCTGGGTCCAAACCGCGCCTAAACGAAAACACTGAAAACAGCATGGTTAAAGGTGAAATAAACACCACAGAAAAAGCCATAGTGGCAATAATCACAGCCAGTAGGGGAACAAAATCGATTATAGTTGCATTCCAAAGAAAAACACCAAAAAGCCAAGCGCCAACACCCACACTCACTCCGCTTATAAGAGCTAAGGTAACAATTACGCGCAAAAGATTTTGAAAGTCTTTAGTGTTGTTTGTGAAAACTGGTTTTATGGTTCCCAAGTGTAACCCAGTTCCTAAGTGCCCACTAAATAAGCCTCCTACAGCACCCCTGACACTAAGAATTCCTGGATAAAGAAGCATAGCCCAAGGAGCTTGCTCGATGGATAAAACGCCAAAATACACCACAAGCAGGGTTCCGGTTAACAAACCAAGGATGTCAAACGACAAAGACAGCAAGGACTGACTTAGGCTGGCTTTCAGCTTCTTTTTGGACAGGGCTGCAGCTATGTTGGTCTTCGTCATCGCTGTCACTTCCGTCCATCCAGCTTAGCCTCCTCATTCTTGATACTGAACCCTCTTTAGGTACATGGAGCGTACAGCCGAGCATGTAGAGTTCTTGACCCATTCCTGGATCGGCACTCCTACGTATCATCAACACTGCTTTCTGGCGCTCCTTATACAACATAAACACAACAATAGCCCTTAAAGGCTTTTTTGTACAATTATTCAAAACAAATTTGTGATTTGCCACAAAAACAAAGGAACAAAACAAAAAAAGGAATCAAAGAAATTCTGTAAGCACCAAAAACATTACACATATAGCATGAACTAAAATTTTCATCACAGGTATGCAAACAAAAAAATAGGCGCTCAAACCTATTTTGTAAGGCTAAGGCTCTTCATTAGGTCCCGTTTTCTGTTTCTAACAGTAACTTCGGTTACGTTTGCTGCTTTTGCAAGCTGTGCCTGCGTTACCTTCTCCTTAAGCATCCGAGCTGAAAGGTAAAGAATTGCAGCTGCTAATCCTGAAGGATCTTTTCCTGTGGTAGCGTAGTTCCTCTTTGCCTCTTTTATCAGTTTAATGGCTAATCCCTCAACTTCGCTGGAGACTTTAGCGTTCTCAGCTACCTTTGTAATGTAGTCTGTTGGATCATCTATGGGCATCCGCATGTCCAAGTTTCTGACGATTACACTGTAGGACCGTGCAATCTCTTTTCCACTACGCTGACTGGCTTCTGCAATCTCTTTTAGAGTTCTAGGAACTTTTGTGAAGCGGACCGCAGCGTATAATGCTCCAGCCACCATACCGCCAATACTCCTTCCTCGAACTAAGCCTTCGTTCAAAGTTTTTCTGTAGATTATCGCGGCCATGTCGTGCACACTAGAGGGCATGTGAAGTATATCGGAGAGGCGTTGGAGTTCACTCATTGCCAGCATAAGGTTTCTGCTTTGGGAAGCGTGGACTTTTGAGCGAGTCTGCCAGCGTCTGAGGCGCCACATTTGCTGTTTGACTTTTGGTGAAAGTGGGCGACCAAGGGCGTCTTTTTCTACGCGGATGACTGTGGATAGCCCTTTGTCGTAATGTGAATAATTAGTTGGGGTGCCTGCTCTTGCTCTGGTGTCTCTTTCTTGTGGGGTGAATGCTCGCCATTCAGCTTCTTGGTTGGGTATGTTCTCTTCTATGACCAGCCCACAACGGCTGCAGACGTATTCTCCCATTTCTGAATCTAGAACTAGGTTTGTGCTCCCGCATTCAGGGCATCTGACAGTAACAATCTGCTTGGTCATGATATATTCACCCCGCTTAGTTTAACAATTATAACGTGGTGAAGGTAATATTTAAATATGACGTATGTCATATTTAATCTCTCCGACTTTTATATAAAAAAAAGACCACAAAACATGCGAAAACAGCAGTTTTCCACAAAATATTGAAATTATTGAAACCTAACAAATAAAACACATATTTCTTCACACAAGTTTGTCCAAAAATTTGGGCGCTAGACTGAAAACGACGGTTACAATTGCGTGATCGGCAATTCTATTATTCAACACAAAAGAGGCATAACCAACAAAACAGGGCAGACGTAACGTTAGAATTGTGTTTCAGCAGTTCGGTGTTACCCTCATTTTTGAGGATGTTTTCGTTTACCTAGATTTTGACAAAACTTATCTTTGCCTGATTTATAAAAAGAGTGAATGCGATAGAGATGAAATTCTCGTTCATCAATCCAAGTCCGCCTTCAGATTCAATGTATATGGTTCCAACAGCTTGGCCTCCACTAGGGGTTTTGTATTGTGCGGGGGT
>PIXT01000102.1 GCA_003096235.1 Candidatus Bathyarchaeum sp. | reverse complement strand
TCATCATATCCATATGGTTCTTTGATGGGTTTTTGCCTCCGGGCATGTCAGTGTTCGCTCCAAAAGCAACATGAACTGTTCCCAACATTTTTTCTGCTTCAAGAAACTCGTCCACAAACCTTGCTTTGGAGTTGATTCCGAAGGCGAACTCTCCCACAACATTTGCCCAACTGTCTGTCTGAAAAGTTTCTTTGATTCTGGATAGGTGCTCTTTATCTTCTGAAGACACGTTTTCTACTTTACCGTTCTTCGCTGTGACTTGTACTGGTTTTTTTAATTTGCCGATTCCGCCAATCGCCATGTCGCACACAAGTTTTCCATTTAACGAATCTTCAACAGGCGCAACAATAACTTCTCCGGTGGGAAGATTCATCCACTTCATTGTCTTCCAATCCAGTTTTGTGTCTGTGAAGAATCTTCTGTTCTTTGTGCACAGCGACAAGTTGGTTCCCGTTGGATTGCGAACTTCAACTGTTACTGTGTTTTGTAGAGCGTGGATGAGTTTTTGTGCGTGACCCTGCATTATTTTGTGCTCTTTTGGTTTAAGCGCTAAGGCGCCTTCAGTGAGCATATCCAATGTTACTCCGGGGCAGTGCCCCAGACGGGATTTGTGGTCACATGTTTCGGTTTTTATGAGTTTTATTCTAAAGGGTGTCTCTTCGCGGTTACCCCGCAACAGGTTAATGTAAATGTCTGATTTTTTGTCTAAAATCTTCTGGAGATTTTTCGGAATCTCTGTTCGCGGCTCGTTTTGCTTTTGAAGAATCACAAGTCTTGTCCACAAATCTAAGGCTAATGCGCCGTTTGCGAAAGCCTGCCCAACTTGTTTTTTTTCTTCATCACAGACTATAACTATTCTTTCGTTGCTGCTTGCTTCAAGAACATTTTCTAACGCATTTTTTGCCGCTTCTGATGCTTCCAAACCAATCACCATAATGACATATTATGCACTGGCTTGTTTACGTTTTCTTGTGGCTTAGCTGTTACCTGCACTTTTTACTTGGATTCTAGTTTTTGCTCTAGCTGGTAAATCAGGAGCGTGCAAAGCAGTAATCCGCCACCAAACCCTGTAAAGAGTGCACCTGACTGTGATGTTACAAAATATTGGTCTGAGACAAAAACATAGTTATCAACTTCAAAAAGGGTTGCTGGAATTTCTAGGCTGTTTGCCCACAAAAACATGACAATTCCAGCTACAAACATAACAAATGCTCCACCAAGTGTAACCTGCCACTCTTTCATAACACTCACCACTCCCATTTAATCAACGGGAATTAGTTATTATCTTTTGTCACACAATTTTCGTCTATAAACAACCAAAGAAACTGCAAACATAGTTAATATCAGCAATATATGCGTCCACGAAGGAAACTCTGGGATCATCTCTAGTTCCATGATCGGATAGCGGTCAATATTGTTTGGGTTAATGTAGAATTTGGTGTCACCTATTTCTGTGCCGTCAATTTTTGTGGCGTTCGGGTATCGTGTTGTGTAATCGCTCCAGTAGTTCCCTTTTTCGCCATCATCCCAAACACTGGGGTTTGCGGGGTCCCAAGTCTCTGGTGTCCAAAGTCCCGGCATCGACACTTGCATTCCATTTTCCAAATTGTTGTCTATAAAGTAATTGTGGTAGATAATGTTGTTTTTTTGTCCATCCTCTAATCGGATGCCCCAACCATTGTTTTCTTTTACTATGTTTGCGATGATTTTGTTGTTGGATGACTCACCAACCAAAATGCCATTCCTGTTTCTTTCTATGTAGTTTTCAGAAATAGTGCTGTTTGAACTCCACGAAATTGTAACACCATATTCAGTGTTTTCTGTTATTGTGTTTCCTGTTATGCTGTTGTTTGTGCTGTGACTGTAAATATAGACGCCGTGGCTGTTTAATGTAATGATGTTTTTGTTAATGCTGTTGTGGGACGAGCCAAAAACGTATACGCCGTTTTGATTGTTTGCGGTTAAGGCGTTTGAATCGATATTATTGTTGTGTGAATCGCTCCAGAGATGAATTCCGTCGTTGCCACTATTTGTTATTGTGTTTTCGGTTATGTTGTTGTATGATGATTTGTAGACGTAGATTCCATGGTCGCTATTGTTTGTTATGTTGTTTCGTGTTATTGTTGAATATTTAGTGTAAACCAGCATTATGCCATGACTGTTGTGTGTGAGGTTTAGCTTTTGAGCCTCAATGTTTGTGCAGTTTATGAGACTAACCTGTCCTGCATCCTGTGGAACCGTTTTGTCGTGCTGGTTAATCCAATAAATGATTGGTTTGCCGTTAACCGTGTTTGATGCGTCAATATCGTTAATAAAACTGGGCATGTCAGATGAAAGCGGACTATATACAAGAAAGATGCTGCCCGTGTTGTTTAGCTGATTGTTTCTGAGCACATTATTTGTGGTATGCTGCATGTAAATGCCATACTTGTTGTCTGTTATGTTGTTTCCACAGATTGTGTTGTTCCCTGATACTTTCATATACACATCCGCAAAAAGGTAAATAGCCTTTGAGCAACCACTAATTTTCATATTCCTTACTGTTACATTGTTGCGGTCTTTAATGAAAACTCCTGTAGCGTTTCCGTTTCCCTTCAGCGTGTAACCGTTTCCATCAAGTATAATGTTGTTACGTTCAATCGCGATTGTGACGCCCACAATGTTGTCAGTGAGCCTGTAAACTTCTCCGTCACGCTGAATAGGAGCTGACATCGGATTAATCGTTCCGTCACTTTCAATGATGAACGCAGGTTCGGGAGTTGGAATTGGAAGAAAATTTGCCTCTACTAACCTAACCTGCACTCCAAAAAATAATGAAAACATAAACAGCGAAACAAAAACTGTTACACCCAACTGTTTTCTGGTCACTATTATGCCCTCCTCTTTTTGTGTTTCAGGAACAAATAACCAGCCAACACGACAATCATGATCCCAGCCACCACTACAATAGAGAAACTTTGCCCTGTCAGTAAACTTGCACCTAAAACAGAGTTAGTTTGTTTGGGTTCTTTTTCTTCGTTGAATGTTATTAGCAGGTCTCCAGGAAGTGGTTGTGCGTACTTAGAGACTACCTGAAGTGACACGGTTTGTGTTGTGCCATTTTTGACAGTATACTCAACAGGCATGGTTGTTTCATCTGCTGCTATGGTGACTGCTTGAAGCTCTGTGATGTCTGACTCAAAGGTTATGTTGAAGTGGGCTGCGGATTTGTTGCTCCACGGCGACAAGTATGGGCTTATGTTCAAATCATACAAAATTGTGTAAAATCCATTGTTCTGTGTGATTGGGTGCTCGTAATGAATTTTCAAGGTAAACTGATCCCGAACCGGATGTATTGTGCAAGCAATCATTGGCCAGTCACCAATAGCGGTGTAATGCACAGCTTCAGGAACTGTTTGGGTGTAATTGCTCCAGTCAAGTTCTGTTTCATCCATTTTTATTGAAATGTTTGTTGTGCCTGGAGGCGTAGGATAAGCCATCACAATGGCATCGCCCTCAGAAGTGAACCATCTGCTGTCATTTGTGTATGATTGGTTTTGGATTTCGATGCCAAACTTATTCATTGGATATGTTCCGTCAACTTTTGCCCATAAGCTTCCATTAACCCAACAGACTGTATACTCAATATGTTCTTCAGGCATCTCAACAAAATAAACAACAGCAGGCTCCGCATTTGCAACTTTAGCAAACTCTAACACACTCCCCACTAACAACAGACACACAATAACAGCGAAAAATGAACATACCCACTCATGTTTTCTACCCATTTTTGGCGTTTTCCTTTTCCAGTTCATGTTTACAGCATGCACGTTTTTTGTTTCTTATTTTTGTGTGCAGCCTTCGTTTGTAGCTGATTAATGCAACTGTAATCACTGCAAGAGCAAGTATTGTTGGGGTCCATGATGGAAATTCTGGAACTACATTGAAACTGCTAACTGGAATCATAAGCGGATACTTGTCTACGCTGTCAGTGTGTGTGTCAATGATGTATTTTGTATCGCCTATATTGTCGCCGTTAGCGTCTGTCCCGTTGTATTGTTCCCAATAGTTGCCTTCCAAACCGTTATCCCAAATGTTTTGGTCATCTCGACCTGCTGCAGAGCCTGTCACATTTCCTATGAAGTTATTGTGGAAGAACGTGTTGTTTTCTGAATTATGCCATATTCTAAAAAAACAAAAATTATCCATCACATTATTTTTTGTTATTGTACAGTCTATTGTGTCTTCAAAATAGAACGCTGCATACCCGTTATTTCTTACCTGATTGCCTGAAATTGTGCAGTTGGAAACCAAGTCAAACCTGATTGCGTTGAAGTTTCCACTAAATGTTGAATTAATTATCTCCGAATCACTTGTGTTAATGAATAGTACGGCATCCCAGTTAGGTGTTGACACCCAGTTTTCAACCGATATTCTTTTGCAGTTTACTGCCGCTATCCAACCTGCATCTGTTGGCACTTGGATGTCAGATTGGTTAACAAGAAAATAGACTTGTTTTCCGTTAACAGTGTTTGTTGTGTCAATGCTGTGTAGGTTATATTTCAGAGAAGACCCATGAAGTTTGAATCCAACCTGATTATCTGCCAGTGTGTTATTCGAAAATTTTAGATTGGCACAATGCCAAATGTTGATTCCAATAATTTTTCGCTCGATTATGTTGCCGCAAATGTTGGAGTTATCTGTGTTATCAATGTCAATTCCTCCTACATCCTCAGTATAAAGAAGTTTAACATCCTCACGAGCATCATCTGCAATCCTGTTATTATTTACAGTGATGTTATTTGAAGCAAGAACAGAAATCCTGCATACATCATTACCCCTGATTATGCTATCCTGAACAAAAGAGAAGCTGATTCCCCCTCGGGTTATGGTGTTCTCTACAATTTGATTACCCTTGGAAGGTTGCGTAACTACAATTCCAGTTCCTATGATTATGTTTCTTTTTACAGTGCTACTGTTTGTGTGGTAAAGATAAATACCAGAATTGAAACCCTCGATTTTGACATTTTGTAAAATCACATCATTTACATGCTCCAAATAGACGCCAGTTCCATAGTTACTGCCTAAAAGCCAGTGTCCATTTCCGTCAATTATGATGTTGCTTCTCTGAACCGATATGCCCCCAGAAATGTTTCCTGTGACTGTGTAAACATTACCCACTCGTTGAATAGCCGCAGTTGACGGGTCAACACTTCCATCACTTTTTATAAAAATGCTTGATGCGTGGTCTGGAGCTGGAAGAAAATTTGCTTTGGCTAATTTAACGAACTCAACTCCAATGATTGTTGAACATAAAAGAATCGCGACAAAGGTTGTCGCTAAAAGTGTCTTTTTAATTTTTCTTCACCTTTTTGGTGTTGAAGAAACAAAAAATATCCATACGCTGCCACAAGAACGGTTGATATCGTGGCTATTCCAATAATATGTTCAATTTGTAAACTTGAAGCAAAGTAACCTAAAAGAACTGACAATATTGTTAGTGGAACCGTTAATGCATATTTGTTCATGTTGGATTCACCAACGATTCATATTTATGGCTAAATATTCATAAAAGGATTTTTGTAAAGGTTTCTTGACCTATCAAATGATACATAAAGAACACCTTAGTCAAGATTTCTTGACTAAAATTTATGCGTAAGCCTTTGGATGCTGCTGCTTTACATTTTTAAAATAGATTAGTTGTGAGTGAAAAACATCCAAAACGATTGAATACACAGTTGTATTAAATCTGAGATTTCGAGAATAAACAGTAGGGACAACGAACTATCGAACGCTTATTTGCTACTGTGTTTTTGGGCTTTCACTAGATTATCCAGTGTTTTCCACAAGAACCACATTTATGATAGCCCTTTTCGTGCCATTCTGTTCCTTGACATTGCCCACCACAATGTGGACAGTTACTGTGACATGCTGCCATACGTAAATCATTACAATGCTTGTTATTTAAATTTGACGCGACAGCTTTTCATTGTGTCTGTTTGGTTTTCAGTTGTTCCAAAGAAGCAAAATATAAGTTGTTCAAATTACTGTGCGACTTGTGTGAGAATGCAACTTTCTGACAAAATTAATGAAATCAGATGTGACTGGTCGAGTGGGGCTAGTCAGATTGCCCGAAACGCTTTAGGAGTCCTCAGATTTTTTGTGCAAACAAACAAAAATACATCATGTACAGGATTTGTAGAAGATTTCAGCGAAGTTGGTAGACTGCTTTTTGATGCGCGACCCAACATGGTTCCTGTCCAAAATTTGGTGGCGCAAATTGTTTATGAAGTTAACACTTTGGATGTGCATGATTTAACTGTTGTTCAAAAGTTTGCTTTATCGCAGATAGACAAATTATGTAAACAATCTGAAATTGCTGTCAAGGAATCTGCTCAGAATGCAGCCGCCCTAATTGAGGATTCTGTTTGTCTAGCAACTTGCAGCTACAGTTCTACCGTTTGTGAAAGCTTGAAACTGGCGAAACTGCAGGGAAAAAATTTCAAAGTCTTTGTTGCAGAGTCAAAAACTGGCAGAGTTTGTTACGGTCAGATCTTGGCACATTTCCTTGAATCCATTAATGTTTCTGTACAAGTTTTTCCTGACAACAAAATCTGCAAGTATGTTCCAAAAACAAGATGCGTTTTGGTTGGTGCCGATAGCATAGCTTGTGACGGCTCAGTTGTAAACGGAACCCCAACATACGATCTTGCAGTTGCATCAAAGGACTGCGGGATTCCTTTCTATTCTGTTTGCGAAACCACAAAAGCAAATACATTAAGCTATCTGGGCAAGAACGTCACGTTGAAAAGCGGTTTTGATCTTGTTCCCCCGATTCTGATAACTGGGATAATAACTGAAAAAGGAATCTTGGGCACTAGTGAAATTGTTGATATTATTAAAGATAAATCAAAGTTTCTCGAAATCTTCCATATCCAGTAGGCTAAAACAATTATTTCTAAAGCCATATCTACTAAAACTTTTGACATTATACCCGAAAGTTTGTTTTAATCTAGTTCCCATGAAATATATTCTTTCAATAGCGCTAGAAGAAACTCCTGAAAAGAAATCTTGACACTTGCTTTCGTTTTTAGTTTTTGCCTTTTTTGGTTATCTAATTTAATTATTTTCCTTTCTCATAAACCCAAGTTGCCGCTAAGCAGCCTGTTTGTCATGTTTGTTCTTGTTTCTCAAGTTTTGCTGGTTGCTTGGGGGTTTCTGCGTTTTTTAGTTCCCTTACTGATATTAGCATGTAGTCTGCCCATGCAGCAAAGAAGCCGCGGTCAAAATCTGAGTGAATCTTGTTTTTATATTCTTTCAAGAACTCTTTTCGGCTCTTTTTCAGCTCCTTTTCATCTTCCAAGTTCATGTTCGTTACAAACGCATAGGAATCATTTGATTTCTGCGCAAGAAGCACCCCATCAAGAGCATGAATGTATCCACTGTTCCATTCGGTCTCGTTTGTTTTTTGTCTAATTCGTTCAAGTACACGTTCTGCTTCAGCAAATTTTCTTCCCTTCAAAAGCTGAAAGAACCTGACTACAAACATCTTTGAAATTGGCATCTTAATCAACTCTCCGTTTCATTTGCGTTAACATCCTCTATTCCTCTTTCAGAAACCCTGAATATTCCTTCCCCCTCTGGCAAGTATGGACTAGAAACAAGACGTGCAATTCTTACTGGTCCACGAGCAGACTTTCGAAGAAAAACACGAGTGTGACTAGTATGCGCCACTATGTGACCGCCTACTGGATGTATTCCATCACCAAAGAACACGTCTGGCTTGGACATAACCTGATTTGTAACAACAGCCACCGCATTAAATGCTCTGGAAAGCCGAATCAGCATGTGCATGTGTTTGTTGAGTTTTTGTTGTCGTTCTTGCAGCATTTCTCTGCCTAGATACTCGCTTCTAAAGTGGGACGTCAAAGAATCAACAATAATTAAGCGGACGTTGTTTTCTTTAATTACCTTATCTGCGTTTTCTAACAAAAACATTTGATGATCCGACGTATATGCCTCAGCAAAAATGATGTTCTTGATTGCCTCTTCTGGGTCTAACCCGACATTCTTTGCCATCTGAAAAATCCGTTCAGTTCTAAAAGTGTTCTCTGTGTCTATGTATAGTGCTGCGCCGCCCAAACCGCCCTGCTCAGAAGGCAACTGCACATTTACACACAGCTGATGGCAAATCTGGCTCTTGCCGCTTCCATATTCGCCATAAAATTCCGTGATTGACTGGGATTCAATTCCCCCACCCAACAGTTTATCCAACATGTTGCTTCCCGTAGTCACACGCAAAATGTTTTGTCGCATCTTAACCAGTTCGTCTCCCCTGATGAACTGGAGCGGCATGCTTAAGCGAGCTTTGCGAATCAGCTTTTTGGCGGTTTTTTTGTCTATTCCCGCCTGCTCTATCTCCTTGGCTGTAGCCATGGCAAGATTTTCAACTGTATGAAATCCTAGCTCCCGCAGCTTTTTGGACATAATAGTCCCTATCTCAAGGTCTTCTAAGCATTCGTATCTCTTTTTTTCTAGGGCTGCCCCTTCACTCATTTTGGCGCCTCAGTTCCAGATTTAGAAGCAATAGTTTGGTGCGTATTTAAGTTAGACGATATATCAAATAAAACATTCGATAAACAATTGCTGAAACAAAAAAGATTCTGTAGCAAAAAGTATAAGGCATATCTTCTAACTTTGCTCTTTAAGGAGCGGACACATTTGGTCTCTGGGCAAATTGTGGAAAACGTAGCAGTCAAACTTTTGCAACTGGCGGTCACAGAGCTACCGCAAGACGTGAAAGATGCTCTCAAACTGGCTTACAGCAAAGAAGATGACCCCATTGGAAGGTCTCAACTAAAAGCCATTTTAGATAATGTGGAGTTGGCTGAAAAAAAGCGGGCTCCAATGTGCCAAGACACGGGCGTTGTAATCTTTTATGTTAAGGCAGGCAGTAAGCTAGATGGACTAGACCAAATTGAAGACGCTCTACGCAAAGCCACATTACGGGCAACTAAACAGGTGCCCCTTCGTCCTAACGCTGTTGAACCATTTACCCAAAAAAACACGGAAGACAACACCGGAAGACATGTTCCATACATACACTGGGAAATAGTGCCCGGGAACACTTTGGAAATCACAGTATTACCCAAGGGAGGCGGCTCAGAAAACGTTTCAGCCCTGGGCATGCTTAGCCCAAGCCAAGGAATAACTGGACTCAAAAAGTTCGTTGTCGATACCGTGATCAAAGCTGGCGCAAAACCTTGCCCCCCAACCGTCTTAGGCGTAGCAGTCGGGGGAGGCGCTGACATAGCAATGAATCTAGCCAAACAGACTCTGCTAATGCCCCTGAATCAACAAAATCCTAACCCTGAACTAGCTAAACTTGAACAGCAGCTGCGTGAAGCCGCAAACTCGACAGGAATCGGACCCATGGGCTTGGGAGGCAAAACAACAGTTCTGGATGTAAAAGTTGATTACGCTCACAGGCACCCCGCATCATACCCTGTAGCCGTTGTGGTTCAATGCTGGGCTGCCCGAAGAGCCTCAGCACGTATCCACGCTGACGGAAAAATCGAATATTTATCTCATAAGGTGGCTTGAAATTATGACCGTTTACAAGCTTACAACCCCAATTTCCGAAAAAGACGTTAAAAAACTAGCCGTAAACGACACAATCTACCTTACTGGAACAATCGTTACTGCAAGGGATTCTGCACACAGAAGAGCACTAAACATGTATAAACAAGGAAAACCGTTGCCCATCAATCTGGATGGTTTAGCAGTTTTTCATTGTGGACCCATAGTAAAAAAGGAGGCTGGGAACTGGACAGTGGTAGCTGCTGGACCAACTACAAGTACACGTATGGAACTGTTTCAAGATGAGTTTATCAAAAACTTCAAGGTTCGTGTCGTTGTTGGGAAAGGCGGAATGGGCAAGAAAACCGTTAACGCCATGAAACAGTACGGCGCAGTTTATGGTGCATTAACTGGAGGCGCTGCTGTTCTGGCAGCCAAAGCCATAAAACAGGTGAAAGGTGTAGAGTGGAGTGACTTGGGTATGCCGGAAGCCATGTGGATACTGGAAGTTGAGGGCTTCGGACCCTTAACCGTGGCAATAGATGCCCACGGAAACAATCTATTCGAAAAAGTACAACACAAAGCTGAAACACAAAAACATGCAATCTACAAAAAACTAGGCATAACATAAATTACCTTTTTTGTGGCGCTAAAACTGTAATAACGTCTTTTACTATGTCTGCTGGGGCATCTGTCTTGAAGCCTCTGCTGTTGAAATGAGTTAAAACAGCCTGAAACCCTTTTTCCCTTATTTTATCAAGCACCTTCTTTTGAGGCGGAACAGGCAAATTCAACTTGTCACAGATTTTGTCCACACAATAATATGTGATCTGTGCCTCAGCCTCATTTTGGATAAGAGACAATGTCTTGTGAAGTTTCCTTGTTTGTCTAAAGTTTCTTTTTTCTAACTCTTTTTCCATCAAAAAACAGAAGTTTTTGTCCGCAATTCTGCCAAGCCATAATGGTCCTGCGGTTTTCAACTTTGTTCCACAAACTGGGCAAGCCTGTTTTAGTGGAGCAGTTATTCCTGAAGCTGTTTCCCTGTGAAAACACGAAAAGCAGTGGAGAATGTATCCCATCTGTTGTACGCTCTTGTCTGCTACTTTAGCGCCATACTTGATAACTGCGTAAGCTCGAACATAATGGTCTATGCTGTGGCTAAACACTACATCTGTTCCTATTTCATGTTTTGCAGCCATCATAGTTAGGCATCATGACACGAGGCGAACAGCCAACTCATGGCAATACTCTGTGCGCAGCGGAACTCCACCATACTTTCGTAGGCACGCTCTTGGATGCACTCCACATAATGGCGCCATGTCTGTGGCGGTTAAAGCAAGCAAGCCGCCGTTGCGAAGAGACCTTATTGCAGAATCCATGTATGGGACGGGAGGTCCAAACGGGTCAACATCAATATAATCAAATCGATGTCTGGGCGCTGCATGTCTGCTGAGAAAAAGGTTAGCGTCTTGGTTAGCCACATAGACAATGTCTGCTACGCCGTTCATTTCAGCGTTAAAACCTGCAATCTTTGTTGCTTCTGGTTTAATATCATTGACAACAACTTTGTGGATGCCATCAACCTCAACCGCAAATCTGGTGCCTCGAAGTCCACATCCCGTTAGTGGTTCAGAGACTGAAACTTCTTGTCCTAACAGTTTCTGATGCGCTTGTAGTGCTAAAACTGCCAAGTCTCTGTTCAGTTCCATTGTGGGATTATAGAATACTGGCGCTTTAGATGGAGCATAATCTGACGGCTTTTTTTTGTAAGCGCTTAGCTTCGGCACCACTACCTTGACTTTTCCCTCGTTTATTGTTTCAGTTGGGAAACTAAAGTTCAACCTTTATTGCTCCTATGTGCGCACTGAAGCTTTTATTATCACCACTAGATATTAGGGTTAGTCTAGCCGAAAGCAAGGTGACAATGCTGAAGCGAATAATACTTTTGACCGGACCGCCAGGAATTGGCAAAACAAGTGTATTTCGTCGAACCGTAAGAGAACTCAAGAACAGAGACTGTGAAGTCGGCGGCATGGTCTGCCGTGAGGTTCGTGAAGGAGGAACAAGAGTGGGCTTCGAACTTATGGACGTCTCCACTGGACAAAGAGGATGGTTAGCTCACATAAACCAGCAGACAGGTCCCAAAATAGGCAAATACACTGTTAACCTAACAGACCTTGATGTATTAGGCGCAGGTGCCCTTCTTGACTCTATTAAAAATGCAGATGTAATAGCTGTTGATGAGATTGGTCCAATGGAACTGTTGTCAACTGCCTTTAGTGAAGCTTTAGTTCAAGCTATAGAATCTAACAAACCATTGCTAGGCACCATCCACTACAAGCTAAGTACCCCTTTGGTTGACCATATCAAAACAAGGGATGACACAGAGGTTCTTAATGTAACCTACAATAACCGAGAAGAGCTTCAAAACTTGATTGCTGACAAGATAAGCGAATGTTTAATTTGATGGCTTAAAGGGTTCTAAATGCTAGGAGATGAACTGTTTGGAAAAAGGTTCTGTTTATGAGACAATAAAAAGCCGTAGAACCGTCAGGATGTATCTGCAAAAGGCAGTTCCAGAAGAAGTGCTGTTAAAATGTGTAGACGCTGCACGTTTTTCGCCTTGTGGATGCAATATCCAACCACTAAGATACGTAATTGTTAATGACCAAAAGCTGCTAACAAAAGTCTTTAACACTCTAAGTTGGGCTGTTTATCTACCTGAATATGAACCTACTGAAAAAGAGATGCCTAGCGCTTACGTCGTCATATTGTTAGACAAGAACGGCAGAACTCCTATTCACGACGCGAGCATAGCCTCAATGAGCATCTCTTTGGTTGCCCATGATGTGGGATTAGGTTCATGTATTCTCGCATCTATTGACCGAGAGAAACTGAAGTCCATACTGAATGTTCCTGAAGATCTTGATGTTGCGTTGGTAGTTGCTCTTGGCTATCCTGCAGAAAATCCCATAATTGAATCTGTAGTTGATGGAGACACAAAATACTGGCTTGACGAAGATGGCGTCTTGCATGTACCCAAGAGGAGCCTCAAATGCATAGTAAGCTGGAATAGGTGCAAAAAGCAGTAAAAAACTTGTTTCTATTGCATTTGCAAATCTGATTTATGGAAAAAATCGCCAAAGGCTTCATAAATATGGCTTAACATATTATTTGGATTGGGAGATAAGATGCCGATTCAAGGTAACCTGTATCTATGGGGTGAAAGAGCAAAAGGCGTTCCAGAAGAGACTGGTGTCTACGCTTTTTACGACAAAAACCGAGTCATGATATACCTTGGCGGAAGTTCAAACCTTCGAGAAACATTCAGTCGCTATATTGAAACAAACTTTTCTGCTGACCCCCGCAAACGCGAAACCGTCTTCTACCGAAGAATGAACACCAAAAACTGGGAAGAAACAGTTAAGTGTCTTCTGAATGAATATAAAAAGGATTGTGGGGATATACCTAAATTGAACATTCCTTTAAAACAGGGAGAAAAAGTCACTCCAGAATGGGGATTCTACTTTTACGAAGCTTTCAACAAACCAGCCTTTGAGGCTGCCTTCAATCTGGAAGAGCTTAAGAAGAAGATGACAAAAGTTCCAGTCGCTTCTTTAGAATTTCACCAAAACAGAGACGACTTTGCACGATGGATTAGAGAGGTTTTCAAAGAAACCCAGTTGGCTGAACGAATAACCAACATATGCAGCACTGGCGAAGCCCTTAGGTTAGAGTTGTTAAACGCTTTAGGAAATCCTGAAGTAGCTGAGTGCCCTGAATGTGAAACCTTGGCAAAACCAACTAAGACTTGGCAGATGGCTGGAAGGCCTAGTAAGTCTGGTGAAAGACTCCAACTGACAATAGCTTTATACAAGTGCGGAAGCTGCGCCAAAACGTTCAGAAAGGTAATCAAGAAAGAGAAAATCAAAGCCTAACGTTCTTTCAACACAAGACCATGTGCTGACTGTTCAGCATTTAGTTTCTATTTGTAGAGTATTTTCTATCAAACCCTGTTTTCCTCCATTTTCGGGCTACGTTACTGCACCTTTTTTATTACAACTTGAAGTGCGTCCTACAAAAATGGCAATTAAGTTTTGTTTTTGTTTTGTCATAAATTGAGTTGTTGGTTTTTTAGAATACTTGTGTATATTGGTTTGTGATTGGAAACTCTTTGTCTTCATATATTATGTCTAGTT
>PIXT01000101.1 GCA_003096235.1 Candidatus Bathyarchaeum sp. | reverse complement strand
TTTTTCTGCACTGCACATTTTTTCAAAAAAGGTTCACATGAACGTTTGGTGTGTTGTTGTTCATGTTGTTTTTGTTTTTTGGGTGTGTTTTTCCGTTATTCTTAAATACTTGATGTTATCTATATCTAACATGAAGTTAGAAATAGATAATAAAATGTGATAAATAAACAACGGGGGAAAAAATGGTGAAACACATAAACAACATCATTCGCGCCATAGGAATAGCAACCTGCCTAATCGGCGCCTACTTGATGGCATTTGGCGAACCAATCATTGGCGTAGACCACACAGGCATTGCAACGGTTGTGGGCATAGTCGGAATAGGTCTGATATCCACTGGAAACACAATATCGTGCGTAGAAAAGAAAAAGGAGAAACCGTAAAAATGACCGATTTTGTATGGCCAACAATTTTAATCTTGAATGCAGTCCTCGTGCTCCTTGTCGGAGTGCTTGTTTTGTGGAAACTTCATAAAGACAAAAAATCGGGCTATCCTACTAACGATGAACGCACCATAAAGATCCGCGAAAAAGCAGCTATGGGAACTTACTGGATCAGCCTCGTTTTCATGATATCACTATTGTTGTTCATAATTTTTGGAAAAGAGTTCCTAGCTTTGCCTGAACTTGACGCTGGATGGGCAATAATTGCAGTGATGCTCGTCTTTGGTTTCTCAAATGCTTTGTTAAGTTGGTATTACAGCAGAAAAGGCGACCTCTGATGCGGACAAGAATCAAAGAATTACGGGCAAGACATGACCTTACTCAAGATGATTTAGCAAAAAAAGTTGGAGTAAGACGAGAAACAATACTTTATCTGGAAAAGGGAAAATACAATCCATCTTTAAAGCTTGCACATGATGTAGCTAAAGCTCTAAAAACAACAATAGATGACCTGTTCATATTTGATGACTAACACACAAAATAAGTAAGTTAAGTCAACCTTTTTGGTAAAAGCGGACTTGTAACAAGAACTTTTAAGTTAATAAACTAAAATGAGTGAGGAAGAGGGCAACACACTTGGACCTGCAAAAAAGAATCGACCTAGTTATGCGTAACACTGCGGAAGTTGTAACCCCCCAAGATGTCCGCACACTACTAGAAACAAACAATACCCCTAGCGCCTACTGGGGTTTTGAATGCTCTGGACTATTGCACATCGGAATAGGACTAGTCTGCTCAGCCAAAATCAAACATTTGGTGAATGCTGGCTTCAAGTTCACAATTTTTCTGGCTGACTGGCACTCGTGGATAAACAATAAACTAGGCGGAGACATGCAAAACATTCGCACCTGCGGAGAATACCTAAAACAAATCTTTGTTGCCCTAGGATTAACACCTGACAAAGTGGAGTTTCGTTGGGCATCCGAAATAACCGACAATGTCGAATACTGGGAAAAAGTTGTCCGCATAGCAAAAAGTGTTTCAGTTAAACGAACATGGCGCGCCCTACCCGTCATGGGACGCGAAACAAGCATGACAGACATCGAAACAGCATGGGTATTTTATCCTTGCATGCAAGCGGCGGACATCTTCGAGATGAATATGGACGTAGCCTGCTCAGGTATAGACCAAAGGAAAGCACACATGCTGGCTAGAGATGCAGCAGAAAAACTCAAGTGGACTAAACCAATTTGCATTCACACACCCTTGCTCATTGGGCTTCAAGGACCCCAGAGCGCAGAAAAGATGTTTGACGAAAACGCAGAATTAAATGTTGAAATCAGCTCCAAAATGTCCAAAAGCATTCCGCAGAGCAGTATTCTTGTTCATGATTCTGCAAAAGACATTGCCTCAAAAATAAAGAACGCCTACTGTCCTCCTAAAATCGTAAAGAACAATCCTGTACTGGAGTTGGCTAGGCTCATAGTTTATCCAGAAACAGACCGTTTAGTGATTCCCCGTCCCGACAAGTATGGTGGTCCTGAAACATTCGAAAGTTTCGAGACTCTGGCAACGGTCTACAGGGAAGGCAAAATACATCCCCTCGACCTGAAGAACGGCGTCACCGATTCATTAACTGAAATCCTAAAACCCGTCCGAGAACATTTTAGCCGACATCCACAAACGCTAGAGAAAATGTTGAAGATAGAGATAACTAGGTAAATGAGTTGTCGACAAAAACTGAAAAGCGCCTAGAGCAAATCTACAAACTCTTAGACCGACTAGAAAAGCAGTTAGCCAATGGCATTCCCGTTGTTGTTGAAGGAATAAATGACGTTCACGCCCTCAACAGGCTGGGAATATCTGGAGACATGGTTTTGGCGAAAACTTCTGGGAAATCGTTTCTTGATGTTGTTTTTGAAATAGAACAAAAAGAAAGCCGCGAAGTTATTCTTCTTTTTGATTTTGATCGGCGTGGCAGAGAATGGACTCAACGTTTGTCCAGCTGCTTGGAAGGACTAAAAATAATCCCTAACATTGTATTTTGGAAGATGCTTTTGGGTCTGGTTGGGCGTGATGTTAAGGATATTGAGGGTTTAGCGAGCTATATTGAAACTTTGAAGAATAAGCGCTTAGTGTCGTAAAGTATAATAGACACTGAAGAGTTAAAACAGAAATGTCTCAGTTTTTACGGGGACAATATCATGATTGAGGTGAATAGAAACGAAATCAGCACAAACTGTTACGATAAAGTATGTTATTCGCGCCCGGTTCGAAGTGGAGGGAGTAGTTGAAAAGCCGGATGTGATCGGGGCACTTTTTGGACAAACAGAAGGATTGTTTGGACCCGAACTAGATCTCCGTGAACTCCAAAAATCGGGTAGAATCGGAAGAATAGAAATTAGTTTAGACTCAAAACAAGACAAAACTACTGGTAAAATAAATATACCAACAAGCCTAGACCGAGTTTCAACAGCAATTATTGCGGCGAGCATCGAAAGTATAGACCGTGTAGGACCCTGCAAAGCAGCGGTTACTATGAACAAAATAGAGGATATACGTGATGCTAGACGAAGACTCATTATTGATCGAGCCAAAGATGTTCTTCGGAAATGGACTGTCGAGACCATGCCTGGTACCGACGAAATTTTCAGAGAAGTCTCAGAAATGTTGAGGCTCGCAAGAGTAGAAAAATATGGACCTGAAGGATTAACTGCAGGACCAGAAATTAACAGTGCAAAGAATATAATTGTGGTTGAAGGAAGAGCAGACGTAATTAATCTGTTACGCGCTGGAATACAAAACACCATCGCTGTCGAAGGTGCCAAAATCCCGCAAAGTATAATCAAAATCTGCCGAGAACGAGAAGCCACCGCATTTCTAGATGGAGACCGAGGCGGAGACCTTATTCTCAAAGAGCTTCAACAAGTGACTAACATCAAGTATGTTGCTAGAGCACCCCGCGGTAAAGAAGTAGAGGATTTAACTTTCAAAGAGATCGAAAAAGCACTGAAGAACAAGGTTACTCTCGAAAAAGTCAAAGTTGTCAAAAAGAAGGAGCGACGAAAAAAGCTTGTTCCAAAGCAAATTGTTGACACCGCAAAAGCGTTGGGTGGAACTTTGGAGGCTGTTCTCCTTGACAAAGAGATGAAACAGGTTGACCGGATGCCCGTAAGAGAGCTTGCAGAGAAACTTCAACGAATGAAAGCCATAGATACTGTAGTTTTTGATGGTGTGATAACCCAGAGGCTTGTAGATATTGCTGCCGAAAGAAAGGTCAACTATCTTGTAGCTGCACGGGTTTCTTCTGCAATGAAGCAGCCATTGAAATTGAATCTGATGACTTTTGAGGAAATCTTAGCTTAGTAAACTAGAGTTTTGGAGGCAAACATAGCCTCCTTCCCTTTTTGTCTGATTAATGTTTTCAAGAACAGACATCATTATCCCAATATGCTTTTAACACTTCTAGCAACCACTATTACACTGTGCAGTCTTGGAAAGGATAGAGCTTTTTTGAAGATTATTCGAATAGACCTCAAGAAGCATTTCGCTAAGGTTATGCCCGAGAGTCTAGATGACCTGTGGCATCTTTACAACATAATTCTTAAACGTGATGAGGTTCACGCTCGCACCACCCGACAAACAAAACCTGACGATCAGTATGCCCGACCAACAAAGGCAAAGAGGGTTCCCGTGAATCTTGGTGTGCAGGTTGAAAAAATGTATTGGGATCGTGTGCTTAATCGTTTGAGGGTAAACGGGATTGTGTGTGCGGCGCCAGAAAAGCTGAGCATAAAGGGGTCGCGGCACACGATAGATGTTTCTATAAATAAGCCTGTAACTATCGTCAAAAAGCATTGGCTGAAGCATGAGTTAGACCGATTGCGTCGTGCAAGCAAAATTACAGCTGCGCCTCTGACCATAATTTCGATGGATGATGAAGAGTATTGTGTGGCTATTTTGCGTCAATACGGTATTGACGTGAAATCGGGATGGAGAGCTAAGCTTCCGGGAAAGTTTGAGGCAGAAAAACGGGTAAAAGCAAAGCAGCTCTTTTTTAAGGGTGCACTTAAATCGCTGCGGGAAGCATGGGCTCCAATTAATAGTCCGATAGTGGTTATTGGACCTGGATACATCAAGGATGATTTTGTTGATTACCTGCATAAAGAGGCTAAAGATGTTGCGTCATCCATTATTGGCGTTAAAGGGGTAAACAGTGCAGGCTTATCTGGGATACAAGAATCGCTTCGTTCTGGGATTCTCTCTAACATGCTTGAACATATGAGAGTCGCTGACGAAATGAAAGCCATGGAGGAACTCTTGGCTAGGCTTGGACAAGGCAAAAGCACAATAACCTACGGATTTGATGATGTTGAAAAAGCATCTACTTATGGCGCGGTCGAGAAACTTCTAGTTGCAGATTCAACTCTAAGAGAAACCACAGACGAAAAAAGAATAGCCTTAGAAACGCTCATAAAAAACGTTGAAGAAGCACGTGGAGACATCATGGTCATCAGCACCGAGCACGAAGCAGGAACAAAACTGCTTTCACTAGGAGGCGTCGCCGCACTTCTAAGGTTCCCCTTGCCCTAACTGGTATGTCATAAGTGCGCTTGAGCTTGCAGGTTTTGTTTGAATCATTGATTAGCCGCATTTGAATCTTTGAAAATTAGTCCTATGACTAACAAGACAAGTCCTATTAAGATAAATGGAGACGCAATCATTGGTGCTGGATTAAAAAAATGCTTGTATTGGTCCATCCATAGATGGGTTAATTCGTTAATTACAAAGTCGGCTGAATAAGAGTATCCATCAAGATTAGTCATAAGCACACTGTAGTTTCCTGATCTAGTGGAATTAAATCGTGCATCAATTGATCGAAAAACAGTTTCTTGCTCGGTGTTATGGGTAATTTGTCGTAAATCAAAAACATTCACTTCCAGTCCATCTGGATCAAGAACAATCCAACTTGCGTTCAAGGGCTCATCTAGATAAGTCGAGAACTCAAAGGAGTAGTTTGTATCATTTTTTAGCTCAATTTCAACTGTTTTGGTCTCAAAAGGCTCTACGGGTATGCTTGTAGTAAAAATTGGTTCATAGCTAGTTCGATAACCGCCAGTTGGTTCCACCCAACCTATACCCAACAGAAAGAAACCAAATGCCAGCACAACTACGCCTGTGAGAATAAGAATTTTTGTAAGCAATCTCATGATTATGCTTTAATCAGGTGAGTATTTTATTTTTTGTGTGATATTTTTTCATTCGAGTATTGGGGATATAACAAAGACTGAGTGGACACACTAGCAATGTCTGAATTGGTTGATTGTGCAGTCAATCTATTTTTGGTAAAATTTGGTTCGTCTGCGAACAGCTGGGTTTTGGTCTGCAAGTTTTTTCATAGCCTGTTCAAATGTTTCGTCGGGAGCTAACTCTTTTTCGATGAAGACTCCTGTTCTTCCCACCTTGTCACGGCGTAGAAGTGCACGTGTACGATCCAATACCGTGTTGAGGGAGACGCCCAACATGTTGGATGCCTCTTTTTCTTGACCTACCACTGAACTTTCTACGTGACCTTTTGCTGTGGGTTTTATGAGCATGAGCCGCTTGTCTACCCCTACAACACGTTTATCCTCTTTTATTGTGGAAAGCACAGCCTCGCCCCCAAATCTGTAAAACTCTTTTTCTACTGGACGAAGCTTCACCAACGGAAACGACAAACTAGTTTGATGATTCAACTCGATGTATCCTTTCAAGGCGTAAAGCGGTGTAGCCTGCACAATTTTTCGGTTGTAGCCCCGAAAACCAGACCGTTCAAGAACCGTTTCAACAATAAAAGAAGATGGAGGGTCAGGCAAAAACAAGTCTATGTCGCTTGTTTGCGAAACATCGCCTCGAGCAACACTGCCATTAACAATAGAGCGCAGATGGCAGTTATCCAGTGCCTCCATTATCTGAACAGTTTTTGACCTTAACTGCTTCAAAACTTTCCAGTGATTTTTGTCGTAAACTACCTCTAATTGTTCTGCCCGTTTCATCGGCTTCTTAGCCATTTCTTATTTCACCGATTCAAGGCTATGTTTCATCCAATCCAAGTAAGACTGTGACCCATTAACTACAGGAAGCGCCAAAATCTCTGGAGTGTCGTAGCTGTGAAGCTCCAGCACTCTTTTCGAGAGCTTTTCAAAGAGACTCGAATGCGACTTCATGACAACCATAGCCTCATTTTCTTCATCTATTTTTCCTTTCCACCAGAAAAATGATTGAACAGAATCCAAAATGTTGGCGCAGGCGATTAACCGTTCTTCTAGAAGCGTGTGAACTATCTCTGCAGCTTCTTGTTTGTTAGGGGCTGTCATAATTACAATATTGTATGACATAAGTTCTCCCACAAAAACATTAGACCCGCGATATTTTAAGTAAACCAAAACAACTTCTAGCTTGCAAATCATATTAGCATACTAAGAGGTACATTGTTGAAAACAGCCTTTTTTTCTCGGATAAAAACCGATGTTTTACAGAGAGGTTCACATGAATGTAAATGATTGATGCGCAGCAATGCTTTCACGATATCTAAATGTTTCTAGATAAGCTCTGATGTACTAAAAAACAACCAAAAAGTAGAAAAAGTTTAGAATAATAGTTTAGCTTGTTTGAGGTGAAGCTGTTTTGCTGACAACAAACGCATTCTTTGCTTTGTTCTTTTTTGGCTCATCTTTTGGTTTGCTGTTTGTTCTTGTTGGTTACTTTACGTATCATTTGGGTAAAAAGAAGACAGTAAACAGTTTTATTGGAGTTAAAATTCCTCCCACAATCAGAAATCAGGATGTATGGATGAATGTAAATATGCGTATTGGCTTGTTGATGATTCTACATGGGATATTTCTGGTGATATTTAGTGTTATTTTGCCATTAATGTACAATCCATTTCTCTTGTTAGCCAGTCTATTTTTGCCTCTAGCAATCTACCTGCCATACGGCATCTGGTACGCCTATCATCTAGAAAGCCAATATACACAAACAAGTCAAACTAATAATACCCAAGCAATCAAGCAAACAGCATAATTACTGAAGTTCGCTTACATACGATAAATGAACAATCTTTCGTTTTCATTTAATCCTAAATCAGAACTCTGGTTTTTTCAGGGAACGCAGCTTTTTTCTGTTTTCACACGTAACAATTATTCAATTAACTCAAACAGATTGTGCTGATATTTTTTTGGTCAAGGTTCTTTGACAACAATCCTTTTATTTATATTTCAAATAGGCTCGTAACGTGAGTAATTTGAATCGGATTAAGATTATCACCGTATTTATCGTTGCTATAATCCTGCTTTCCGCCAGCGTCGTTGTTTGGAATTCCAGTTATAACCAAAATTTGTCGAACCAAGAAACGTTTTATGTTGGAGTTACCTATTGTGGCGATTCAGTTTCTGAAGCAAAACAACTCATTGACAAAGTAAAAAACTACACTAATCTGTTTGTAATCCAATCCGGTTCACTACAACGAGAACCAGATAAACTAAACGAAATTTGTGACTACGCCGTAGATTCCGACCTATCCTTTATAATTTATTTCGGTAGTCAACACTGGAATTATCGGAACAATTGGCTTCAAACTTTTGATGAGCGTTGGGCTGACAAGTTCTTGGGTGTTTATTTTGGTGACGAACTTGCAGGAAAAATGCTTGACGGGGATGTAAGTTTTTGGGACAGCTCTACCAATGGTGAAATTAAAAAAATGGCAAACGGAAGTGTATCTTGTTATTTGCCTGATAAGTCAGTGGTCACTTTCCAATCCAACGGTGATTTGCTTGTAACTACGCATGATTTTTATGAAGAAGGCAACTCTACGTTCTTGAACATTATATTTGCCACATTTTATCCTAACGGAACAATTTCTGCTAAGATTCAAGAACGTAATAACCCGCCAATTCCAATGGATAACTACACCACAACTTATAGTTACGAAGAATTACTGAGCAATCGCCCGTTTCAAACTTGTGATGAAACTACAGACATGTTTGTTGACTGCCACAACTCTAACCTTGAACGTGGAATGTATCTCAACATTGATTTTACAACTTTCACATCTGATTACGCGCTATACTGGTTTGACTATCTATGCGGTTATGATGTAATACTTACTCAGGTAGGATGGAATCATACACTAGAACATGACATCGCATTGGTAAGAGGAGCAGCCAATTTACAAAATAAAGAGTGGGGCGCAATAATAACTTGGAAATATAACAATCTTCCATACTTGGATACTGGAGAAGCAATTTTAAATCAACTGACAACCGCCTACACAACAGGCGCAAAATATGGCATCATCTTCAATTATGCACAAAACATGACCGGACCATATGGAACATTACAAGAAGAGCATTTTGTGGCTTTGGAACAATTCTGGAATGATGTGCTACAAAATCCTGAATTAAAACAAGGCTCCATCTCTAGCGAAGCAGTTCTAGTTTTACCCAACAATTACGCATGGGGCATGAGAAAACCTGAAGACACAATTTGGGGATTATGGGAAGCTGATGAACAGTCAGAACAAATATGGGCTTGGCGTAATTATCTTCTCCAAGAATACGGCTTGAACTTGGACATAGTATACGAAGACCCCGAGTTTCCAGTTGAAGAAAAATATGACACAGTTTTCTATTGGAACCAAACACTTTAGTTTGCTCAATACTGTGGGATACCTAAATCGTGTGCAGCAAAAAGCACAAAAACTACACAACCGTAACTGAAAAACATAAAACAAACAAAAACACGCACACTAAAAAAACCACAAAATACTTAGACTAAAAAATACGTGACACTAAAATAGCGATAAACAAAGGTTCTAAATATGCTAGTGTCTGGAGTTGACGAAGCTGGTCGCGGATCCGTTCTTGGTCCATTGGTCATAGCAGGCGTCTGTATTGATGAAAAGGATTTACCTAAGCTGGTAGATTTTGGCGTGAAGGATTCTAAGCTCCTTTCGCCCCAAAAACGCGAAACCCTTGCAACACAGATAAGAGAGTTGGCTCTAAATTGTCATGTCGTGTTTTTGTCTCCTGCTGAGATTGACAGAGTTGTTGAAACAGGAAAAAGGCTTCATAGGCTGAACCGCTTCGAGGCACAAGCCATGGCAAAAGTAATAGCGATTCTGAAGCCCGATTCAGTTTATGTGGATGCGTCAGATGTTAATGCACAACGTTTTGGAGAACACATTGCAGAAAACCTTGATTTTCAGCTTAACATTGTGTCTGAGCACAAGGCAGACCTAAATTATCCTGTTGTATCGGCTGCTTCTATCATCGCAAAGGTGGAACGGGATTTGGTGATTTCCAATCTGCAAAAAAAACACGGCAATCTGGGTTGCGGTTACCCCAGCGACTCAAAAACAACAACATTCATGGGTGACTGGATAAGAAAGTTTGGCTCCTACCCAGATTTTGTGAGAAAATCATGGAAAACCTCAAAAAGAATCAAAACAGAATCAGATTCTCGACAAAAGAAACTGCTCTAAATTTTTTAGTTTGTTTTCTAAATCTGTCTAGCGTTACTTATGTGCATTGATTGCCTTTTTAGTGGCATCTTCAACGTTTGTGCCTGGTTTAACTGGTATGACCTTTATGTTGTGCTGTTTTAGCAGTTCAGCTGCGCCAAACCCCATCTCATTGGCAAGCACAACTTTCACGCCTTCATCAATCAACATTTTAACTGAGATTGGTCCAGCTCCATGATGATATGTTGTTGCAGGGTTCTGCAGTATTTTCACGCTTGTTATGTTTGCGTCTTCAGCCTCTACAATAGTAAACGTTTCGGCTCTACCAAAAACGTTTGATACCTTGTCCTCTAGTCCATCTTTTCCGTTTGTTGCGATTGCTAATCTAAGATTTACCAAAAAAAATTCACCTCCCCCTGAACATGTTCCTTAATAGACGCTGTTATCACGTTCCCTGCTGGCTGTTTGTTTACTTGTCAACTTTTGCTTTTAGTTCTTCGATTCTGGATTTGACGCCGCCCATTTCTTGTTCAAGATCTGTTTTTTCTGCCTCCAAGTCTTTCTGATAGTTTTCTAAAGCTGCAATTTCTTGTTCTGGCGACTGTTGTTGAGTTACTGGCTGATATGCTGGTGGGTAAGCGGGAACTGCTACTGGTTGTGGGTATCCAAAACGTCCTCTACCAAAGCCTCTGCCCCAGCCTCTACCGCGTCCTCTTCCTCCTCCCCTTCCATATCCGCCTGTGGGGTTCATGTATCCGGGAACTGA
>PIXT01000100.1 GCA_003096235.1 Candidatus Bathyarchaeum sp. | reverse complement strand
TAACTACACCCAAGTCAAGCGGCTCCGCGCCAAGCTCCAAACACATACTAGAAAAAGTCAGCCGATTAGTCTCCACAATCTTGCCATACTCAAGTTTGTTCCCCAACTCCACAAGTTCATTTCCAGTAGCTAAAATGGCGACCTTAGGCTTTCTGACAACAGAAACATGGGTTTCGCCCAGCGCCGCAAGCAACCCCAAGTGATGTGGATTCAGCCGAATGCCAGCAGTTATGGCTATGTTTCCTTTGGTTACATCTTCTCCCATTTTCGAAACGTTTCTTCCGGGAGTAACTGCTGCGGCTAACTCGATTTTATCATCAACTTTTTTGGTGTACTCAAGCATAATTACTGCGTCGGCGCCTTCAGGAACAGGCTTACCAGTCCACAGCTCTTTTGCCTCGTTTTCATGAACTTTTCCGTTGGTCAACTTGAATGTTTTAGTGTTAAATGCTGAAACTCCGAAGGTGTCCTTTGCTTGTAGGGCGTAACCGTCTACTGCAGAGCGATTAAAAAGGGGCAAATCATACTTTGCTCGGATGTCCTCTGCTGTGACTCGCCCCAACGCCTCTTGAATTGGGATTCGTTCAGAATTTAGCCTTTCTGGCTTAAGTTGTTCCAAAAAAGTTTGAAGAGCAGCGTCTACGTTTGTAAGTTTTTCAAATCCTTTAAGCCGAGCCAAAGATAAGCCCTCAGTAAAGAGCAAGAAAATAGGCGTAAAAACTTATCGCAAAATGTCAGTTGTAACCTCAATATTGGCGTCGATACATTTCTTTTATCTGTTCTTTATTGTAAAGAAGCGATACGGATAAGGAAAACTTAAATAAACTACAATTCACTTCGGTAGTTAGCTTAAAAGAGACGTGAATATTCAAGATGTCTAGAGAATTTCAGCACATCATAAGGTTTGCCGGAACCGATATACAAGGAACTCAACCGGTAACTTACGCCCTAACAAACGTAAAGGGCATAGGAATAAAACTAGCAAACGCAATCATAGAAAAATCTGGAATTGATCCAAAAGCAAGAATGGGTTTCCTTTCAAACGCGGATGTAGAAAAAATCGAGGACATCATCACAGACCCCGCTAGGTATGGCATACCCGCGTGGCTTCTAAATCGACGAAAAGATATAGAGACAGGAAAAGACATTCACCTCTTAGGCACTGACCTAATTGTTCAAACAAAGAACGACATAGAACAAATGAAGAAGATACGATCATGGAAAGGCTTCCGCCACAGTTATGGATTAAAGGTTCGAGGACAAAGAACCAAATCAACAGGCAGAGAAGGAAAAGCCATGGGTGTAAAGAGAAAACAGGTACAACGAGGAGGCAAATAATAGATGGGAGATCCAAAACGTCAAAGAAAAAAGTTTGATACTCCACGGTTCCCTTGGCAAATTGATACACTTGAAGCCGAACTCAAACTGCTCGGTCAATATGGTTTACGGAATAAACGAGAAATATGGCGCCACAAAACTTTGCTCTCAAAGTACCGTGGTATAGGACGCTCACTTTTGGGCATGTCCGCTGATGAACGAAGCATACAAGAAAAACAGCTTCTGAACAGGCTTCGTCGACTAGGAATATTACATGGCGAATCTGCACTGGACGATGTCTTGGACATGACACTTGAAGACATACTGGAACGTAGACTTCAAACTCTTGTTTTCCATCGAGGTTTATCCCAATCTATACAGCAGGCTCGTCAACTCATTGCCCATGGGCACATCTCAATTGATGGACGAAAAATTTCATCACCTAGCTATTTGGTTCTCAAAGAGGAAGAGGAGAAGTTATCTTACTCCCCCAAAAGCCCTCTAACTGACCCTGAGCACCCATTAACAAAAGCTGCCAGCATCCCAGCTGAGCCAGTAGCACAGAGCACGGAGGAAAAGACAAATGAGTAAAAAGACTGACAAATGGGCAGTTGTTCATGTTTTCAGTTCATATAACAACACAATAATTCATTTCACAGACATCTCAGGCGCAGAAACAATTGCGCGATCTTCAGGTGGAATGCACGTTAAATCAGACAGGTTAGAATCTTCTGCATACGCTACTATGCGAGCCGCAGCACACGCAGCCACAATCGCCAAAGACAAAGGAATAACAGCTATTCACATAAAAGTTCGAGCTCCTGGAGGCTCAGGAGCCAGAACGCCCGGAGCAGGAGCCCAAGCTGCTATACGTGCATTGGCAAGGGCTGGATTCCGTGTAGGTCGTATTGAAGAAGTAACGCCCATTCCTCATGATGGAACACGAAGAAAGGGCGGACGTAGAGGACGCAGAGTCTAATCTTCTCTTTTTTGTCAGATTTTTTGTGACAGATAGGGAAAAAGCCGAGGAACCTAATGAATCGGCTTTCCCTCATAACCAAAATATTGAAATAACCCCTTTTGCTCTCTTTGAAAAGCACGAGCTTTAAACGCGTTAATTACAAAGAGGCTTAATTGAGGCTTAACTGTGGTAGAGATTCAAATCCTTGAAAAAACCGATGAATTCATGCGGTTCATTGTTAGCGGAGTCAATGTGCCTTATGTAAATGCGTTAAGAAGAATAATGCTCACCGAAGTCCCAGCAATGGCAATAGACGAAATCGTTATTCTCGAAAACTCTTCAATTCTTAACGATGAAATTCTCGCCCACAGAATGGGATTCATACCTCTCAAAACCGACCTAGATTCTTACAGCCTTCCTGAAGAATGTAAATGTGAAAGCGAGTTCGGATGTAGCCTTTGCAGAGCAAATCTGACTTTGGAAGTAGAAGCTGAAGAAAAAACGATGACGGTTTATACTTCGGATATGAAACCAGAAAATCCGGATATAGCACCGGTCAGCGACAAGATTCCGATAGCAAAGTTAGCTCCTGAACAACGAATAAAGTTGGAAGCATATGCTCGACTTGGGAAAGGAAAAAAGCACGCAAAATGGCAGCCAGTCTCCATGTGCAATTATGCGTATCTACCAGAAATCAAAGTAGATTCAAAACGTTGTGATGCATGCGGTAAATGCGTCAAAGTCTGTCCCGAAGGGATTCTCATAGACACTGCGGAAGGGATAACAACTCAGAAAGAAATCGAATGCACACTATGTATGGACTGTGCAGATGCATGTCCAAAAGACCCTTCAGCAGTTGAAATATCGTGGGATAAAGACGCTTTTATTTTTAAAATTGAGTCCACTGGAGCACTTCCAGCAGAAAGAATCGTTGTTGAAGCAATCAAAATTCTTGACAAAAAAGTTAAGGAATTTTCCGATCAACTGAAAAAGGGTAAGTAGAAGTGAAGAAATTAAAGGCAACCAATCCAGAGCTTATTGCTCTCATTCGAGATTTGAAGAAACAATCACAAGAAAGCCAAACTGGATTATGGTGTAAAGTAGCAGACCGTTTGACAAGTTCAAGAAGAAACAGTGTAGCCGTAAACGTAAGCCGTTTAAACCGTTACACGAAAGAGGGAGAAACAGTTATTGTTCCGGGCAAAGTTTTAGGCGCCGGAAAAGCAGATCATCCTTTAACTGTAGCAGCATTCGCCTTTTCTGATGTTGCGAAATCGAAGATTCAAAACATTAAGGGAAACTGTTTATCTATCAGAGATCTGATGAAAAAGAACCCAACAGGTAAAAACGTGAAATTCATGGGGTAAACTAGGATGTCTTCTGGGAATACAACAATCATAGATGCCAAGGGACTAATTCTTGGGCGAATGGCCAGCAATGTAGCTAAACGTCTTCTCCAAGGCGAAACAGTCATAATTTTGAATGCTGAACAAGCAGCAATTTCAGGAAAGAAACAGCACATAGTAACTGACGCTAAAACATTCCTTGAGGTTGGTCATCCAAGAAAGGGACCAAATCACCCTAGAAGACCAGACAGAATTGTTACACGAACTATTCGAGGTATGCTTCCTAGACGGAAACCTAAAGGCATACAGGCGTTTAAGAGACTTAGAGTATATCTGGGGGTTCCAGTGGAGTTTGAGGGCAAAAATGTCCAGACAATCATTGAAGCCAGCACAGATAAATTAAAATCACCTTATATAACCGTGGGCGAATTGGCTAAAGAGATCGGCGGATGGACCCCAGAGGTTGAATAACATGTCTAAAACAAAGAAAGTCATGGTACTAAGTGGAAAGCGGAAAACCGCAATAGCAAGAGCAACAGTCAGACTTGGAAAGGGAAGAGTCAGAATAAACAATGTGCCTCTAGAGATTTTTGAACCTAAAATCGCTCGCGACAAAATATCAGAACCCCTATTGCTGACAGAAGACAAAGTTTGGAACCAACTTGACATCAACGTCAGCGTTGCTGGAGGAGGCTTCATGGGACAAGCTGAAGCTGCGCGTATGGCAATAGCTAAAGGTCTACTGAAGTGGACAAAGAGCACCAGACTTCGCACAACACTTAGAGATTACGATCGGACAATGATTGCGGGCGATCCTAGAAGAAGTGAGCCCAAAAAGTTCGGAGGTCCCGGAGCTAGGGCTAGGGATCAGAAAAGCTACAGGTAAGTGCCCAAACAATATACGGTACGTTATAGTAGCCAAAGGCGTCAACTTTGGTTCAAACTAATTGACGCCGAAATGTATAAGTAGGAATTGAGTGCTCGAAACAATCTAAAGGTCATAATTATGTATAGGAGGTCGAATTGAAATTATCATCCCAGTTCGTTGTTTTACATGTGGCAAGTTGGTAGCCGATAAATGGGAAGACTTCACCAAAAGGGTGCAAGCTGGAGAAGACGCAAAAAAGGTTCTTGACAGCTTAGGAGTAACAAGATATTGTTGTCGTCGAATGATTCTAGGTCACGTAGAAATTTCTGACAGTATTCTTAGGTTCTACGAAGAAAAGGGGAGAATAAATAACTCCCAATCATTTTAGCGGTGAACAAGCATGTCATCCATAATAGAAGATGTTATGGCGCGAAAACTTTTCAACAGCAGAGGACACGAAACCATCGAAGTTGACATCATAACTGTTGATGGAATCGGAAGAGCTGGTGCCCCCGCCGGAGCCAGTACAGGCAAAGCGGAAGTTGTGTCTTATCCTGAAGGCGGAGTTGACGCGGCTATAAAGAAGTTCGAGGAGCTTGTTGTTCCTGAACTTATTGGAATGGACTCTGAAGAACAAAACGAGATTGATGCACTTCTTCACGAAATAGACGGCACAGACAACTTCAGCAACATTGGAGGAAACACTGTTTTCGCTATCTCTGTAGCTAATGCAGAAGCAGCTGCAACATCCTATGACTTGCCCCTGTTCCAGTACTTGTCTGGATATGGCGGAAACGAACTTCCATATCCTCTTGGAAACGTGTTAGGAGGAGGAAAACATGCTCTTGGAAAAACAACAGACATTCAAGAGTATCTGGTTATTCCATTCAAGGCACGTTGCTTCGCAGAAGCGGCGAAAGCCAACATCATGGTACATGAAAAGATTGGCGCATCACTCAGAAAGGCTGATCCAAACTTTACGGGTGGAAGAGGAGATGAAGGAGCCTGGGCGCCCAACATCGAAAACGAGGCAGCTTTGAAGATAGTTGCCAAAGCCTGTGAAGAAGTTTCGGCTGAGCTGAACATTGAATGCAGACCATGTCTTGATGTTGCAGCTTCTAGTTTTTATGACCCAAAAAAGGGCGTTTATGTCTATTCAATGGAAGGAAAAAAGCGAGATTCTGGAGAGCAACTAGAGTTCATGTTGCATCTCATTGAAGAGTACAATCTTGCTTATGTCGAGGACCCCTTCGATGAAGATGACTACACAAGCTTTGCGGAACTCACAAAGAAATCTAAGAATTGTCTTATTTGTGGCGACGACTTGTTTGTCACAAACAGCGAAAGGCTAGCTAAGGGCATTAAAATGGGTGCTGGGAACTCGCTTATCGTAAAGACTAATCAAATCGGCACACTCACGGACTCTTGGGAAACCACGCGGTTGGCGAAAAGGGCTGGATACGTTCCAGTTATGTCCCATCGTTCGGGAGAAACAACTGATACACATATAGCTCACTTAGCTGTTGGTTTCTCTTGTCCGGTCATTAAGACTGGCGTATTACATGGAGAGCGAGTGGCAAAAATAAATGAGCTAATCCGCATAGAGGAAAATCTTGGAAATAGAGCACAAATGTCAAGTTTATAGTTGGAGGAAAAAATTTGTCTGAAACTGAAGAAAATATTGAAACATACAGCGAAGAAGAACTCCTGTTACCCCAGGATACACTGCTGTCAGCTGGGGTTCATATAGGAACAAGAATGCGCACAAAAGATATGGAACAATTCATATACCGAGTTAGAGCAGACGGCCTGTTCGTTTTGGATGTCAAAAAAACAGACGAACGCATACGAGTAGCCGCCAAGTTTCTAGCCCGATTTGAACCCTCAAAAATAGCGGCTGTAGCTGGACGACTGTATGGTCAGTCTCCTGTAGAGAAATTCTGTGAAGTAATTGGAGCAACCCCAATAGTTGGCAGGTTTATCCCCGGAATGCTTTCAAACCCTCTTTACCCAAACCGCCTTGAACCTAGTGTAATAATAGTGTCTGACCCCAAAGCTGATGTACAAGCGGTTAAAGAAGCAGCGAAAATTGGAGTTCCGGTTATAGCTCTGTGCAGCACTGACAACGACTTCTCTTTTGTAGACTTGGTCATACCCACTAACAATAAGGGAAGGCGTGCATTGGCTGTTATCTATTGGCTGTTAGCTAGACAGATGCTACGCGAACGAGGCGAAATTCCTGAAGACGGAGACTTAAGCCAGTCTATTGAAGACTTTGAAATAAAGCTGACTAGGGAAAGACGAGACGAAGACGAGTGAAAATTAGGTATCCGGCAGTAGCAGGTTCATGGTACGCTGGTACCCCCACTTTTTTACGGAATCAGATAAAAGAACTTTTTTTTCATAAATTAGGACCCGGAAGCCTTCCCAAAGTCGTAAGGGAAGGTCCGCGGAACATTGTTGGGCTTGTTGTTCCCCATGCAGGATACATGGCTTCTGGTCCTGTAGCAGCCCACGCATATCACCATCTTGCGAAGGATGGAAAACCTGATGTTGTAGTGATTTTTGGTCCTAACCATACTGGACACGGAAGCGCACTTTCAATCATGAATGAAGGCTTGTGGCGTACTCCTCTGGGCGACGTGAAGGTTGACACAGAAACCGCAGATAATATCATACAGGAGTCAAGAATTATCGATGTTGATGATAGGGCGCATGCTCAGGAGCATTCTATTGAGCTTCAACTACCCTTTCTCCAGTATCTGTATGGTTCAGACTTCAAGTTTGTTCCAATCTGCTTTATGATGCAGGATTTGCAGTCCAGCCAAGAAGTAGGAAAAGCTGTTGCCTCAGTGTTGCAGGGAAAGAACGGCTTGGTTATTGCATCATCTGACATGACACATTATGAGCCCCATGAAAGAGCAGAAAAGAAGGATAAAATGGCTGTAGATGCAGCCTTAGAACTGAACGAAAACAGATACTACGATAACGTGGAAAAATATGGGATATCAACTTGTGGTTACGGTCCAGTAATAGCCGCTATTACAGCAGCAAAAGAGTTGGGCGCATTGAAATCAGAATTATTATGTTACAAAACGAGCGGCGACGTATTAGGTGACCGCTCTGCAGTAGTAGGCTACGCATCCATCGCGTTTAGCAAAATGCAGTAGTTATTTAGGAACATAATTAATTTTCTGGGCAGTAAAGTGAATCGTTTGTCACGGTTTGATGTTGGAAAGAATTGGGTAGGGGCAACTGTAACGGTTTACGTTTTTTGGTTACATAACCTACATCATTCATAAAAAATAGCGTCTTTAGAATATGTGTTCAATAAAACATAATATTTATATATAATCATATAGTATCACCTGAATTAGTTGAATGAGTGTGATTGAATATGGCAACACCAATAGTCAATAAAAACAGATCCGAGCTAGAAAGCAAAGAGTCTACAACATTCAAAGAACTTGTTGAGATTTGGTTCTTCCCTAGAATCTAAGACCACAAAAACTCAGCAAACACCAAAATACAAAGTCACGCTCGCTTAAGCAGTCAACATAAAACATAACTAAACATGTACTACCACCAACGTCTTTGTAACCCTCTTTTTCAGTCTATACGTGAAGATGTTGTGTCAAAAATAGTTAACCTGAAAGTTTGTATGCAAACCTCTTCAAAATCGTTAACTCACATGATAAAACAGATTGTATTCCACGATGCCAACAGTCAATGCAATTAGTGTTCCCACAAGAGTTTGTGCGAACGTGTGATTCTCTAGCTTTATTCTGGCCCAACACAATAAAACTATAATCAAAGATAAAGGCAGAACATTTACGCCAAATACAATAATAAGCGCAACAATAGGTCCAGTTACGCCAGCACAATGAGTGCTGACCTTCCAAAAAAAGTTAACAATCATAAGGATTGCTGTAACAACAGTGTAGCCTACAGCAAGTAAAAATAGTATGTGTGTGTTCGTAGCAAAGAAAAGTATAGCCGCAAAAGAATAACTGGCTAGAGCAATCAAGAAAAAAGGTGTTCGCGCTTCTCTTTTTGAAACGTATAGATCAACAACATTCTTTTTATAAAAATAAATTACGGGCAAAAACGGGAAGAAAGCAAACAGCAAAAAACTGAACAGAATACTCAAAGGAGCAGAAAGTGAACCTATACCGATAGGTGACCACAAAGAGAATACGACAGTTGCCACTATGGCCATAGTTGGGGGAGAAACAAAGGTTGAGATAAAATTTGCTAAAGCGTGACCAATTTGTGTTTGCGGTTTGTGCTCATTGATGCTCGTCATACGGTAGCTATACAACATTTAGCGAGTTTATAAAGGTACAATGCCAAAGCACAGGTTTTACCGCTAACACTAGAACACCGCAAAGATTGTGCACACAAAATGAATTCTGCATTGCTAAAAATGATTAGGAAAACATGCATAAACAAAAAAGTATTTTATTACACCATATTCCATTGTGTTTTGGGTATGTTCATATGGGAAGAGGTTCTGGTTTCGGAAAAACAATTTTGTTCGGTGAACACTTTGTTGTTCATGGTGTACCCGGAATTGCTTCAGCAGTTGATTCAGCAGCTGACGCACAAGTAAAAAAAGCCACAAAAGCCATAACAGTAAAGGATGAGAGAACCGGCGCAAAAGGGTACGCTGAAAAAAAGAAAATGCAGCAATTAGAGTCTATTGAAAGAATGCTAACGGCAATGAACATGGACCCCAAAAAAACTGCCATGGACATTTGGTTGGGCGGAAACCTACCCGGATTTAGTGGACTTGGAGCTTCTGCAGCAAGCAGCGTCGCGATTGCCCGAGCCATAGCGGAAGAGTATGGCTTAGAGTTGTCGGATGAAAAAATTAATGATGTTGCCTATGAAGCAGAGAAGGCGTATGCTGGAAACCCTTCAGGCATTGACAATACAGCAGCAACGTTTGGTGGTTTGATTTGGTTCAAGAAAAACTTGAACAGGGGCTCAAACGCTATAGAGCAGTTAAACATACGTGAGCCTGTTGAAATTGTGATTGGGAACACTGGAATTGTCGCTAACACGAAGGCGATGGTTGCCGGAGTAGCACAAAGAAAGGAACAAAACCCCAAAGAATATGGGGTAATCTTTAAGCAGGCAGAAGATTTGGCGCATAAAGGAAGAAATGCACTAGAGGAATTCGATCTAAGAAAGGTTGGCGAGTTAATGAACCAAAACCATCGATTGCTACAGGAAATTGAGGTCTCGTGCAAAGAATTAGATACTTTGGTTGAGTTGGCCAGAAAACAGGGGGCGTTTGGAGCAAAGATGACTGGGGGCGGAGGCGGAGGTTGCATGTTAGCTTTGACTCCCGGAAAAATGTTGCAGGAAAAGGTTGCATTAGCAATCGAGGAAGAGGGATTTGAAGTTTTAAGGACAAAGATTGGCGTCAGGAAAGTGTGAGGGAAAAATTTTGGGTTTTAGAGAATTTATTGAACAGCTTGAACGTGAAGGGAAATTAACAAGAATAAAAAAAGAGGTTTCAACCGATCTTGAGTTGGCGGGAATCATTGACGCCATGGGTGAAAAGCCCTGTTTTTTTGAGAATGTGAAAGAGTCAGACATGCCAGTGGTTGCTGGGTTGGTTTCGTCTAAAGAGTTGGTTGCGAAAGCGTTGAACATGGATATACAGCAGATTTTGCCCAATTTATCACGTGCAATAGAGAACACGGTAGCTCCAGAAGTTGTGAAAACTGGAGAATGCCAGCAAGTTGTTGAAAAAAATGTTGATTTAACAAAGTTTCCGATAATGAGGTACACCGAAAAGGATGGGGGAAAGTATGTTCCATCTGCCATTTCTATAGTAAAGGACCCTGAATTAGGCAGAAACATGTGTTTTCATCGGTTGATGCTGATTGGGAAAGACAGGTTTGTGGCTAGAATCGTCGAAAATAGAGGAACAGATACTGCCCTGAAAAAGGCTGGTGGTGAGCTTGACATAGCAATGTGTATCGGCAACTCCACATCTGTTCTTCTTGCTGCGTCTACATCTTTGCCTATGGGTGTTGATGAGCTTGGAATGGCAAATGTGTTAGAAAAGACGGAACTAGTGAAATGTAAGACAATCGATGTTGAGGTTCCACGTGACTGCGAAATCGTTTTGGAGGGGCGGATAACAAAAGAGATGGTTCCGGAAGGACCGTTTCTTGATCTTACAGGAATTGTTGACAGGGTTAGAATGCAGCCCGTGATAGAAATCAAATGTATAACCCACAAAAAGAAGCCGATTTATCAAACAATTCTTGCTGGAAGAAATGAGCATAAAGTGTTGATGGGGATGCCTAAAGAACCAACCATCTTTAACGAGGTTAACAAGGTCTGCAAATGCAATGATGTTTACATCACCACTGGAGGCTGCAGTTGGCTTCATGCCGTGGTTCAGATAACCAAACAGAACCCCGATGATGGAAAAAAGGCGATTAAAGCAGCTTTTGAGGGTCATAGATCGTTGAAGCATTGTGTTGTCGTAGATGACGACGTAAACATCTATGATAGTAACGATGTTGAGTGGGCTCTTGCAACACGGTTCCAAGCAGACAAAGCCGCGGTTATAATACCGAATCAGCCGGGGTCATCTCTTGATCCGTCTGGAGATTTAACTGAGGGAAAGAAAGCCAGAACATGCAAAATGGGTTTAGATGCAACAATACCTCTGCAAGGGACAGGTAAAGGATTTAATAAGGAAAATTACCGAAAAGTTGACTTAAACAAGTTCCTGTGATCTTATGTTTCTGACAAAAAATGAAGAGCGTATGCTGGATGGTGAAGAGGGCTACGCAGTAAAAAAGTCTATGGAGATACTAGTTGCTCTTGGAAACATTTACGGCGCAGAAAAACTCATTGAAGTTGGTTCCGTTCAAGTTGCGGGCGTATCATACCATAACCTTGGAGATGCGGGTCTAGAGTTTCTGAATGAGCTAGCAAAAGACGGCAAAGTTAAAGTTCTCACAACCTTGAATCCTGCAGGAATGGATCTGGAAAACTGGCAGAATCTTGGAATTGACCCCGAGTTTGCGCGAAAACAGAATCTGGTTATTGATGCTTTCAGTAAAATGGGGATAATCGTATCCTGCACATGTACTCCATATTTGATTGGTAATTTGCCCCGTTATGGTGAGCATATTGCTTGGTCTGAATCTTCTGCGGTAACGTTTGCGAATTCGGTTATTGGTGCAAAAACAAACAGGGAAGGTGGTCCTTCGGCGTTGGCGGCGGCTTTTGTTGGAAAAACGCCCTGTTATGGTCTTCATCTTGACGAGAACAGAGTTCCAGATGCTCATGTGAAAGTAACTGCGAAAATGTCCAAGTTTTCGGATTGGGGTGCTCTTGGTTACTGTGTTGGAAATCAGGCGCAAAGCAAGATTCCGTACATAACTGGAATAAAGGATGCGAGCGTTGACGAGTTGAAGACTTTTTGTGCGTCTGTTGTGACTTTTGGGTCAAAGCCGCTCTTCTACATGAAGGATATTACTCCGGCGTCAGAGAAAGTTCAGCCTCCAAAAGAGAAGATAACAATCGATGAGCAGGACATACAAGAGGCGTACAATGCAATCAATGATGAAACAAAAGACATCGATTTTGTTTGTATCGGCTGCCCTCATGCATCCATCAAAGAAATTGCGCAAATAGCAAGCTTGCTAAAAGACAAGAAGATATCAGTGAACACAGAATTTTGGGTTGCAACCTCAAGACCTGCAAAGCAGCTTGCCGACAAAAGAGGGTACACAAAAATAATTGAGGATTCTGGAGCAAAGTTTGCGTGTGATACTTGCATGGCTGTGGCTCCTTTGAAGGGAAGGTTTAGAGCAATTGCTACGACTTCGGCGAAGGGATGTTACTATTCGCGCCATAACAAGATGTTGACAAAGATGGGAAGCCTTGAAGAGTGTATAGATGCGGGAGTGAGTGGAAAATGGAGCTGAAAGGAAGAATTATCTCACGGGGTGTTGCAGAGGCTGAGGCTTTAACGACAACTCAGCCGATTTCGTTTTATGGTGGAGTAGACCCTGAAACCAGCGAAATACTGGAGAAGGGGCATGAACTGCAGGGAAAACAAATCAGAGGCAAAATCTTGGTTTTCCCGACAGGTAAAGGGTCAACTGTTGGCTCGTATACGCTTTACAGATTAAAGAAGGGCGGGGTTGCTCCTGCTGGAATCGTGAACAGCGAGTGCGAAACTGTGGTTGCTGTGGGCGCAATAATTTCGGAGATACCCTGTGTGGATAAGGTTGATGTTTCAAAGATAGTGAGTGGAGACACTGTTCGGATAGATAACGGTGTTGTCACAGTAAAGAAGTAGGCGTGTTGAAAGGGGAAACCCGTCAGCTTAGCCTAAAATAAGTGATGGTGGAATGATGGGAGTTAAACCAACTGTTCTGAAGCTCGGCGGCTCTGTTATAACCGACAAGAATAAGCCAGCCACAGCCAACTTGGAAACGATTAAACGGTTGGCAGACGAAATTTCTCGTGCCAAAGTTTCGTCGCTTATTTTGGTTCATGGCGGCGGCTCTTTTGGGCATCCTGTTGCAAAAAAGTATAATCTAACTGACGGGTATGGTGACCCATCACAGGTTCAGGGTTTTTCGGAGACTCATCGCGCCATGACCCAGTTGAACAGCTTGGTTATGGAGGCTTTAATCAGCTACAACATCAACGCAGTAGTTGTTCAGCCGTCTTCTTGTGTTGTAACAAAGGCTGGCAGAATACAAAGCATGGAACGTAAACCGATAAAAAGAATGCTGGACATGGGGCTTGTACCCGTCCTTTTTGGAGATGCAGTTCTTGACTCAGAGAAAGGTTTTGCCATATTGTCTGGAGACCAGCTTGTCGCTTCTTTGGCAATAAACTTTGGTGCATCCCGTATCATAATGGGCGGCGACGTTGACGGATTATACACCGCAGACCCTAAATCTTGCTCGTCAGCCAAGCTGATTCGGCAGGTTACATTAGAAGAATTAAAAGCCCAAAAACATGAAATAGAAGGGTCAACAGCAACCGACGTGACGGGCGGCATGCTCGGAAAGATGCATGAATTGGTTCCTGCAATCGAAAAGAACATTCAAACATTGATTGTTAACGCCACAAAGCCATTGAGGGTCTACAAGGCGCTTAAGGGTGAAGAAGTGATTGGGACAATTATCAAGAAAGGGTGAAAACTGTTGGATGATGTTATTGGAGAAAGGAAAGCTGACCACATAGAAGTTTGTCTTAAAGAAAATGTTCAATCCCAGAAAGTTACAACGGGATTTGAGGACGTTCATCTTGTACATAAGGCTGTGCCCGAGATTGATAGAGAAAAAATTGACCGCTCAACAACGGTTTTTGGCTACAAGTTTTCTGCTCCCATATTTGTTGGAGCCATGACCGGAGGCACTGCAAAAGCCACAAAAATAAACGCTGCAATAGCCGAAGCTGTAGAAGAGCTTCATCTCGGGATGGGTGTTGGAAGCCAAAGAATAGCAATTGACAACCCAAAAGTTGAGCACTCATTTAGTGTTGTAAGAGAAAAAGCGCCAACAGCATTCATTTTAGCCAACATTGGCGGTCCACAGCTTGTCAGTAAATATGGTATAAAAGAAGCAAAAAAAGCCGTTGCAATGGTGAAGGCAAATGCTTTGGCGATTCATTTGAATGCATTACAGGAGGCTGCCCAGCCAGAAGGCGATACAAACTACTCAAATCTTCTCCAAAAAATATGCAAACTTGCCCAAGACTTAGAGGTTCCAGTAATAGTCAAGGAGACAGGCGCAGGGATAGCTTCAGAGGATGCAGCTATGCTTGAAGCGGCAGGTGTTGCAGCGATTGATGTTGCAGGAGTTGGGGGCACAAGTTGGGCAGGGGTGGAGCATTACAGGGCTAAAGCGCGCCAAGATAGATTCAGTCAAAGAGTGGGAGAAACTTTCTGGGACTGGGGCATACCCACTGCGGTAAGTCTTGTAGAAACGGTCAAGTCAGTTCGTTTGCCTGTGATAGCTTCAGGTGGAATACGCACGGGAATAGATGTGACAAAATCTTTAGCTTTAGGCGCAAGTTTAGCCAGCGCCACTTACCCCTTTTTGGAGCCAGCCACAAAATCTTCGGAAGACGTTAAAAAGGCGCTAGGGTATTTGGTTGAGGAAGTGAGAAATGCAATGTTTCTTGTAGGCGCAAACTCAATTCAAAAACTGCAGAACGTTCCTGTTGTGTTGACAGGAAAGACTGCTGAATGGTTAAAGGTGCGAGGTTTTCAGCCTGAAGTTTACGCGAGGAGAAAAGCATGAGTCGTCTGTCATCTCAAATATCTGAATCAGCAGATAAAGTGAACAAATTCATTGAACAAGTTGTGGACTCTGGCAGTGAACCGCAAGTTCTCTACAAGGCTGCGCGTCACATAATTGATGCTGGTGGAAAACGGCTAAGACCATTTCTTGTCTTGAAAAGCTGCAAACTGGTAGGCGGAAACGAAGAGGATGCGCTTGCAACAGCCTCGTCTTTGGAGATGCTTCACACCTTCACTCTTCTTCATGACGATATAATGGATCAGGATGAGAAACGGCGAGGAGTTCCATCGGTTCACACTAAGTGGGGAGTACCCATTGCCATAGTGGCTGGAGATTTATTATTCGCCAAGGTTTACGAGGCAATCACCAAATATACAGACACCAAAAATGTAAAGCCAAAACGAATCTTGCAGGTAATGCAGGAAGTTAGCGAAGCAACCATAGTTCTTTGTGAAGGACAAACCCGAGATATGATGTTTGAGGAAAAGGAAACAGTTTCCGAGGAAGAATACCTCGAAATGATTAACGGTAAAACCGCTGCTTTGTTTGAGACATCAGCAAGATGTGGCGGAATCTTGGGCGGCGCAACAAAAAGTCAAGTTAAGCGTCTTGGCGAGTTTGGACGATATTCTGGCATCGCGTTTCAGGTTATTGATGATGTTTTGGCTTTGACTGCGGATGAGAAAGTTCTGAAGAAGCCTGTGGGTAATGATATTCGGGAAGGAAAACGGACTTTGATGGTTGTTTATGCCCTCAAGAAGGCTTCAAAGAATCAAAGGAAACGGATTCTTGAAATTCTTGGAAACAAGGACGCGTCCGCTGAGCAGATACAAGAAACAATCGGGTTGATTGATTCTTTGGGAGCAATTACTTACGCCAAAAAGTTTGCTGACAAGTATATTAAAAAAGCCAAAAAGTCGTTGTCCAGATTTCCTGACTGCGAAGACAAAGAAGACCTAATAAACTTGGCAGACCTGATTTTTGCTAGACAACATTAAACAAAGTGGCGTGCCTTGAATCCGACACAAGAAAAAGAAGCAAGAGAACTAATCAACAAAATTGTTCTCCTAAACGCGATTCGCTACGAAGGAAAAGCTACACCTAAACCTATTTTCAGCAAACTCTTGGGTGAGCATCCTCAGTTTAGAAAAAACGTGAAAGATGTTGCACCAATCATCAATGAGATTGTACAAGAAATCAACAAGCTCCCCTTAGATGAGCAAAAACAGATTGTCTTGGAGAAGTGGCCTGAAGAGTTAGTTGAAGAAAAAGCAGAAGAAACAAAGCAGCTTCCGCCATTGCCTAACGCCAAAAACTATGATCGGGTTGTTACCCGTTTTTCTCCGAACCCAGACTTTGTTTTGCATTTAGGCTCGGCTAGGGCAATTCTGCTCAGTTACGATTACGCCAAAATGTATAATGGCAGTTTTATTCTTCGCTTCGAGGACACGGATTCAAAAACCAAGAAACCAAAATTGGAGTTCTATAAAGCAGTCCGAGAGGATTTGGAGTGGCTGGGCTGCAAGTGGGACGCAGAATTTATCCAAAGTGACAGGCTCCCAATTTATTATGAACATGCTGAAGAGATAATTAAAGCAGGTAACGCTTACGTTTGCACCTGTGAACGGGAAGTTTTTCAGGAAAAATCGAGGTCTGGCAAGTCGTGTCCGTGCCGAAGTTTGTCTGCAGACAAAAATTTGGTTCGTTGGAAGCATATGTTGGATGGAGGGTATAATGAGGGGGAGGCTGTGGTTCGGGTTAAAACAGATTTGGGGCATCCTAATCCTGCTGTTAGGGACTGGCCAGCTTTGAGAATTGTTGATACAGAAAAGTATCCTCATCCCCGAGTGGGCAACAAATACTGTGTTTGGCCGCTCTACAACTTTTCTACAGGTATTGACGACCACTTGATGGATATAACTCACATCATAAGGGGCAAGGAGCATTTAACCAATCAAGCTAGACAAGAATACATGTACAAGCATTTTGGATGGAAGTATCCAGAAACAATTCATTACGGCAGACTGAAAATAACTGGTGCATCTCTTAGCAAGTCAGAGATTGTGAAGGGCATGAACAGCGGATTATACAAGAGCTGGGATGACCCTCGGCTTGCTACGCTTGCAGCATTAAGAAAACGGGGAATAACCGCAGAATCGATCCATAGCTTGATTGTTGATGTTGGTCCCAAGCCGCAAGATGTTGTTTTAAGCTGGAAAAACTTGTATGCACACAACAGAAAACAAATTGACCCAAAGGCTAAGCGTTACTTCTTTGTGCAGGACCCAGTTAAATTGGTTGTAGCGGATGTCCCACACGAGTTTACGGTTCAAATTCCTCTTCATCCTGATCACCCCAAAATGGGTGCTCGCTATTTTGAAGTTAAACCAGAGAATGAAGAAGCAGCGTTGCTGATTTCGAAGAACGATTTAGAGACGATAAAAACGAAGAGTGCTGTACGTTTAATGGATCTGTTTAATTTTAAAGTGAAAACGGTTAAGGACGTGATTCGAGCCACGTTCCTAGGTGAGTCTTACGAAGAAGCTAAGAACCTTGGAGCCCCGTTGATTCACTGGATTCCCGTTAACAGTGGTGTTCCATGCGAAGTTGTGATGCCTGATGCTTCCGTAGCTAAAGGTGTCGCAGAAGAGGCATGTAGGAAATTGAAGGCAAATGATATTATTCAGTTCCAGCGTTTTGGTTTTGTTCGAGTAGACAAATTTGATAACAATGAGTTAACGGCATATTTTGCGCACAAGTAACGCATATTTTTGTGCTATTTTTGCAGAAGTAGAACAGAACAGGTTTGCATAAAAATTGAAAGAAAGGGTTTGCTGAGGCTCTTGCACGGACAATAGAGGAAGAAAAATGAACAAATCGCTACTACTATCGCTTTGATCATAGTTTCATTTCCGTGTTGAGCTTTTTCAGCCCCACTTCTTCCAATGCTTTTACTCCCACAAAAAAAAGGGAGGGAAAGTTTTTGGTTTACTTTCGTTTTCGTAGTCCCAAATATGCTGCTACGCCGATGACACATGCCACGGCAACAGCTGCTACAATTGCTACTTCTGTAGAGATTAGAGGAGTTTCTGCTGTTTGTTCAGTGTCTGGAGTTTCAGTGTCAGGCTGCTCTGTATCTGGTGTCTCTGTGTCTGGTTGTTCAGTGTCTGGAGTTTCAGTGTCAGGCTCGATAGGAGTTGACGCTGAAGCTGCTGGAACTACTCCAAAGTAGGCTGTTGCTGTAGAGCCATAATATGAATCGGAGCCTTCGAATGTAGCGATTATTGTGCATTGTCCTGGAACTTCAGGTTCATACATCATAGCGTAATTGCCGTAAGAATCGCTTGTGGTAGTGCCTATGTATTGGTAATTGCCGTTGCCATCAATAGCTTCTAGTGTTACTGTAACGCCCACTGTAGCTGCTGGTCGCGCAAACTGGTTATAGACATACTGCATCCATTCGGTCATGCAATCATCAGATACTGCTGCAACACCGTTCGGGAATCGCAATGCAATTTTGGCTTCTTCTGTGCCTGGAGATATGTCCATCACAGTTCCAGTTATCATTGCGCTGCTTCCGTGTGCGGTGATTTCGGGGGATACTTTTACTGTTGTTGCGCTTGCGCCTTTGCCAATTGCATAGATGTGTTGGTCGTATGTGTTTTGTGCCACCACTATGCTATCGCCGATAATCATGGTTGAACTCCATTCTCCTTGTCGATAGGATATTCTCCAGAGTTCTTCTCCACTTTCTAGGTCAAGACATAGGATTGGTGCGCCTCGCGGTTGAGGGTCTCGTGGGTTGTGTTCAGTGTTTTCGATGTATAGTTTTCCATCGGCAACAAATGAGGGTCTGAATCTCCACCGGTTGTTATGCAGAATTTCGGTGTATGGATCTTCAATATCGAATGTCCATTCTACTTCGCCAGTCTGGGCGTCGTAGCACCATACGGTTCCGCCGTAGTTTCCTGCGATAACTTTTCCTTCAGCGATTATGTCCCAACTGTTACCGGATGAGTGTCCCCAGTTGTCAGTGTAGTGTCTTGATGGAGTTGGACCCCAAATTTCTTCGCCTGTGCTGAGACGGAAGCCATAAGTTGCTCGGGTCTCTTTTGTAGACACAATAAAGAGGTCTTCTTCTATGCTCACATCTTCGACAGTCAAGGTCAGCGGTGAGGGCAAAGCCCATGTTGTTTCCCATAATAGTTCTGCTCCGCTTTGTATATCGACGCTTATTACCCACATTGATGCGGGGTCAGGCGCCTGAGTACCACGTTGGAAGTCTGCTCCAAGTATTATTCCATCACGAACTTTGTAAACAGATCCAGCTAAGTCAGGTAATTCATCTATTGTTGAATTCCATTCATAGCCATCGTTACCGTCAAGTATCGCGCCCTCGCTACGACGAAGCCAGCTACCTTCGTTGGAGACTACTCTGCTTGAGTTCCACAGAGTTACCCAACCATCGTTTTTATCGATATTGTAGATGAATATTTCGCCGTTTGAACCACGAACTCTAGTTCCAGATGAAACGTTCTCCATTGCATATTCATATCGTCCACTGAAGATATCAAAAGCATACCAAGTGCTGCCAGAAGTTGCCCACAGATATCCGAAAACGCCGTGATAGTTGTATGAGTCCCAATAGAAAGCTTGACCAAACGAAAGTCGATGGATGTTTCCTTCGGGGTCAACAAGTGGTCTGCGCCATAGCTCTTCGCCAGTGTGTAGATCTACCGCTACAACATCCTGTTGGACAACGGCAGTATCGCCTCCTTCATCAAATTGATTGTATGCGAGTACTCCACCGATGATTACTACGCCGTTAAATTTGCCTTCATATGCGTCTCCCTGTTCAAAACCGTGCTCACCAGTTGTTCCTCCGGCGAGACCTCCTATTGCTAGTGGTTTTCTGAACAGAATGTGCGCTGTTTCTGGTGCGTTTTCGTTGTAAGGAGCAGTCATTGATGTAGGACCAGTTGAGGTGGGTTCACCAGTTTCTAGCCAGTGTCCTGCAATCGTGTACCATTCACGGATCTGTCCATCTATTGGACGAGTCCAGTATTCTGTTGGAAGTGAATGGCCAGGATAGAAAGCTACGGCTTCCTCTTGGACAACTACCTCTAGGACTTCACTGTAACTGTCTTCCACGATTGTGCCTTCAGGTCCAATTCGGGCAGAACTGAAGGTTGTAATTGTTTCAGGGAAGTGTGTCTGCACAGTGTAAGTTCCAATTTCGGTAGGCGTATATGAAACACCTGTTCCACCTGTTGTATCAGTGTTGATTGGACCTAATGTTTCTGTGTCCCCAGTGGGTGTTGTGACTTCAACGGTTAGACCAGACCATCCGCCCGCTCCAGAGGGTGTCGGGTATACGACTCCGACGTGGAACAGTGTTGGCTTGTTAACCTGTACTGGATTAGGAACTGCATTGATGTAGGGGTGTGGATTTACTGTGCCAGGTTCTTGGGCGCCAATTGTTGGAAAAGTGATTAGTGTAGCAGAGATAGTTAATATTAGCATTAATACGATTGTAGCAAGTTTTGATTTTAGGTTGTTTTTCATTTTTTTCAGTTTTAACACCTTATAGATTACAGAGAGGGTTGCGAAATGTTTATAAAATTTTTGGTAAAAACTAGAAAAACACGACAAACGACACAAAATAATAGAAAAAAGCGCATAATATAAGATAAAACAGATAACTATAGTACAAACGCCTATTACGTCACCACATAGAAAAGCAAATATCAAATAACAAACATGGTAAAACAGAAAATACAGTTAGTGAGGAGCGTTAACCCGATATCTAAGCAGCTAGACCACATCGACAAAATAATCCTAGTCAGCTTATTGAAAGACTCCCGTAAAAAATTCACTGAAATCGCAAAAGAATGCGCAGTCTCAGCATCTAATATAAAAAACCGCTACAATGAAATAAAAAAAGCAGGCATAATTAAGGACTCAACTATTATCGTGAATGTTAACAAATTAGGATACCAAGGTCACCTGAGCCTGTATGTAAACGTCAAGTTTGATGAAGTGAAGAAATTCATCAAATACACAAACAAGATACCCGGAATTATTACATATCATGTCAAACTTAATGAGAACTATAATGTGGCTGTGCTCTTGCCCATAAAAAACATGCGTGAAATTGAATACAGAAAGGAACAAATTAAGAATCATCCAGCAGTAATTAACGTGAAAGCAAACATATGGACAGAAATAAAAACAATCCCAGAAAATCTGTCAGCATTGCACTTTTAATTCTGGTGAACCAATGGATAAATTAGATTTTGAAATAATGGAAAAGCTCTTGAATAATTCTCGTTCCTCATTCAGGAAAATTGGAAAGGAACTTGGGGTCTCAACGGACACCATAATACGAAGATATACAAAACTTAAGAAAACAGGCATAATCAAGCCCACGATAAATGTTGACATTAACAAACTAGGGTATGAAGCGCGTGCTTGGTATATGATTTCGTTAATGTCACAGATCGATTTGTCTTCAACAATTGATGAGGTTACACATATTCCAGACGTACGCAAGGTCATAAAAGCGGTTGGAGATTTCGACTTGTTAGTGATTGCGCCAATCAGAGACCTTAAACATATGTTCCAAATCGGGGAGGCACTTACCAAAATACATGGAGTAATAAAGATAGAGGGGCGACCGTATTTACCCTCAGGCGTTGCACTTGTTTCAGAATCAGCTTCCAGAGGGTTTTTTAGCCGTGACTTACTAAAACATGAAAAAAAGAGCAAATACTAATAATGATAAATGTGTATTTTTGCATAAAATGTTTTAATACATATTGTAAAAACAGAGTGAAGGAATCATATAATAAAAAAATATATAGAAAAACGTCTGATTAAATATATAATTTTCACAAACACCCACTTAAATGAAAAAAAGTTACGACGGCAGGTACCACAAGAGTTAAAAATACTTAGAAAAAACTTAGGTAAATTAAAAAATTAGAGATTGGACTGCCAATGTTGGGTGAGATTTATGATGAATAGCAAAGATCTCGTGCTAATCATAGTTTTGGCGGTTTTACAGTTTGTAGTAGTAGCATTGGTTGTCCAGATGGGAAAGCTAGTAACGGGAGTACCTGGAACAAGTTACCTGTTTACCATACTTTTAGCGATACCAACAACTTTTTCGTTGCTAATATATGAAGGACGAAGATGGAGATTTTTTATCCAGATGTCATTGTATACTTTGCTCATAATACCCACACACCTATGCGGAACACCATTTGATCCAATAAGCAGGCTATCAATGATAGCAAATTCATTTTTGGGCGATGTGCTAGCTAATAGCACTTATGGAATTTTCAATAAACACAACAAACTGTTTTCGTGGTCAATAATAATGAGTATAGAGTATTGGATAATGAACCCGTTTTTTGGCGCAATAGTTAAACAGATTTTTTATTCGCCAGAGGTGGTAGAACAATTTGTTAACGTGGTGTTATTGCTACTTCCGGTAATAATAGTTGAAGCCGTAGCTGGTGGATATATGGGATATAAAATCTATAAAAAAGTGAGAAAAATTCATTAATTATTGCATGTAGCGCCTCAAAACAAAAAGGCAGGGGAAGAAAGAAAAGAGCACTAGAACGATCACAGTTGAGGCTGTAAATTAGTTTTTATGTAACACAAAACCTGTGGTGCTTAGTTTTTCTGAAAAAAGGCTGTTTTCAACAATCTTCTGCTATTAGTCTTCTAATATGAACAAAACTGGCTTTTATTTTGGAGAAAGTTTAAGCGTGCATATTTGTAACTTATTATGAACGGCTGAAATCCGCTTTTGTATAGGTGAGCGTTTATGGAAAAATGGTTTGCCAGACGAAGAAAATCCCAAGTGTTACAAATGGCTGATAGACAGATGATTTTGGCTATTGACACGGTAATTGAGCTTGAGAAGTCAATTAACGCTGCCTTAAGAGGTAACAAACAAAAAGCAGTAACATCTTTCGAAAAACTATCGGCTATTGAGCACGAAATTGACGAGCTTAGAAGAATAGTTTTTGAGGAACTCACTCGCGGAAGCCTTCAATCAAAAGACCGAGAAGACATCATGCACTTGGTGAAGAGATTAGATCAGATGGCGGATCACGTCAAGGATGCGTCAAGAGCAGTTGTTTTGCTTTTAGAGGCAGAGGTTCCAAAGGAAATGTGGGAGCAGTTTGCTGAAACATCCAAAGATTTGGTTGATTGTGCAACCACTTTGCGTAAAGCTATCGAACAGTTGGGGATATCTCCACAGAAGGCTATGGAGCTTGCAAAGCAAATCGACAAGATAGAAAGCAAAGTTGATGAAAAATATTTGAAGTCGAAAGCGTTGCTTCTTAAGTATTCCAAGGAAACAGACGCCGCAACAATACTACTGCTTAAGGACCTAATAGAAGAGATGGAGCATGTCGCTGATGCTTGCGACGACACCGCAGATTACGTCAGAATATTAACGGTCTCTAGGGAAGCTCCGTAGAGTAAGGTTACAGGTTGTTTTCTTTGGCTTTGAACAGTTCACAAAGCATCTCATAGAGTTCTTCACCACCTTCAACCTTTGTGAAAAGGCTCTTTTCAGCGTCCAGAAGCTTTCCTGCTGTTTCGCAGGTTTTACTCCATTCCAGTTCCTTCCACATCAGTTTATAGTTTTTATGTTCCACCCATGCCCGAAACACCAGTACCGTGAACATGGCAACTGTAACTAACAGGTTTAGCACGTAAATACTCAGCAGGTCCAACTAAATCACCGCCACTATTGGTTAGATTCTGTGGATTCATAAGATTTATTACTGGATTACACTGTATCCGTTTTTGCTCTCACCGAGAAGCTTGCTCTGCATGCGTAAATCCCATAATCTACTATCTCAAACTGAGATATCCAAAATTTGATCTATTCAGGGTAGCGTGGTACAAGCGATGGTGAGGGCACACATCCAATTTATTTAAAAAACGGCAACAAATTTAACGAAAAACTGGACAAATCATACACCGTTTCCGGTGACACTCCAAAGAAAAAGAACAATGACTTCGCAAACAGATACATGCAACAAGTGCTTCAGGTCGAAACATTCATAAACCCTGTTTGTGATTAACTCAGCACTTAAAATAAGGGTGAGGCATATGTCAAAACCGTTTTACGCAAAATTTGAGGTCCCCAATG
>PIXT01000099.1 GCA_003096235.1 Candidatus Bathyarchaeum sp. | reverse complement strand
TTTGGCATAACATCTTTCATGACACAAATCATAAGGTCACGTTCTTTTCTTTCGTTGAGGTTCCTTATCTCAACTTGTCCTCCAGGATACATGATCATAAGGTTTCCTTTAGGGTCAACGTTTGCCTGCTTCACGTTTCCTAGTTCGTCAGGAAATGCGGTTGGAGAAACTGAGAGAGTTTTTGCCAAAGGTTTCATGAGTTGCAAGAACGACTCAAAGAACACGTCTACAACACGTTTTTCTTCAGATTTTAGTTCCGAAATCTGTCCAACATCGTCTTGTAGGCTCTTCATTGAAGCTATGAGTTCATCTTGGCTGAGCTGTGGTGATTTTGGTGGTGGTTGGACTGTTTTTGGTTTGGCTTCTTGCTTTTTTGTTTCTTTGTTTTCGGCTGGTGCTTGTGCTGCACTTTGACTCATTTTAGGGTTCCCTTCTTTGTTTTTCGCTGTTTATTTTGTTTAAGCAATTGTGTGTTTGTTTTTGGGACACACATTTTGTTATGTGTGTTGCTCTGTTTGTTAGTTATTTATCATGCCCAGAAAACATATTAAGTCTTAAGACGCAATACTTATATCTCTTCTCACTCTCAATTTTTTACGGGTGGAACCCTTTTGAGCTACGGGCATCAAGGTTTAAGAGATGAAGCAGAAAAAAGCCGAATGAAACTAGAGTCTTCTGCTCGCACCGAGAAAGGAAAAATCAAAGTAACCCTTGACAAAGAACGCCCAATGTCCCAATGCCCACTCTACGACAAATACGAAATCCAACGATACGACCTACACCCAGGATACAGTTTCGCCCACATGCACGAAAGAATACCAAAAGGCACACCCTACTACATCGACAGCGGAAACAAATTCGTAGAACGCATCGTCCGCGCCCTCTACTATTTCAAACAATGCTCCCTCATTGGTCCATCAGGAACAGGAAAAACCCACATCGTTTACCTTGTCGCAGAACTGTGTGGCTTACCAGTTTATGAGGTCAACTGTGGTCTCCAAACATCCTCATACGACCTTATTGGACGCTTCATCGGTCTAGGAAAAGAAAACTGGATCGACGGCATGGTAACCAGATGGCTACGAACGGGCGGAATAATGTATCTCGACGAAGCTAACATGATGAAACAGGACGTAGCCACCAGACTAAACCCCGTCCTTGACACCCGAGGTCACCTTGTACTTAACGAAAAAGACAACGAATGTGTACACAGACACAAATACGGTTACATGGTAATCAGTATGAACCCTCACTCATCCGAGTTCTCTGGAACCAAACCGTTGAACGCTGCCATGAGACGTCGAATGGCGGTTTGGATAAACTTTGATTATACAAGTGTAGGTGAACAGATTTCACCAAACGAAGTAGAACTGCTCAGAAAACGAGCAGAAGTTAGCGAAGATATTGGTTACAAGATCATACAGGTGGGCGCTGAGTTGCGAAGACAATACAAAGCAGGGGACATACCTTATGGGCCGTCACTTGGTGACTTGATAAACTGGGCGACCCTAGTTTACGACGGCAACACCCCCAACGTTGCTGCAGAGGAAACGATAATCGCGTTAACCAGCGACAACACCGAGGTGCAAGCTGACGTTAGACGAATTGTAGAATCGGTGTTTCCACCGCCACAATGAGATAAAAATTAACTGCGGTAAAGTCTATGGGATTCATTGATTATGCGTGGTCTATATCTATTCAGAAGGACAATATGAAGACAGGAATCTGCATAGACCCAAAGCTGAAACAGCCAATACTCAAACAAGACAACGCAGGGTTTACAGTAACTCTGCCACTGCCGATTGTGTCAGAAAACGAGGAAACTGAAGAAAAAAGTATAACTTTTCTTGACTGCAAATTTCCATATGACGATGATGGAAAAGGAAAAGTTGGAAGACTATTTAGAGCCTGTGTTTACCATCTGACAACTCACACATTAATGCCAAAAAATCAAGGGGTAAAATCAAAACGGCGGTCAACCCTTGACTGCTTCATAAACTCTTTAGTAAACGACATTTATGTTAACTCCTATCTTACAGCGTGGTATCCCGACAAACTCGCCGATATTGCATACGCAAACTCATTAGGTTACTCAAAAATTAGACCCGTTAACAAGATCTTTAATCCAGCAACACGTATAATGACGGCCTTACTTTCAAAAATCAACATTGGCCTTGTGAAAGGAACCCTTAGTTCCGATGAAGAAAACATTGCTAACGAATTATCTGAAAAAGCAAGTGCACTAAAAGAAGAACTCATGATGGCTCTCGCCATGGAAAGCACGGAATATGGCGAAGCAATGACCAACACAGCAAACGAAATAACTCAAACTCTGGAAGACTTTGGTCCCATCCTAGAAGCTCCTTCACTTCAATATACAGAGTATAACGGTCCATGCACAATCTTTTCAAAAACTAGTATGCCTTCAGAATTTGAGATAGAACAAACATTTAGAAAATCCTTGGAAGCTATGGGCGGAACCATCCCCTCAGAAGACTCTATTGAATCGTGTTGGAGAAAAGAAACAAATATAGAGGCGCAACAAGCATTTAACACTTGGTTCACGCAGGACGAGCGCGAAAAAAGAATGCTTTCAAAGCTCGAAAACGCTGTAGCATGGACCAGATTCAAATCAACTAGTTTCCCCACCGAAGATTATACCTCGTATTTAAGAGCAAAAGATATCGTTAGGGGAACAATCCGCAGATTACTAAACAAACTCTGCCAAGCTCAAGACGCCCTAGATGAAGACGCAGGCAAATTATATGGAGAAATGGACCTCCCTGCTGTTGTACAAATGATGACTTCAGGAACACCAAGACAGGACATCTTCAAACGTGACGAATACCTAAAAAGCAGCTACGCATGGAGCATAATCTTAGACGCAAGCGCCAGCATGCGAGTCAAAGGAGAATACGGCAGAGCATTAGCGATCTGTGTTGCAGAAGCTGCGAATGAACTGCTTAAAGACCCTGCTTCATGGTCATTCTTTGCTTTCAGCGATCAACTTCATGTCCTGAAATACACTTCAGAAGCGTATTCACGTCGAGTACGAGCGAGAATTGGCGGTCTAAAGTTTGGCGGTTTGACGTATATGCCTGATGCGCTCCATGTTGCAGGAGAAATGCTTGCCGAAAGATTTGACGAACAAAAATTTATAATCGTTCTTTCAGACGGATGGCCATATGGATACAAAGGGATGCCAATTGCACTGTCGGAAAGCATCACTGCACTGGAACGGAAAGGCATAATGGTGATTGGGGTCGGATTTGAAACTAATAGGATGCAAAACTTCTTCAGGCGGAGTGCTGCGGTGTATGATCAACGTGATCTTGTAAAGAAATTTGCTAATATTTATGTTCGAACTTCAGAACATGCTCTTGAAGGCTAAAATTTAGTTGTTCTTGTACGTAAAGAGAATGTTTGATTGTTTAAATGGGGCACGGAAGCGAGATTTTTGCAGCGAACTCAAACTTGCTTTCTGTGTCGTCGTCTTTCTTGTTTAAAACTATTCTTTCTGGAACGCCTTGGTTGATGTAGGCGATGTAGATTATGTTTTCTCCAAGTCCCAGTTTTTTAAGGTCTTCGATGTTTTCTTTGACTTTTTCGAGCTGGTTTTCTTTCTCTTTTAGTTCTTCAACTGCGTCAAAAAGAATTTGGGCTTCGCCTTGTTTTTCTGTGGAAAGCATAATGTCTTTGAATTGAATCCAACCAGATTTTGAGCCCTTCTTTTTTCCCTTACTTTTACCCTTGCTTTTGTTGTTACTTTTGGTATCTTTTCCAGTCTTTTGTAGCCCAGACAATTCTTTTACCCACTCTTCATCAGCATTAGTTTCTTGTTTTTTTCTCAACAATTCGCCTAGCTTTTCGCCGTATTCAGCGCCTAAAGTTTTGCATGTGCAAATTTCTTCTTCAACGCTTTCACTTAACTCCCGAAGGGAAAAGAAACTTCGTATCTCTGTAACCATGTTGTTCACCGTCTCAGAGCACTGGATGGGTAAGCACTCAGTTGTGCTCAAGTTTTGATTGAAATTACTTAGTTGAGCTAACTGTTACTAATTATTTGTATGTAACACTGGTACACACACAGCAAGTCCTGTGTTTAGCGTTTACTGTGGGCTGTTTTTTTGTTTGTAAATAAAAATTCGCTGAATGTTTGAAGCTTGGGATGCTATTAACGCGAATGATATGTATATCGAAAATCCTGTGAGTTGCCTTATCATGTTGGGGCTGTTCCAGAACCAGCTTGTTGCTCCGCTGTAGTGGTATCCTGCAACAAACCATGCTAGAAATACTTCGATTATTGGTTCTGCTATTTTTGATATTTTGGGTGGCAATGACGCAAAGTGGGAGTTGAAGGTTATGATTAAGTAGATTGGGATGTTGATTATGATATCAAATAGTGTGAGTCCTACAAATATGCCGTAGTTTTCCATGAAAGTTCTTACTAGGATGTTTCCCTCTTCTATTGGGCTGTTGATAAAAATCAGTGTGGCTAAGTAATCTAACAAAATGAATCCAAACAGGAGAACCGCTCTTGTTAGCCATATGTTGTTTTTTGGTACAAGATATTTTCTGAGATTGTGGATGCGGCTCTGGTTGGGTTTCACTGGTCTTTCTCCAATATATTATATCTTGCTCTACAAGATAAAGTATTTCTTTTTACTACATATTTTCACTCTTTATTCTTGTAGTTTTGGTAATTGTGTGTCAAAAGTTGTGTATACACAGCCAAATAAGGTTCTAAATGCATGTTGATGATAAGAATGAAACATATGGATGACATTTATCGATTTTCGATTCGAATTCCGAATATGAATATTGAGTATTGATTCAGACTCCATATTCATACGTCTTAAATGTTCAAAAAACGACTTCCAGTTCGGATTGGAATTAAATTCAGGTTGGATT
>PIXT01000098.1 GCA_003096235.1 Candidatus Bathyarchaeum sp. | reverse complement strand
ATTTGCGGTGCCATACATAAACAGGTAAACCGACGCCGTTTACTGATATATCTTCGATTTGGGGGTCGTTCATGATGGTGTCGATGTCACCAAAGCCGATGAGGTTACGATGCAGATAATAGAAGAGTTTAGGCCATGATTCATCGGCGATTAATTTATCCAACCCATACTTTACAGAAAGCCGAACCGCTTCGTCAGCAACATGACGTTTGGGATCTATCATATTTTGGGGCGGATCAAGCTCTTTGCTAATGATCGCGTTTAACATAAAAAGCTGGGCAGTCTCTACATCACTAAGCGCAACTTCTTCGATAAAGTATGCTTTGCCACCACCCAACTCAGGTAAAGAAGCGATACTAACTTTTGAATAACCAGCCGTCACAGGATAAGTTTCAACTGCCACTGCAGCCTCCGGCAGCTTACGGAATTCGGCTGTGGGCTTCACTTCGGAAGCATCTATTTTTTGTTTTTTCGTGAGTTTGAATGTTAATTTAGGCGCGTTAGGTGTTTTAGCGGTTTTTTGGCTAAGTACCTTTCGCGGTTTTAACCGTTGGAGAATTTCAGTTTTTTTGGCGCCTTTAGGTTTTGGTCTTCTTTTGGAAAGTTTTAACTTAATATTCATAATTGAAAAACCCCGTAAAATTAAAAAAAATAAAAAATATTGGGTTACTAAAAAACTAAGGAAAAAATGGTTTCTCCCGGCTTTAAGGGAGAAGCACTGTTGCTGGATAACTATTGCCTGCAGCGGTCATTATGTCAACTTGAACGTTCATACCTGAGACCCAAGTCCCGACTGAATCCTTTAGGTTGACAGTGATAGTTTGTGATTCGCCCGGATTGACGGTGGCAATAACTCCGCTAGTGGATTGTGCTGGATTGATTGTAGGTGTCTCATCACCGGTTCCATAGCTGCTGAATGGTTGACCGTTAAGGAAAACGTTGTTTATAGTTGCGGTTGCTGTACCTGTATTCTTGACGTTCATGAAAATGGTCCAAGTGCTATTGTCGTTCGTGACTGGATAGGTGCTGGTGTATTGTACTTTCTCAAATTTGGTGAATGAGTTGCCGATGCCTAATGCCCAGTAAGCGACCGCAATGGCCATAACGATGGACATGGCGACTAGAATGATTGTTGCGATCACTGGACTTACTGCTTTTGCGTTTCTACGGAATTTTTTTATTTGTTGTTTAAAATTCATTTCTAAAATTTTTCCTCCAAAAATTTTTTTCAAAAAAATCTTCGTTTTAGTGCTTGACTAAAAAACGCTTGATTATAGTAAACGTGCAAGCATATATTACCGTAAGGCAGACAATAGGCGTAAATAAGGTGTAAGTTATTTGACCGTTTTTCATAAAAGCAGGTTTTTTCACCATCTGTTCAACTGTAGTACAAATTAATCATAATTTTACACATTTACGTCTCAATCAAGTGATATAGAAAATCAAAAAAATGTTTCATATTGAATAGAACTATTATACCTACAAATTGCAAATTAATAAAGAACAAGTGCCAAAAAAATGTTGTATGCAACATGTCAACATACCAATATTAACCTTAAAATAATAAAAAATAAGTAAGCGCTGATCAAAGCTAAGCGTGCGCAGGCTTTAAGGGGATAGTGTTTTGGTACGTTTTGAAACAATATGGAAAATAGTAAAAATTTTTATGGCTATCCAAATTTTCAACGCCGTTATGGACTATTACGTTTGGGTTGCATACGGCTTTTTGGTGCCAAGTTGGACTATTGCTACCCTGAATTTGATTTATGTTCCCCTTATTTTGGGTTTAAAGATTGCCCAGCAAAAAGAAAAAGCCAAACTTAAGCTCCAGAAAATATAGAATCAAAGGTTACTACTTCACGCAACAAAGTCATGCTAAAAAACCTCCGTAACCAGACTAAACAGAACAAAAATTAGAAAACTGATTTACTATTTTCACAAAGCATTCCAAATAACAATGCGTGATATAAATAAAAATATAAAATGCGAAAAAAGTGCACTTATTCTTAAATAGGTGCTACCCCCATTTTTGGGTGAACGTGGATAATATGAGTTTCAACTATGATGACTTGCTCAAACGTGCCAGGGACCAGATGCCTGAAGTCCAAACTAAGAGGGAACGCCTTGAGCTACCTCGCATAATGATTCAAACCGTAGGCATGCGCACAGTAATCAACAACTTTAAAGAAATCGCCGACTCCCTTGACCGTGACCCCCAGCACCTACTGAAATTCTTAACTCGGGAAATGGCCACTGCTGCCACATTCCATGATAACCGCGCAATATTCCAAGGGAAATTCCGAGTCGACAGTTTTGAACGCTTACTACAACGCTATATGGAAGGTTATGTAGTGTGTCCAGTCTGTAAGCGTCCAGATACAAAACTTAACAAGGAAAAACGTCTTGCATTTCTAGTCTGCAACGCCTGCGGTGCAAAATCAGCTATAAAACAACTTTAGGCGGCGTAGCATGTGGATGTTTACCTGAACGTTAGGAAAGTCGGCGAAAACGTCGTTTTGGCGGTTTGCGACTGCGACTTGTTAGGCAAGACGCTTCGGGAAGGCAAAATCGTTTTCCACATAAAAGACGAGTTCTATAAAGGTAAAAAAACCACCGTTGACGAAGCAGTCGGGTTAATCGGCAACAGCACCATCGTAAATTTGGTGGGTAAAACCTGCGTAGAAGTCGCCATAAAAGAGGGCTACGTACACCCCGAAGCAGTAATAAACATTGAGGGTGTACCCCACGCCCAAATAGTTAAGCTCTAACAGCTTTTTTTAAACCAAAACAGCTTCGGATAAAGCGGGGCTTGATGCCTCGATTTTTCCGCCGCTTAGCAGCACCTCTTTGGCTTTTGGTCCGATATTGAATAGGAGGTCGATTATGGACATGTTTGGTTGGAAACCGCGGTAGACTTGTCTGTAGGTGGGATGGTGGTAGCTATGCCACAGGAGCCTTATGCCGTTTGTTTGGAAGCGGTCGGCGTCAATGTAGCGTTGTCCTCCTGATCCACAGAGGTATGTGTCTGCACCTGTTGCTTTGCAGATTTCCACTAGTT
>PIXT01000097.1 GCA_003096235.1 Candidatus Bathyarchaeum sp. | reverse complement strand
GCGCATCAAGCACAGGTGACACTTTCACAGTAGATGCTACTCCAGTATTCAGCATGTCAACACGCGCAACCGAATATGTACGAATGGATTTCATCAGCCTAGTATCACAATCCACATCCGCTGATGACGTGTGGTTGGTAATCACTGACCCATCCGGATTAATGTGGTACTACGACGCAGTCGATTCAAGTCAATGGCAAGACACTGGAGACTATTTCGAGCTACCATACTCTACTTTGGCACTAACTTGGTGGCCAATCACTTCTGATGCACCTCTTGGAACATGGAACTTTACATGCTATGACTCTATCAGTCTGGACGAAATCTTGGACACTAACCTGTTCACTGTTTCAGCCAAACCTACAATGGATTCTGTTCTTGACAGACTCGATGAAATCGATGAAGCTATAACTACCAGCGAAGGCGTAATCATTGACAGCATAGACGGCTTAGATGCTAAACTCACAACCATATCTGGCAATATTGCAACAATCAGCACAAACGTTGGTGACATACAGACTACTGTTTCACACTTAGACATAACCGAACTTACAGGTGATCTCGCTACAATCCAAAGTGATCTTGGAGAATTAACCGTTGCTGTTAGCGCTCTAGATGCAACTGTCAGTTCAATCGAGGGCGATGTAGCAACTGTTAAAACCAATGTTGGAACACTATCAGGAACAATCAGCGACATAGACGGAAACACAGCTACAATCCAAACTGATGTTGGCGCCATAAAGGCAGACATTACTGATGTAAAGAGCAATGTTGACAATACTCCAGCATGGATCGCAGTAGTTCTAGCATTAGTCGCGGCAATAGCTGCAATCTTTGCAGTTATTACTATCCGCCAGAAAATAGCAGGCTAAACTCAACAACCACAAGGGTTTTTTTCCCTTTCCCTTTTTTTGTTTTTTTCAGTATTATTGTTTAGTGTACTCTTTTGTCGGTTGCATTTCATTCCCGAAAATCTTAAACTTAACATAACTGTATTTTAGGTTGTGTGGGTGCTTTGGATTTTCTAAAGAACATTAAAGTTAAGCAGGTTGAGGCACGACCAAACGATGCATGGTATGATATGAGTTTGCGTCAGTTAAGGACTGGAGAAGTGAATTTTTATCGTGTTAAGGACTTTTTTACTGGCGAGTGGCTGTTTAAACTGTGCAAAGACAAGGAACAAAAAAAGATTATTGTTAAAGCCATAAAGTGTCCAGCTGGTATGCGTTTTTCGCAGTTGGAAGGAAAAACCATGCTTTTCCAAGATAGCCTAATTGATGGAATGCTTTATGATGTGATTTCTTTAACAGAGTCCGATGAGAATGATAAGCTTAAACGAAATGTTGTCTCTAGTGTCGAGGAAGTTCCTGCAGTAATCAAAGAAAACTATGTAATCAAGTCCTATGAAGAGGCGACTGGAAAGAAAGCACCCGGAAAGCATCTAGTTACTTTAAGTAAAACGGAAAACGAAAAAGAGCTTGTAACACTTTTTGTGCTTGAACGTGCATGGGGGCTTTCAGAGTCCTCGCCAGAAGAGAAGCTGAACGAAAAAGAGCAGATGTTGAAGCCAAAGGTGCCCAAAAAAGAAGTGGACACGGGACAGGATTGGTCTTGCCCTATCTGCGGAAAAAAGCATCGGCTAATACATGTTGAAACAGAAAAGGCTGTCCGGCATGTGCTGCGAAAGCCGCCTTCACAGTAGCTGTATTCTGAACGGACAAAAATGAGAAAAAGGTTAAAGTTTAAAAACAAACAAAAAAGAGTCGACGTGACAGCAGGGCGTTGTCCAGTTAACCTTGTTGTTCTTTTTTGGCTGCATCATCTATTTGTTTGCAGATTTGTTCAACGACTTGGATGTTTTTGTATCCCATTTCTGGTGTGACCAAGGGTTTTCCGTTGCCTGAGAGGCTGTCCACAAACGATTTAATGATTCTTGCGTGCGAGACGCTGTAGTATCTTGGGCTTGTTCCTTTGGTTACAATGTTTTTTATGTATGCGCCCCAGATCCTGATCTGTTGGCTCATGTTGCCAAAGTGCAGTATTCCACGTCCAGGCTTTGAAACTATTAAACTGCTCACTGGGTATATTCCTGCGTGGATTGTGCCGCCAGTGCCGTAGATGTTTGCGTGAACATCTGTTAGGTCATGCCCTGGAGCATTAAAGCTGATGTGAATTGTTCCAAACCTGTTTTTTTCAGCCTCTAAAATTACCCGCAACTCATCAAAAACCATCCACGAATTAGAACCCAGCTTGTCAGTTAAAACAGATTTGATTTCCAGTTTCCCCAAAAAAGCCTGCATCATATATATCGGATGAGGCAAATTCTCTCCAAATCTGCCACCTGCCAATTTGTGGCACCAATGGTTTTTGTTTGTCGCCATCATCTCGTCAGGGCTATGCAGCACGCCAACATCCATGCCTACGATTTCCCCGATTTCTCCTGCCTTAACTTTGTTCATTGCATGAAAAATTGAGTGCTCAAATAGTTGGCTATGAATTATCGTCATTTTCCCTTTTGTCTTTTCAAGGGCATCAAGCAACTTTTTTGCGTCTTGGGTGTTTTCTGTGAACGGTTTTTCGACGACTACGTTGCAGCCTGCCTCCAAAGCCTGTATGGCTACGGTTGCGTGAAACTTTGGTGGGACGCACACTGAAACTGCGAACAGGTCTTCGTTTTTTAGCATCTCAGAGACGCTGGTGTAGTAAGATGGAATGTTCCAGTCTTCGGCGAATTTTGTGGCAGCTTTTTCGTTCAAGTCGCAAACGGCAACCACTTTTTGCTTTGCGTCTTTCCATGCGTTAACGTGTATTCCTGAAATGAATCCACAGCCGACTATTCCAACATTCATCATAACTGCTCTCCAATGTTTTCATCAATAACCATAATCTAATAAAAAAGACTATCCCAACAAAACAAAAAACAACACTACCAAAACTCAAACAAAAAAAACACCAACACTCAAAAACTACCCGATATACACCACAACTACATCAGAGAACATGAAGGCTTAAACGGAAAAACACCCGCCGAAGCATGTGGAATCACAATAGAAGGACAGAACAAGTGGAAAACGATTATTCAGAATGCAAGTCAACACAAGAATGAATGAACAACGTTTTGTTTGGGTATTTCTGTTCAAAATACTTTTTCGCTTCTGAGATAGATGAAAAAGAAAGCCATCCGCCATGTTTCTTAAGTTCTTCAATTCCTTTGTTTGGTGTTTCTTTTTTGTTAACTTCGTACTGGCAACCTTCGATGTGTAAAAGAGATTTATCTGGCGTGTCAACGTTCAACCAATATTTCAAGCTCTCACCCTTTTGTTAATTTAGTAAATTCTTTTTAAAGTCTCTTTTCCCAAAGACTTCAGCCTCTTCGTAAGGGGTTAGAGACTCTTCGTGGCGGTCTATCACCCGATGGTTAACAGCAAGAACAATCACCCTAAGAGTTAACAGAACCTTTTTTCAGAAGGTTTATATGTTTCTGTGTTTTTTGTGGTTTTTCTTCTGTTGCCTATTGGGGGAGAACGTAGATGAAAGTTAAGGTCAATGGTAATCCGGTATTCTTTCCGCCTCTGATTGTTCACAGTGAAAGCAAAGATATTGGTGCAGCTGGTTTTGAGTACCGTGGAATCATCGGAATAGCAGACGATTTCACTTCATGGTTCAAAAGCCTAGTTTTCATCCATGAACTCGTACATTACATCGCAAACTTTTTGCCCACCAAGGTACAGACGATGGGACATTACTTGAACGACAAAATCTTGGTAAAAATTGCCCATTTCCTTACCTCTGAGGAAAAAGCACGCGGTCGCTTAAACATGCACCAGTTTCTTGCTAACTGCTGGACCATTAAGGTAAACTTCTTTCCAGAGTTTTCACATTAAAAAAGTAGACTAAACGCCAAATTTTTTGGTTGAAAACACATATTTGACGGTTAGTTAAAGTATTAACTGTCTTATTTTCGAAGTTTGGGGGAGGTGAAAGTATGAAGAATATTGTACAAACGGCTGCGGATGCAGGTTCGTTTAAGACTTTGGTGAGCGCCATTCAGTCAGCAGGTCTCTGGGAGACTTTAAGTGCTCAGGGACCGTTTACTGTTTTTGCTCCTAACGATGCTGCTTTTGCAAGTATGCCTTCAAGGCAAATGCAAGACCTACTTAATGACAAGAACAGATTGCGTTCTGTTTTGAAATATCATGTAGTGAGTGGGAGGATTTCGTCCTCTGATGTAAGAAATCTTCATTCTGCGCGAACTGTTCAAGGTCAAGATGTTTCAATCGATTCTTCAAAAGGAGTCATGATAGGCGATGCACGGGTCATCCAAAAAGACATACAGTGCACAAACGGAGTAATTCACGCAATCGACAAAGTACTGATGCCCAGATAGCATCAAGCCAGTTAACCAAGATTTTCTTTTTTCCCCATTTTTTGTGCAATTTGACGCCTCCACTGGGCAAGAGAAACGGCTTTTAACCTACATCTAATAACGCTATACTGTGAACCATTATGCGAAATATACCACGTACTATGTCCACTCAGCACCCTGACAACGCTTGTGCTCCAATATGGCACAACAACAAAGTGATTCAGGGAGATGCCGAAGTTTATGAAGCATATTTTGCATACAACGAGCTTGGCTGCCAAGAGGTCATGTGGGACAGTGAAGGAAAAGACACAGACATCCGTGTTATCAGAAAACTCTTGACTGCCCACGCAGATTACTTCAAAGAAAACGTGATTGGAAAAGACGTTTTTCTTACATACCGCATTCCCAACCCCAGAGTTGAAGTTGCTGAACGAAAAATTGTGGTTGAAACCCTTCAAAACATCGCCGTCAGCTCCGATGTGGCTTCCACATTCTACAAACGGGAAGTCAACCCAATTTTTGAGGTCATACTGCCCTTCACAACCAACAGCAATGAGCTTTTGTGCCTGTTTAACTACTACAAAAAAGCAATTGTTGGAGACGAAGACCTTAACCTGCATGGCTCTGTTAAAGTTAAGGACTGGGTCGGCTCATTCAAGCCCAGCAGCATCGAATTAATTCCATTAATTGAAGACATGGACAGCCTCTTGAACATAGACAACATAATTGAACCATACTTAGACGCTGTTAAACCAAACTATATACGAGTTTTCATAGCACGCTCAGACCCCGCCCTAAACTATGGCTTGGTGTGCGCAACACTTCTTTCCAAAATTGCACTATCCAAACTAAAATCTGTAGAAAACCGTAAAGGCGTACCCGTTTGCCCAATCATAGGAGTAGGCTCTATGCCCTTCAGAGGACACCTCTCACCAGCCAACTTGGAAGCCTTTCTAGCCGAATACAAGGGAGTTTACACAGCAAGCATTCAGTCAGGGTTGAAGTACGATTTCCCTGTCAACGACGTTAAACATGTTGTCGATGTTTTGAACAATACGCTTCCATACGGCGCGCCTACTCTTATCGACTCTGAGGAAGAGAAACTTTTGCTCAACATAATTGAGAAATTCAAGCTGAAATATCAGATGGTCGTGGAGGATTTGGCTCCGTTAGTGACCCGTGTGGTTTCGTATATTCCAAAACGAAGAGCAAGAAAACTGCACATAGGGCTGTTTGGCTACAGCAGAAATGTGGAGGGAATTGCTCTTCCACGGGCAATAACTTTTGCTGCAGCACTGTACTCTTTAGGCATACCGCCCGAGTTCATTGGCTTGGAAGCATTAAGCAAGTTAACCAAAGATGAGTGGAACGCGCTGAATCGGTATTATGTTAACCTGAAATCTGACCTCAACGCTGTTGCAGGATACTTGTCTTGGCAAAACATCAACATGATTCTTGGCATGTACAAAGAAGTGGCAAAAAGAGCACAAATGAACGAAGAGCGCTTAAAGTCTGCACTCACAAGATTCATGCTAGACATCAATGTTGCTCAAGAAGACCTCGGAATCAAGTTTGGACCAAGAAACCTTACCCACAGAAAATATGAAAACACAGTAAGCAATTTCCTTATCTCATACATGGAACAAGACGACCAGAACGCTAAAAGCTACCTCGAACAAGCAGCACAACTACGAAAAAGCCTCGGCTAATAAAGCAATTCTGCCAAGGATTTAACCACTTTTTCTTTTTCTAAAAACTAAAACTAGAACAACAAGCACCGCGACAACAGTTATCCCCAGCACAGCCAAAAGTGGACCTGAAACCGAAGGCTCTTTTGCGATTGACCATATTCTCAAATCTGGGTCGCATAAACCGGATACTCCCATGCAGCCAACGGTCACTATTTCAACTGTGCCGTCTGCGTCCACATCGCCAGTTGCAACGTTCCATGCAACAACGCCTTCGCCGATTGTCCAATCTTCAGCTTGTTTTAGGGTTAACGTTTTTGTGTTCCAGCTCCAGACTCTGAGTTGAGCCGAATCTGGGGTAGACTCTGTGTTGTTGAAGCTTCCATAAACTGACGTTAATCCACTGGTTACGATGTCCACCTGTCCGTCGTCATCAACATCGTTTAGTGACATGGCTTTGATTTCTGTGATATCTTCTGTAATCCATTCGTGGCTTTTCTCCAAAACTAAACTATGCCCGCTCCAATTCCAGACTCTAAGTTGTGCATTAATTTTTTCTCCATCATAGCTCCATCCACCCGATACGACTTCTGCGGCACCATCACCGTCAACATCATCCACCTTCAAAGTGTTAACCATAGTATTTCCCATAGGGCTTCCACTGATAGTTCGACCATAAACGCCCTCCACCATACGCCACTGCTCATTTGTTTCCAAAACCAGTTCCTCACCGTCCCAATGCCAAACCCGCAATTGACCACTACTATTCATCAAGCCATTATCATAACCGCCCGTAACAATTTCAGTTTCACCATCACTGTTCAAATCATAAGCATACACAGAATAAGCATACGCCTCGTCCCCTGAACCCCATTCTACGTTCTCCTTTAACTCAAGACTGGCACCGTCCCACTTCCATATGCACAGTTGAGCCGAAGAAAAGGTGTCATTAACTGTTCTGCCTGCTGTAATTATCTCTGGTGCCCCATCATCATCTACATCATTGACAAAAATCGAGCTGACAGAAAACCCTTCATGGTTTGCTTTCAGAACCAAGATTTCGCCATCGTAGCTCCATATTCTAAGAGAAGAATAACTGCCCGTGCTGTTTGTTACTCTTTCCCCTGTGATTATTTCATTAGAGCCATCGCCGTTTAAGTCAGCAGCATGAATGGCGCGTATCGTTCCATCCCAATTGTGGCTTTTTTCACACGTGAAGTTTTCGCCGTTCCAGTTCCAAATTCTAAGCGGCGCCTCAGAGCTTATTCTGGTACCATTCTCGATATAATACATGAAACCGCCGGTAACCATCTCTATAACTCCATCGTCGTCAACGTCGCCCACAAAGAAGTTATGTGTACCAAAATTGCAGCAACCACCGACACCATATGTTTCCCAGTGCTGTTCCCACTCTAAAACCATGCCACCAGACTCAGCCAATGTTGTAGTTGTGACGCAAAAACAAAGAACCGTCAATATTACTACACATAGAGCATACTTGCGCGTGTAACTCATGGTACACTTTTCACCTAAAAGATGCTTATATGACCACCGCACAAAACCAGACATCATAAGTTGTTTGTGGCGCCGAGGGAGGGATTTGAACCCTCGCGACCCAATGGATCACAGGCTTACCGTAGTCGGAGATTCCAGGCATAGGCTTCCATTCATGGAATCTGCTCCCTACCAGATTTCCCGCAAGACTGCTTGCTCTAGGAGACCTCGGCACAACTGTAGAATAGCAACCAAGGGGTTTTTAGTCTTTTCGAAAAAATCTACCTTTACTGAGGACTGCGCCACTTTTTTGGGTACATTCCACGTGGCATCATTACCCGTTGAGTCTTTGCAACAAAACCATGATCCATTTTCAGCATCTTTTCAGATGACACAACAGCTTTTGCAATTGTTATTGCTTCGCCTTTCTGGGTAAACACTGCTACTGTGTCTCCGATTTTTATCCCAGCATCTAACGATAGTAATCCTGGAGCTGTTAAGTGTGCGCCATGACATAGGGCATCTACTGCTGAGTCTCGGACATGGATTTTCGGCATCAACGTTAAGGCTTTTTCCATTGGCGAAACAAATTGTCGTAGAAACTTTTCGTCTTCGGTTTCTTGCCACCTGCTGTACAAGTAAGATATGTCATGCAGGGTAACTAGGCTTTCGTCTTCGGTGAATGGGCCCGCTCTTGTTCTGCGTAGCTCTTGCATGTGAGCGCCGCAGCCTAGAACTTCGCCGATGTCGTAGCACAGTTTTCGTATGTATGTTCCTGCTTCGCATCCGACCTTGAAGAGAACGTTTCGTTCGTTCATTTCTATGAATTTGTTGTAGTAGATTGTTCTTGTTCTGAGCTGCCGTTTAACTGCTGATCGTGCAGGAGGTCGCTGATAGAGTGGTCCCTGAAACTCATCTAACGCCTTTTTTACGTTGTCTTGTGCAACTTCAGAATGCAGTTTCATTATGCAGATGTACTCTTTTCCAGACAATAGGAGCGCCTGAATTACTTTTGTAGCATCATCTAGGGCATTAGGTAAAATACCGGTAACTTTGGGATTTCCCCGGCTATTTTAAGCCTCAAGGGTCCCGCCGTGACCAGCACGTTCAAGGCTAAGGATTCGTTTGAGCCAAGCTGTAACCTCGTGACTTGATGGTCCAGCAGGCTTGTCTAAATTTATTATTCCAAACCGCATGTATTCTTTGATCGGTCTTTCTTCGGGTTTGTAACCTGAATTGGGGTCGGTTTCTTCCTCAGCCTTAACTACCAAGCTTCGCTTGATTTCCCATGGTTCGTTGATTGTTCGCATAATATTTCTCCAGAAAAGGAAAAAAGAGTTAGGATAGGGCGGGTTTTGCTGCTGTTGTCATCTCTTCTAGTTTACCTGCTGTCTTTAGTGCTTCTGTGATTTCTTCGTCGGTTGCGCCTCGTTTGATTTCGATTTTTTCGCTGGTTGGTTCTAGGTGATTAATGTTGGCGCGTCTTCGTTTTATGTCAGAAACTGTTTTAGGACCAGTGATTAGAACAAAGTTTTTGTCTACAACATCTACGATTATGCATTTTTTTCCTGCTTCTCGCCCTACATTTTTGACGCAGATTCTTCCTACTTCTATTGCAGGCAACTTTAATCCTCGTCACTTGACTGGTAGTACACATCTTTATACTTTACTCATATTCTGAAAGCTAAAAAGCACTTATCTGCTTATGTTGGAAACGTTTTGTTCACTGTTTTTGGGTTTAGCCTGCTCAAAAATTGTATGCTCATTTTTTGTTGCTTCAAAACTTGAATTTTTCTGTGCCTATGTAATTGTGTATTTTGGATTCAGAAACGTTTTATTGCTCAAATTCAGAATCAGAACTGAGCGCACGCATCATTCATGATAGTTTGCCATCAGTGTTTCCACGAACTATTTTGCCTTGTGTGCGCTCCACACCCCCTTTGTTGAATCAGGCAACTTGAATGATTAGGTTTTAACCTAAAAACATGACGTGGAGCATTTTAATATCTCCTCTTTTATGATTGCGTTTTTCAGAAAAACACTGATTTCAACAATGTACCTCTATTAGGCTCCAAATATGAATGGAAAGCAGATTAGTCTAATTTTTTGTCTGCTATTTTCCATTGTGTTTCAAAGTAGTTACGAAATGTTGCCAGAAAAACGGGGTTTTTTGACGCTAAACAGGAATATTCGTTCGGATTTTTTGATACCCTGATTATCCTTTTTTGTGGGGATACAAAATCATTGAAAGAACAGGGGGCTGAAAAGGCCCACGCGCGGAAAACTAAAATGATCAAAGCGATTGTAGCAGAGTTTTGTTCATTTTTTCTTCCTCTATTGTCCGTGCAAAAGCCTCAGCAAAACCGTTCTTTCGTTTTTGACGTATTGAGTTTAAGCTTCTAATAAATTGTTTAATTCGATCATTCTTTTGTTTCACAGTTGTTTAGTAGTGTATGTCTTTATTACTTGTGGATATAAAGCGTTTTTGTGTGCGACATCTGTGACATTGACCTAAAGACAAACAAATTATTGTAGCATCTATATGTCTTGTCCAGATAAAATGTCCTGTTTGTTTTTCCTGCAAGTAAAACTTTTTTTACTCATGTTTGCAAAACCTGTTAACTGTTCATTCACGTAGTTATTATTGAGCTGAAATAAACTCCAAAAAAGAAAACAAAATACGTAAACTGTTTTC
>PIXT01000096.1 GCA_003096235.1 Candidatus Bathyarchaeum sp. | reverse complement strand
TATGTTGGTGTTATCTGTTGCAGATGGGGCAAACTATGTACGCGTAGCCTTTTTGTTTGGCTATTTCTTCTGCTTTCGAGTTTGCTTCACTGCGTTCTTTTGAGTACCAGAACTCTCCAGTTTTGTTTTCCAGTGCTTTTGTGGGTTTAACGCCGATTGAACTAATTGGGTCGGCAAGCATGCAATCAATGGTGTGTAGTTTCACTTCGCTTTTTGGGTAATCGACAGCAATTAGATATCCGTCTTCAGTGTACAATTTAATCAATTGCTCATCACTAACAATTTCAGTCAACAAGGACTAAACAACTCCCTTTTAATGACTAAAACAAACAACCCAACTATTAAAAAAAGCTATCCGTTCCAAACATTAAAGCAGTATTGAAGTGGGTAGCGCAATATTTTGTACCTGTTTAGAAATATGTTGGGCGTCAAAGCCCACAAACTAAAAAGATTTGTTTGAACTTATTGGGCAGCAGCTTCAGCAGGGGCGCTCTCTACTGGAGCTTCTGTTGGCTTTTCTGCTTTTTTGCCCTTTGGCTTCTCGATAACCTTCATGTTAACTTGAACAATCGAGTCTGTTATTACATTGCCGCGAAGGGTTTTGCGTTTCCGTTCTCCCTTCCGTGTTGAATGAAAGCCTACGCCCTCACTTATGATGGCGCCTACACGAACTCCTCCATGGATGTTTGGTCTCATAGGGAATCCGTCCTTGTCAGACCCGCCAGTTATCTTTAGTTTATAGCCAGACAATTTAACTGCAGTTCCATCAATAGTTTCTCCCAGTTTTCTACCGATCAGGGGAACTGCTTGTGTTTCTTCCAGTTCCATTGACTGTGATTTTCCAGTTTCAGGGTCTGAAACGATTATCTTGAATTTAGCCAAGCGCTTTTTACTCTCCTAACGCATTTCTCATGACGATAACAGAATGGGGAATAGCTGTTTATTAAGGATTACCCACTAGAAAAGCCGACCTGCCCATAAAAACTTGAAATATAGAACATTTGCATCCGTGTACTGAACAGCCTGCGAGTTAGACCTTGAAGACGTCTAACAGTTTTTCGATTATCATGAGCGGTATGTTGAAGATGGGCGAAAATGGACCAAGACCACTTAGCATTTGTCTTAGGCTCTCTACATCCCTTTTGTTTACTGCCCTAATTAGGGGTGCAGCGACTAGGTAGGCAAGCAAGAAAGCCACACCGCCTACAACAAGTTCTACAATGTAGCTGTAGTTAAGTTGTGACAAAAGCAGATGAGTAAACACTCCAGCAATCAATGATGCTAACAAAATCTTGGCTGAAGCTACCCAATCTATTGTGGCGCCGAAATGCTTCTTTACATACCATATTCCCCAAAACAGGCTCGGAGCTATAGAAATCAAGTTCGTAAAAATCAAGCCAACAACTTTGAACTGGGAAATAAGTATAAAACTGGATATGACTCCTGTTCCTAAAGTAACAAACGCCAGCCTCATTGTGATGTGCGTCTTATTTTGTCCATTCAGAAAATTTCCAACACTCAGATGCCCAAACCCTGTATAGAGATTGCTTATTGAATTTATCATCAAAAAGAACGGCGCATCAGTGTATTCTGTGCCCACAATAGCAAACACTAACGGCTCAGACAAAACAATAACCATCAAAGTTACAGGCAGCGTAAGCAACGCACCATATTTAACCGAAGACTGAAAAACCACCCTAAGAGTATTCTCTTCTGTTTTTGCTTTAAGCTTCGAAAAAGCGGGAAACAGAACCGTTGTTATAGGCACAGTAAAAAACGATACAATAACCATAAAATTAGTTGACGCCTGATAATTGCCCAAAGCCGATGTATAACCCGCTGTAGTTGGGAAACTTTGGGTCAACAACGTACTATAAAACTGCGGCAAAAATCCACTTATCACCAGCGAAACAGAAAGCGGCACACCATACTTGAGCATAGTCTTCAAAGTATTAACTATGTCACTTTTGTTCAATGACGTTTCCGTAGTCTTTCTGAGAAATGAAACATAAAAAATTATGATTCCGATAACTCCAGCGATAATCTGCGCTACAACTTGCCCCTGTATAGCACCTAAAACGCCAAACCCAAAAAATACAAGAACGGGCGCAAGCGCACATCGCATACACGAATTTAATATCAAAGTCAAGCTGTGAAATTCCAATCGTTCTAAACCAATAAAAGTGGACTGGGAAATCTTGAGAAACGAATCAGCAATAATTGTCAAAGAAGCAATTTCTATCAAAACTTTTGCTTCAGGTAACTTAAAGACGCTTATTGCAAGAAAGTCCGCCATAAAAAAACACACTAAAGTAAGTAAAACGCCCATAACTAATTCGAACAGCATCCCTGCAACCATGACATTCTTGATTTTGTCCGTCTTGTTCTCAGCCTTGTATTGCGCCAAAAATTTTATCATAGCCGAGTTTGTTCCCCAATCCTTAAACAAAGCCAGCATAACAGGAAAAATCAATGCAGTTGTGATTATACCATAATCGTCTGCATTATTCAGCAAACGCAATACCAGTATTAGACTTAATGCCGTGATGACGCTGGAAATGCTTACACCTATAAAGAGTTTAAAACCGCCTTTTGCCGAAGTTTTTGCAATTCCAGTTGCCTTATTCAAAGCCAGCGCTCCAGTTTACGCTCCTGTTTTAGTTTAATGCATCAGTGTTGTTTATTTAAAAATGTTGGAGTTTACCCTAAACACAAAAACAACTACACCACACACAATCTACATTGTTACTTTAAATATGCCCAAAAAAATTGGAAACCCTCATATACCACCAGAAAGGCACATTAGAGTGTTCCTCACTGGAGGTTCAAGCCGATGCCTAGCGCCAAACTTCGAGCCTCAAGAAATCCTGTAATAATGCCTCTACTAGCGGGGGAGCTGGAAAACGAAATACCTGATTTAGACATTTACGGCGCAGAAAGAAGACTTTTAGACTTTGCATACCAAGACTTTGAAACCTGCTTAACTGAAAACCTCAACGACACAAACTTGATTGATGTCGAAGAAGCCTTGAACGACGATGCCCGCCAAGATGAAATCAAATCTTTTCTAAAAGTCTGGACCAAAAAGTGGCTAGAAAAATGGAGAGAACGTGTTACATTCTGCCAGAAGATTCCACAGTTCTCGTTGGAGCACCTCAAAGCTAAAAAGAAAGCCGCAAAGATTTTCAAAGAAATGGAAAAAGGGCAAGAACTAAAGGACATGATTGTGCAGAGGCTGATTAACAACGGTGAGGTCTGCATGGCTGACCTTATAGCAGAGAACCTGATAATCGAGGAGATCGCATCTCGTCTAAGAATGAACAAGGGAAAAATTCCTGCCGACAAGAAGCTATTAGATCCATGGAACATCCTTCAGGAAATATCGCCGCGAATAAAGAGTCTGACAAAAAGAAAGACTCCGATAATTCACCTGAAGCTTCTGACAGACGTTTAACCTTTCAGCAAAACTTTTGTCCACAACTAGAAGAAAAACTAGCTGTCACATCATTTCCTTCATTGCTTTTGTTACGTCAACGTTTTCTTTGAGCACACTTGTGAGTCTAGTTTCCTTCAAGTGTGGAATGCCATCTTGGTATGTGGGTCTTTGTTTATTGTAGAAGATTCCGATGGGTATCCGGTCTCCCCACTCCAACGCTTTCTCTAACGCTTTTTGTTTATCTGTAACGTCGTGCCCCTCTTCTTCCAGCTTATACACTCGCTGGCTAAACCAACCGTAAGTATTCAGGTAATTAAAAGACACACAAGGCTGGAACACGTCAATGAACGCAAAGCCTCTATGCTTCATTGCCTGCACAATCAACCCCTTTATATGCAACATATCTCCAGAAAAACCTCTAGCAACAAAACTACCATTGCTGACCAACGCATGAGCTACAGGATTAAGCATAGGCGGAATAACCCCAAAAGGAGTCGACTTCGATTTAAATCCCTGCTGACTGGTAGATGTCGCCTGACCAGTAGTTAACCCCAAAACCATGTTATCATGCACAATCAACGTCATATCAATGTTCGTCCGCACTGCATGAGCAAAATGTCCCCAACCTTCGCTGTATTGATCCGCATCCCCAGCAAAACCAACAACCGTTAAGTCAGAATTTGCGAGTTTGATGCCCTGCGCCGTGGGTAACACTCTGCCATGTATACCATGAAATCCGTTTATGTTCACGTAGTTGACCATTTTTCCGTGGCAGCCTATTCCCGACACAAGAACACAATCTTCTCTTTGAAGCCCAAGCTCAATCAAGGCTTTTTTGAACGCCATCAAAATTCCAAAGTTTCCACAACCAGGACACCAAGTATTCGTTTTTGGCGTCTTAAGATCATCAAGAGTTACCATCTAGAGCACCTCCTTTATGCTCTTCGAAAGCGCCTCTGGGTTGAAGGGTCTCCCATCATACTTCAAAATCTTATGGTCTACCTTTCTGAGAAGATGCTCCTGTATCAGACTGGACAACTGAGAAGTCTTGTTATTCTCTACAACTATAGCCTTCTTGACAGACTGCAACACATTCTGAATTCTGTCCACTGGAAACGGATGCAAATACACAATTTGCATAAACTTCACTTCAATTCCTTGACCAGCAAGCAACTTCATTGCTTCTCTTATCGGACCCTTCGTAGAACCCCACCCAATAATCAGCACATCCGCTTCCTCTGAACCATAAACTTTGACAGTTTCATACGCTTCCAATTCTTTGATAAGAACATCCATCTTTTTGAACCGCTTATCCGCCATCCTTGCTGCCAACACAGGATCTTCTGTTGTATACCCAAGTTCATTATGCTCATCCGCATTGGTTCGCACAATAACACCTTTTGTTCCAGGAAGTACCCTAGGCGAAATCCCGTTTTCCGTGAACTTGTGCCGCATGTACTCATCCCCCACATAATTGTCTACTAGTTCTCCACGGTCAATTCTAATTCGGTTCTGCTCAAAAACCTCAACAGTTCCATTACTCTCTGCCAAATACTTGTCTGAGATAATTATCGCAGGAATCTGAAATTTTTCCGCCAAATTAAATGCCTCTATTGTGTTATAGAATGCCTCTTGGACATCTCCAGGCGCGATTACAACTCTGGGAAACTCCCCCTGCGAAGCGTGGATTGCAAATCGGAGGTCTCCCTGCGCCGAGTATGTGGGAAGTCCTGTGCTTGGTCCAGGTCTTTGAACTAGAACTATAACTGGTGAGGTTTCAGTCATGCCTATCATGCCTAGTGCTTCGGTCATTAGACAGAATCCTCCTCCAGATGTTGCTGTCATTGATCTTACTCCAGCGTATGATGCTCCTGCGACCATGTTTATGGCTGCTATTTCGCTTTCTGTTTGGATTACAACCATGTTGTATTCTCGGTCTAGGGGTGCTAAGAAATGAAGTATGGATGTGGCGGGGGTCATGGGATATGCTGCATAAAATTTGCAGCCTGCATTGAGGGCTCCTAGTCCTATTGCCTCGTTTCCAGCTACGAATATTCTGTTTTTTGTTGAGTTTGTTTTTTTGAGTTTGTATCCAAAGTTTTGTGTGTAATGCTGTTTGGCGTAATTGTATCCTTGTTTTGCTGCTTGTATGTTTAGTTGTGCGACTTTTGGTTTGAAAGTGTCCAGTAATACTTGGTTTAGTATTTCTGGGTCGTAGTCTAGAAGCGCGTTTGCTGCACCTAATGCAACAGTGTTTTCCATTATTGCTGGTCCTTTAAGTTCTTTGACTATGTTTTTTAGGGGCACATGGTAATGTTTTATGTCGTTTCTTTCAAGTTCCTTTTTGGTTACTGTGATTTGGTCTTGGTCGTAGATTATTCCAGCGCCTGAAACAAGTTCGTTTTTGTGAAGAAGGATGGTTTCTTTGTCTAGGGCTACCAGAAGGTCAATGGTGTCTGCTTGGGAGTATACTTGTTCATCGCAGACTGTGACGGTGTAGAAGTTGTGTCCGCCTCGTATTAGGGACTGGTAGTCGTTGGCGCCAAAGACGTAGAGTCCTCCTCGTAGGCAGGTTTTGGCGAAAAGAAAGCCTGAACGGGTTATTCCTGCGCCAGCCTCTCCGCCAACCAGCAACGAAAGCTTGTTAACTATCAAGCAAGCTCACCGTGGTTAGACGAGTTTCTCGTTTGTCTTTAGGTCGATGATGTGGATGGCGTTGAAGGGGCAAGCTTGTGCAGCTTTTTTGTGGCAGTCTAGCGTATCTAGTTGTGCTGCTTCTCCGTTTGCGGTCTTTTTTGCGCCTTCAACATGAGATTTTCCGTCTTCGTCAGAAAGGTCAAACTTGGAGCATAACTCGACACATGCCCCAAACCCCTGACAAACATTGTGGTCTATTTCCACTCTAAATCTAGCCATAAAAACCACCTGACAGTATTACTTTATTGTGCTCGGGCTAAAATATTATTTGTTTTCGTAGCTTGTTGTGTGCTCTTTTTTGAAAGTTTAAGTGTGCTGTTTGCCTTTTTTGTTGTTAGGGAGGCTTCTGTGTTGAAGGAGGCAATGTTTTACGAGAAGCTAGATGACAACATGGTTAAGTGCAACTTGTGCAGTCATCGTTGCTCTTTGATTGCTGATTCTAAAAGAGGAATATGCGGGGTCAGAGAGAACAGGGCTGGCAAACTGTACAGTCTTGTTTATGGCAAAGCTGTGGCGTGCGCTGTTGACCCCATCGAGAAGAAGCCGTTATTCAATTTTCTTGCAGGCTCTCAAGCATATAGTATAGCAACCGTGGGATGCAACTTTAGATGTGACAACTGCCAAAACTTTGACATTTCTCAGTTACCAAAACAGCGAAACGTAATCGTTGGACAAGAGGTCTCGCCCGAGGATGTTGTTTTTGCGGCATTACAAAGCAACTGCAAGAGCATAGCCTACACGTACAGTGAACCAACAATCTTTTTTGAGTACGCCTACGACATAGCCAAGCTTGCCCATAAACAGGGACTCAAGAACGTTTTTGTTACAAACGGCTACATCACACAAGATGCGTTAATAGAAATTAGCCCATACTTGGACGCCGCCAACATTGACCTGAAGAGTTTCAGCGACGATTTTTACCAGAAAAGATGCGGCGCCCACCTGCAACCTGTGCTGGATTCAATCAAGCTATACAAAAGTTTGGGAATTTGGATTGAATTAACAACCCTGATAATCCCAACATTGAACGATTCAGAGCAGGAACTGCACAAAATTGCGCACTTCATCAAAGAAGAGGTTGGTGAAGATACGCCGTGGCATATCACGCAGTTCCATCCTACCTACAATCTCATAGACTTGCCCAGAACACCCGTTACTACGCTGCGCAGAGCCAGAAAGATTGGCTTAGAAGCTGGTCTAAGATACGTCTACGAGGGAAACGTGCCCGGAGAAACAGGAGAAAACACATACTGTCCCAACTGCAAAAAAACGTTGATTCAAAGATTTGGGTATCACATTCAAGAAAACAAAATCAAAGATTCCAAATGCATCTACTGTGGAGCAAAGATTGATGGCGTACACATGTAACAGAATGAACGTTTCAACAGCTGTTGTTATAGAAGAGTGAACACAAAAGAAAAAGGGCAAAAACTGGTCTTGTAGAACATAATCCTCTTCTTCTGTAGTGGGTGGGAATTGTGCGCTTTTTACTCAACTACTGTTTAGTGCATTAAATTTAGCAGTTCAGAACAGGAAATCATTAATTGCTTGTAGTTTCGTGAATCACGTAAAATGATTATGTGAACTGAAAATTGGCTCTGTTTTGTTTGCCGATTTATAGTGCTAGGGCGTCGAGTAGAAATGATATGCCAAAGTAGATTAGAACTGCTCCAAAGATTGTAATCATCAGGCGGTACCATTTGAATTGTAGAATTTTTGTGCTCTTTTTTGCAAAGCTGGCAACTAATGTGAGCCATGCGTAGTCTACCCAAATGTGGCATGCATACATGAAGATGACGCCAGCTAAGCCCGCAAATTCTAGGGCTAGCAGAATCAGGTTTGCGCCGATAGTGAGCCACCAGATAATGAAGTATGGGTTTAAGCCTGTTAGCGCCATGCCCATCAAGAATAGGTTTTTGGTGTCTTTTTGTTTTGTTTTTGTTTTGTCTGTTTGATGTATGGAGCTGCGTATTTGCATTGTTCCGAAAATTATGAGTGCTGCTCCTCCTGCGGTTCCGATTGCGAGTCTGATTGTGGGTTGGTTTGCGACGCTTAGGAGTCCTAGGGCTAGTAGCATGACGAGTGTGAACTCGATTATGGTGTGGGCTATTGAGAATATTATGCCGCTTTTTGTTCCTGATTGTGCGCCATGTGTTATTGTTACAAAGAATAGTGGTCCGGGGGCTAGGGCTCCTGAGGCTGTTAGGACTATGACTGTGGCTGCGAAGTTGAGTGGGTCCATGAATGATGAAGATGTGAAGTGTATAATGAACGTTCTGGGCGCTTTTTTGTTGTGTTGTATTTGTGTTGGACAGAACTACGAAAACGTTTATTATATATTAAGATTTATTATATTTGTGGTTGGAACAAAACCAAAAACATGACAGATGAAAAACCATGAGGGCAACACCAATCTTTGTCGCCTTCTTCTTACTATTCACCACCGCCTCAATAGCAGTCCCCATTCCCATGTTCCCCGGAAACATAATCGCCTCAATTATCGAGTTTCCCATCTCAGACTACATTCTTTACCTCGAAGCCACAACAAACGGGCTAACCTACGCCTTCATCACATGCCTAATATTCTTCATCATCAACAAAAAACTAGAGAAAACAATGACACTGACCACAAAAAAATAACC
>PIXT01000095.1 GCA_003096235.1 Candidatus Bathyarchaeum sp. | reverse complement strand
CGGTTAAACTGCAGACAATAACGTAGACCACGTTACAGTTTCCTGTTTTTCTCCCTTTTTTCTACGAAACATGGCTCTTTAACAGTTGACCTTTAGTTGTCAGCTTTTCTTGTGGGCTTTGTTGGCGTTGTTTGCCTCAAGATTTATTAACTGAGTGAAAAAAATTACACTCGGTTGAGGTATGCTGTGTCTATCAAAAAGTCTGCTCTTTTCTTGGTAGTTTTTGTTTTCTTTTGTTGTTTGGAGATGAGTATGTGACTGATTTGTGTGATTTAGGATTATCTGGCGGAGAAATTGGAGAAACAATAGTTTCTACGTATAGCATGGATGGGCAACCATCTGCTGCGCCCATGGGTGTGGTAATCAAGAACAGTAAGCAGCTGATTATTAGACCATATGTCTCGTCTTTAACTTACAAGAATCTTCAAGCAACAAGATGCGCAGTGGTAAATGTAACTTCTGACCCAGAGTTGTTTTACATGACTGCCTTTAAAGAGGTAAATCCTGACCGAAAACTGCCTTTTGACATGTTCGAAAAAGCAGAAACAGTTGATGCCCCAAGGTTACGGGGGGTAGATGCACTTGTTGAAGTCTTGGTTTCTGAAATTGGCTCTTTTAGTTCTGAACGAGCAGAGTTTTTGTGTAATGCCCAGCTTGTTAACGCATCAAAGGCGTTACCCATGGTATACTGTAGAGCTCGGTTTGCAACAATTGAAGCAATCATACATGCAACCCGCATTCAACCATTCCTGAGCGGAACTAAACAAGAACAAAAACGCGCCATTAAATTGCAGGAGTTGGTTAATGTTTGCCAAGATGTTGTTGACCGCACTGCTCCTGATTCGTGTTACTCTGAAGTTATGGCTGATTTAACTCAAAGAATTAATTCATGGAGGAAAAAAAGTGAAAGTTTACGTTAAAACTCCTGCGAGGCTACATTTTGGGCTAATAGACATGAACGGAGACATGAACCGATTCTTTGGTGGCTTAGGCGTAGGAATAGACCGCCCAAACGTGGTTCTTGAAGCCGAACATTCAGAAAGTTTCTGTGTTACAGGAGAAAAAACCGAGCTAACCACATCTCTTGCTAAACGGTTTCTTAAAGCCTACAACATAAACGGCAACATCAAAATCGATGTAAAACAGACAATTCCTGAACATACAGGGCTAGGCTCTGGGACACAGTTAGCTTTGGCTGTAGCTACAGCTCTAGCAAAACTGTTCCAGATAACAGCGCCAACTCAACAGCTGTCTCTTGACATGGGACGAATGAAAAGAACTGGAGTTGGCACAGCAATCTTTGAGCACGGAGGATTTGTTGTTGATGGCGGAAAACGGATGAACCAAGGGGTCATCGTTCCCAACGTTTTTCCTCCTCTTATTTTTCGTCAACCCTTTCCTGAAGACTGGAAATTTGTTGTTGCTGTTCCAGACGCGAAAAAGGGGTTAGCGAAAACTGAAGAAAAGAATGCGTTTGCTCAGGTGCCTTCAATGCCCGCTGAACTTGTTGGCAAAATCTGTCGATTGATTATGATGAAACTGTTGCCCGCACTAGTAGACTGTGACATTGAATGTTTTGGAGACGCTTTAACCACTATTCAAGTAGTTGTTGGCGACTACTTTGCTGATGTTCAAGGAGGAACCTTTTCCAGTTCAGCAGCTACAGCAGGGATAGATTTCATGAAAACATGTGGAGCCTATGGAGTCGGACAGAGTTCTTGGGGACCCGCAGTTTATGGATTAGTTCAAGGTGAAACCCAAGCAACTAAACTACATTCTGAGGTTGAAGCATTCCTTCAAGATAATGGAGGAGGACAAGTTTTTGTTGCCAACCCAAATAACCAAGGAGCCACCGTAAAACAGCTTTGAATTATAGATTTAATGCAAAAAGGAAATGTTGAACATGGTATTACAGATTGCTTGGGCAATAACCGGAGCAGGTCACTTCTTAGCTGAAACCTTTGAAAGCATGACCACGCTAGTCCAAAACAACAAAATTGCAGTTACAACGTACCTGTCTTCAGCTGCAGAACAGGTCATAAAAATGTACGGCTTGTGGAGCAACCTTGAGCAGATATCATCTGGAACTTATCTTCAAGAAATTTTCGCCGAAAACAGCCAAGACCCCGGATTCTCTCATGCAGGACGATTCATTGTAGAACCATACCGTGCACTTGTTGTTTCTCCTGCGAGCGCAAACACAGTTGCAAAGATTGTGTGTGGCATAGCTGATACTCTTGTGACAAACGCTGTTGCTCAAGCACAAAAGGGGGGTGTTCCAGTTTATGTTGTGCCGACCGACCAAAAACGAGGCTTTGTTGAGACCGTGCTGCCTTATCGTATTGACAAAAGAAACTGTAAACAGTGTGACCCGTGTTCTATAGTTGATACTTGTCCTCATTGTGCTGTAAAAATTGTTGATTGCATTCCAAAAATCAGTTCTGCAATTTGTCAAGGCTGCGGGCTGTGCGTAACATCTTGCCCGTTTGGCGCTGTCAAATATGCCGAAAAAAAGAAAATGTGGATTAGAAGTGTTGACGTTCAGAACGTTAAGAAGCTTGAGTCTATGGACAACTTGACTGTTTTGGAGAATCCGCAACAGATACAAACAGTAATTGCGAAACTATAATCAAATCAGGTGTTACCCTTGAAAGTGTTGTTGATAACTGGAACCCTTGCAGAAGAAATCGTGAAACGTTACGCCCAACAAAGCAGCGTCAAAACACAAGTTCTCGCTTTACCCATTCAAGTTGCTGCATTGCTAAAACTGCCAAACATTGCAAGAGAACTCAAAAAACTGGACATAAACGGCTTTGATGCTATCTTGGTTCCAGGACTAATCAGAGGCGACACCTCAATTATCGCAGATGCTACTAACATTCCAACGTTCAAAGGTCCAAGATACGCTGCTGATTTGCCCACGGTTCTGGATTCCATTGGCAAAGTTGATCTTTCAACACTTACTCCTGCTTGCGATTTGCTCAGAGAAGAGCTTCAACGAAAAGCACTACAAGAGCTGGAACTAGTAGAAAAAAACTGGAAACAACTACTAAAAAACCCCGGCAACATGGCAATCAAAGACCTTGTTTTTGGCAAAGATTTTCCCATGCGTGTTATGGCTGAAATAGTTGACGCGCCATTAATGAGCTCTGAGCAGATTCAGAGTTTAGCTAAACGTTACGTGAAGTCTGGAGCAGGCATTATCGATGTTGGCATGATTGCAGGTGAATCTAGACCCTTGGATGCTAGGCGCGCTGTTGAGGCAGTTAAAGCTGTTGTAGATGTGCCTGTTAGCATCGACACGCTTGATCCTGTTGAAGCTAAAGCAGCTGTTGTTGCTGGAGCAGATTTGATACTAAGTGTAGACGCTGGAAACGTTGAACAGATTGCATCTTTTGCTGGTGATGCTGCTGTGGTTGCTATTCCAAGCAATCAGCGCGAAGGATACTTTCCAAAAGACGTGAATGCGCGAGTGCGTCTTCTTGAAGAGATTATCAAAAAAGCCCGAAAGCTGGGAATAAAACAGATTTTGGGTGATTTAATTCTTGAACCCTCAAACGTTCTAGAATCATTTATTGCGTTTCGTGAGTTTGCAAAACGGAACCCTGATGTTCCACTTTTTTTGGGTGCTACTAACTTCACAGAGTTGATAGACGCTGATTCTGTGGGAGTTAATGCGCTGCTTGCTTGTTTGTCGTCTGAGGTGGGCGTGAGCATCTTGTTGGCGACAGAGAAAAGTTCCAAAGCAAAAGGAACTGTTAGAGAGTTGGTTACTGCGTCTAAGATGATGTTTCTGGCAAAGAAACGTGATTCTGTTCCTAAGGACCTTGGGTTAGACCTCCTGGTGTTAAAAGATAAAAGATTACGCGCTGAGCCTTACAACAGCGAAATCGAAGCAGATTCACAGGTTGTATATGCGGCTGAAAACCTTAAACCCGAAGTTCTGGACGAGAAAGGAATCTTCAAAATTGCTGTAGACCAAAACAGCGGAGACATAGTTGCTCTTTATCTTACTGACAGCCAACAGGATAAACCAAGTATCGTAATTAAAGGCGAAACCGCCGAGAGCGTGTACTCAAAAATTGAGGAAATGGGTTTGGTAACAATGCTTGATCATGCTGCCTATCTGGGACGTGAGCTGGCAAAGGCTGAGATTGCTCTGCGGACTGGAAAAGAGTACATTCAAGACAGCCCATTATTCAAAGCTTGACTGTTTATTTTTCTGGGATTAAGAAAGAGTTTTTGAGAACTCTTAGCAGCGGTACGCCCACAACTGTAGCTAAAACAACTAGCCCCAATCTTTCTACTGGATATACAAGGAATATGCTTGTCCATATTCCGGGGTAAGCTTCAATTGGTATTCCGCCTAGTGGCTGAGCCATTATTGTTTCGAAAAGCAGGTTTCCCATGAGGTGCTGCATCATTGTTCCAATAAAAGCCATTAGGGCTATTCCTGTTGCGGTTCTTGTTGTGTTATTTGTGTTGACCCATTGGGCTGCTTTGCGTCCCAGAGGAGAAATTAGCAGTGCAAGTGCTACGATGTGTAACCATGCGAATGGAAGTGAAACTGTGGAAACGTCGATGAGGACGTTTGTGTTTGGGTGTATGAGGAATGCTGCGAGCAAAATGACGTTTAGTGCAATTACGTGTACCCACTTCTTTTTCATTAGTAGTCCTAATGAAACTGCGCCTACTGCGGCTGGGAGAAAGTCTAGAAACATGAATGATACTGGTTTTCCCATTGCCATTGCTAGGAATGTTCCTAGTGTTATGCTTAAGCCGCCGATGTATGGTCCTAGTATTATTCCGTAGATGGGGGCGATGACGTCTGATAGTGAGAATGCGGCTCCTGAGGCGCCTATCATTGGCACTGTGGGTATTATTCTGAGTACGGCATACAGGGCAGTGAATATTGAGATTAATGCTACAATTTTTGTGTTTGTGGAGTTATTTAGTATGTTAACCATTTTGGCTCCCTCATCTTTTGTTTCGCTGTGTAATTTTTTACACAGTGTGTACTTTTGTCTAATTAAGTTTTTCCCAAGTAACTGAGCCAAAACTCAAGAATTCCCACAAAAAACCGTCTGTGAATGAACTAAGTCTCGAAAGTTTTAAGTGAGAAAGTCGTTAAGCCTTATGTTTGAGGCGAAAAACAGTTGAGAAACAGGTCTTTGGGTGCATTACTCTTTGCGTTAGCATTACTCGCTATGGTCGGATATTTCTGGCTGCTCTTCTTGGCTCCACAAGATGCAGTTTTCTTGGAAAAAACCATCAGCGAATGGGCAATAATACTTCCAGTTGTGATCATAGTCTACGCAGTTCTTATTGTGATTGCATGGATTGGCTGGGCTTTGGCTTCCACAGCACCCCCTCTCCCTGTCAATGCAGAGCCTTCAGATGATTGAAACTGGAATGTAACTATTTCTTGTTTTTATCTCTCAAAAAGAGTGTTAAAACAGCTCCTATCACTGTAGCTATTAAAATAATGGAGATAATAGGGTCTATCTCGTATGGTTCTGTTTCCCAGATGTTTGTTTTTTCGGCTTTTGTAGTGATAGTAAAGTTAGAGTATGTTGAAGTTGCTTCAACTAGAAAACCTGTGGACTGGTCCCAATAAAACATTGTATATGTTGTGGTTGCGGTTACAACTGCTCGCTTTGCACCTGCGTATTTTTTATGTTCAACTCCGCTGATTGTTATGTTGCCTTCTGTTTGTTCCAAGAATGTATCGCCTTCACTCAAGTTTGCAGGTATAATGAATGCGTCCCCAATTTGCCCTGTCTCAAGGTTCAGCGTTGAATGATCTGTTTCCTCTGTTTCGTCTGAATATATTGACGTAAGTTTGATGTCAACGGTTGTTCCCTTAACGCTTACAACTTCAATTGTTGCCCTGTCTACATCATGTTTCTCTGGGACATCTCCTATGCATGTTACCTGATACTCCATCAAGTCGCCCTCCTGTAATCCCACTACAATCTGGGCTAAAGCAACTGCAGAAAAATGTACACCAACAAGAACCGCTAAGCAGATCATGCATAGTGCAATTTTTTTTGTCATGTGGCACCATAATCATGTTGTTGGTTCAGTTTTTATGACTTGCGTAACAGAGCCTGTGTTGAACGTGTTTGCAAGTAAACTCCTGTTTGGTCTTTACTGGTTCTTTTTTTAGACTATGTTTTTTCTGTGTCCCTAATTTTGGTTGATTTTAGTATGTCTGCAAAATTTTTGAGGTTCTTTGAAGTTAAGACCTTTTTTAGTTTTGCTGTATCCTCAATATATAATTCTGTTTCAGAGAAACTGTGCAGAGCTCCAAGTAGCTCGCCAAGCTTTTTAAGGCATTCTAATTTGCATCCATAATCGGCTTTGCAGCCATTAGGGGCAGTGACCCTGATAATGTATTTGACGGGGCATGTTTCTTCAAATTTTGCTATGATTGATATGCTGCATTTTTCTGTATTCGTCTCTTTTAGTAAGACGTTTTCATAGCTAGGCATCTGTTATGCTCCATCGGTATTTCGCAATATTATTTCAAAGTTTACAGCATTTAAGATTTAAGAATGCTAGATATACTTTAAACTATTGGATAACTATTCAACATCATTTAGCAAGTAGCATATTTTGAACGCTCACTTTTCTATGTAAACTTGGCTTGCTCCAGCCTCTTTTTCGATGCGTATCACATGTTCTGCTTTTTCTGCAAACGATTCGTTATGAGTTACAGCAATTATCTGTTCAATAGCCTTCAAGCGGCTGACCGCTTCAGCCAACCGCTCAACAGAGCCATCTTCTCTTCCTAGACTCTCTGTAGGCTCATCAAGTAGAAGCATGTAAAGTCCATGACCTGTTTTAGCTTGCATGATCAGTTGCCCCAGACCTATACGGTAAGCAAACGCCAGTAGTGTACGCTCTCCGCCTGAAAGATTCGTGACTTCCCGTTCATAGCCCTCTTCGCTGGATACAAACGGTGAATACGTTTCGTCAATTTTCACGTTTAGTGCGGGTCCAACATCTCCAGTTAGGCTGTCAAGCACCTGCTGAACCGTTATTTGAAGATACGTAACAAATTCGCTTCTGAGTTTAGGCTGGATACTCCTGTATGCGACCCGTATCCTGTCTATAACCTCAAGAAGCTTCATTATCCCTTCTTTGCGTTCAATCTTATCTTGAGCGTTATCTAAGCGCTCCTTTAACTCATCAACCCTTAACGCCAAATCCCTTTTTCGCCGCTCCAAATTTTCCAATTCATACTTAGCATCAGAGTATCTGGTAAAAGCTTCATCTCGCAGTTTTCTTGCAGACTCCAATTCAGACACATCAAATTTAGCTATCTCCTTTTGCGTTTCGCCAAGCTGCATCTGAAGCATCTTCTCCTCTTCCTGCGCCGCTTCAACTTCTGCAGAAAACTTACTCAACAATTCCTTTTTTTCTGTAACCTGTTTTTTGCCATCTTCTAGTCGAGGAATAAGCTGCTGAAGATTAGAAAACGCGCCATTTACTACCCTGTGGTGCCTCTCTAGCTGTTCAAGTTTTTGTTGCAGTTCTGTGAGCTTTTTTTCGTTTTCAACCTGTTCTTTTTTGAGGTTTTCCTTGAGGCTTTTTTTGTAGTCACCAGTGACTTCTTGAAGACAGCGGGGACACTTGTTTTCGGTTATTATGCTAGAAATCTTGCTTGCAGATGATTTCATTTCTATGTTTATTGCTCTTTGCTCGCCGCCGATGCTTCTGAGCTGTTCTTCAACCTCAAAAAGGTGAGCTCGAAGCTCTTCAAGCGATTTATCTGAACCAAATCCAGCTTCATTTAATGACTCCTTGTTAGTTTTCATTTGTGTTTGCATCTGTTCCATGAGCCTTTTTTGCTCATCAAGGCGCCTCTTGTTTGTTTCATTTTGAGTTGCCAGTTCTCTGGACCTTTTTTTGATGTTGGATATGTTCGTTTGAAGCTGAATCTCCCTTCTTTGCAGTGTTTCTGTAGTTTTTCGCAGCTCTTCTAGACCTTCAAGACGGGCAGTCATCTCGTTTAATTCAGACTCTGTGTTGACACGTTTTTGTTTTGCATCTTCTAGTTGACCCGTAACTGACGAGAACTCTTCAACTGCACTGCTGTAATCAGCCTCAAGTTTGCGCACACGAATTACATCTGTGTCTCTTTCGAGAACGTTCTTCTCAACTTCATATGTTCTCTGGAACAGCTGCAAACCGCTCCAAGCCAATTCATACTCTGAAAGACCAAACAGCTCATCTATCTTCTTTTGCCGCTGCCGCGGGGTGATGTCTAGGAGTTCTTTGAGGTGCTCTTGGCGCACCCAGATAACTTCTCGGAATATGTTTTTGTCTAATCCAGTTAGAGCCTTGAGTTCCTCAGAAACTGCATCATTTTTGTTGCCTGCAACCAATTTGCCGTCTCGATAAAACTTGAGCTTGTCAATATCTTGACTGATGCCCTTTCCGCGTCTTTGAAGGGCTCTTTGAATCGTGTATGTTTTGTTGTTCTGAACAAAAACCGCTGTTACTTTACCTTCTTGTGCGTCTTCTCTGAGAAGATAATCGTAGCTTCTACCTAGGGGGTCTCCAAAAAGCACAAAATCAAAGGCATAAAGAACTGTGGACTTTCCTTGTCCCAGACCGCCCACTAGACAGTTGAAGCCCTCACCAAACTGGACTTCTGATTTAACGTGCGACCTGATATTCTCTAGCTGTATTGACTTTAGCTTCAAAGAAACTCCTCCAGCTTCTCTTTCACTTTGGTTTCCCGCTTCTCCATCAGCGGATCAATCAAATCTAGTGCAAGCCTAGCAATCTTTTCACTCTCTGCTCGGCTGTAGCTTTCAGTGAAAATTTCAAAGAAGTACTCGAAGGCTTTGGTTTTCAGGTCCTTCATGCCTCCGCCGAAGATACTGCGGATTATCTCCTCTGAAATTTGGGTTTCTCGTAGCCGAAGAATTGGATGAACCAAAAGAGCCTTTTTACCTGCATTTCTTACTTTTGCAAGGTCAATCTCGCCACGTCCAACATCTGCAGGAAGCACCCCCTTGATAACAGGAACCACAATAGCTTCAGATTCATCATTTTCTTTAACTTGCTGAACCACAGCCTCAGTTATCTTTGAGGGCGTCAAACCCGTGTAAGTTTGCTCCAAAACAATGAACTTACGTGGAGTCCGTAGCCTTATTCGTTCAAGCTGCGGTTTGCCACTTTTGCTTACTTGCACATGATAAAAGCCCTTTTGTGTTTTTGCTTCATCATAACTTGCTGTTTCGGTGCCGCCACTATAAACAAGTGTGCCCTTTTTGAATTTAGACTTGTACGGCTTGTGAATATGTCCACCCGCATAATAGTTGAAATCGTCAGGAAGATTTTCTGGTCCTGCTTCAGCCTCCATCTTGGGCGGTTTGATTGCAGGAATATCCAAAGCCATGTGAAAAACAAGAATATTAAACAGTGACGGGTCAGGGGTAGGCTTGTTTTTTTCCAAAAACACAGGCAACTCCTCTTGAGTTTTTCTGGCTGTTCGAAAGTTGGGGATGCCATAAACGTAGCAACTCTCATTTCTCCAGCAGGCACCCTTGTGACGAGGCAAATACCAAATCAACCCCGCCCTGTCTAGGGGATTAAGAATTGTGCTTGTTATAACGTTAGGCGCAGAATCGTGGGAACCATCAACAGCTAAAACAGGTATCCCCGCATCTTTTAGCCTACGAAAATTAGCTATCGCAGCTTCAAGGGTAGAATTTGATGGACGGGCATGCTCAAAAATGTCTCCCGCCAAAATCATAAAATCGGGTTTCAGCTCGATTGTTTTGTCCACCAGCTCCCCAAAAACGTTGTTGAAGTCTTTGCGGCGCACATCCAGATTGTACTGGGCATACCCCAGATGCAAGTCCGCGGCGTGAACAAAACTGAATGGCTTCACCCTTTTTTCTCCTCTTTTAGACCCGTTAACTCGTAAACAGATAGTTGCATCAGATGCTTTTATACATTAAACGCCAAATCCAAAAGCGTTGCCCATTCCAATTGTTACTTGTGTCATCGTTCATTACTTTTAACGCTGCTAGCGGTTATAGCCTACAGCAGACAGCTAAACCCACAAACCAAACAAAAATGCGGTTTTGCAGAACCCTAAGCGATACGTGAGTGTAACATCAGGTGTTTGTGGGCGTCACGGCTAGTTTTTGTTCAGTTTTTCTTGTGCTAATTGTGTCAAACCGCTTTTCCATGCTTGTTCAGTTTTTTCTATGATTGCTTCTTCGTCAAGTTCTGGGAAAACTCCATGTAACATTTGATGAAGTATAGTATACATTAATTCAAGAAGCCCAGCTGGCGGAGCAGACTGCAGCTTGTCATGGAAAAACTTTTGCGATATGCGAATTTGACCCTTTTTGTTGATGTGCGCTCCACACTCTTTTTGGCATGCATCACATGAGCATATGTTATATGACAGATATAATGCGCGAGTTTTTTGTTCAATATCCAGTTGCGGTGTTGACTCTAACAGCAGCAACGTGGCGTTGTAGAGTGCATCCAAAACCTGTGCTTCAGTACGTGTAAATGCTGAAGGATCATTAAGTAGCGGATATAATGGTTCAACGTCTTTGTTGATGTCATGTTTGCTGCTGTAAGCTACCCATTCGCTGTGAAGATGCTCGGAGGGTTCAAATTCAAGTTTTTTCGTTCTTACCCACTCCCGTAAACATATGTCTTGGTTGCCCTTAATATTTAAAGCTAGAAAAAACTCAAAACCCTAGTTGCTAACGTTGTGCCCTCTTTGACAGCTCATTCTTAAAACATTCAGGGCATTTAGAAAAAGGAAAAGTTTCACACGACCCATCCTCCAGAATTATCTTCATAACATCCTCCTCACCCAAAACAGCACCACAACACTCACACTTACGCACAACCAATCTAAATCCCTCATTACTACAACTTCAAATCAAAGAACTATAAACTTAATGCAAATAACCGT
>PIXT01000094.1 GCA_003096235.1 Candidatus Bathyarchaeum sp. | reverse complement strand
ATACTCAACATTCTGGGTTACGGAACCCAAACGTTTCCAGGCGGAGCCGACGGCCTAGGATTAACAGTAACTCAAGCAAGTCGTAGCTACTCTGCAATTGTTTCGTGGTCTTGTGCAGGAAGCCACAGCCTGTTCATTTACTCTTTTATGATTATGCTGTTCCTTAGAGGCATAAACATATCTCTGAACCGAAAAATGATTTATGTTGTTGTGGGTGCAGTGGGCACTTTTTTTGTTAACATTCTCAGAATAGTATCAATTCTCTTAGCAGGAGTAAACAGTGGAGCCTCGTTAGCCGCAACGTTCCACGAATTTTATGGAGAATTCTTTTTCATAGCTTGGATGTTCATCTATTTAACGCTCCTTTACCTTTTAGAAACACGTTTCTTTCGCAAAAAACCGCAACAGAACATAGAGCCAACGCAAGATAATTCAGCAGATCATACAAAATAAGACTCTTCAGAATGGTCTTAAGTTGTCCTTTTTGTTGTTCCAACCTTTGCAGTGAACCCCATTTTGACTCTCGCTTGAGAATTACATCAAAAAGGCTTTTTATTTTTATGAAGTTCCTGATTTCTTTGTAGCCTACCACGAATAGCGGTGCGTAAACCACGAGTTTTATGTCTTCTTCGTCCATCTGAACGGCTAAGAAACTGTAAGTTGCTTGAATAAGCATGAACACTAACATTACAATGAGCGCCTGCATGCCGTACCCGTCCAACACCGCAAACCCAATAACAAAAAGAGAAACAATTGAAACAAACGGTACAAAAATCATTTAGAGTATCACGTATTGGAATGTCAAATTTCTTAAATAGCCGAACCGAGGGTTTCCAAAAACGTTTCTGGAAGTAATTCACCAAGTTCTCTAAACCGATTCTCGCTTTCCTGAACAGCTACCTCTGCTCGTTTTCGGTTACTGATGTCTCGTGCTATTCCGATAATCTCAATTTTTCCGTCCCTGTCAACAGGAATGCTTGAGGCTTCAATGTGAACTAGGCTTCCATCTTTTTTTATTAATTCCAGTTCTGTGGGTCCGCTTCTTTCTCCCCTTTGGTTTATCTGGAACGCTTCTATGACCTTTGCCACATACTTTAATGGCACAAAATTTATGTCCAAAATATTTTTCCCAATCAATTCTTCACGTTTGTATCCGGTAATCTCTTCAGCTTTTTTATTTCCATCAATGAATGTGCCCATAGGGTCCTGAACCCATATCGCTTCAGGAGCGTTATCCAGAAAATACTTAAAACGTTCCTCAGATGCTTGAAGTTTCTCTTCGGCTCTTCTTTTTTCGGTAATGTTACGAAATATTGCCAAAATCGCGGGATTACCTTTGTATTCTAACCGTGCAGGAATCACTTCGTAAAGTAGTTTTCTTCCATCTTTTGTAACTGCCTCAACAATCTGGGGTTTTATATATTTCCCTTTTTTTATTTTTTCAAGATTTTTTTCCATAATCTCTTTAGTCGCATTAGTGACGACGTTCGTTTCTAGGATGTGTTTTCCAACAAGTTCTCTTCTTGTGAATCCAAGCCCCTCTTCGGCAGATTGGGAAAAGTCTAAAATTTTTCCTTCCAAGTCTACAATGACGATTGGGTCAACAATGACCTCAAATAAACGTTGAAATTGATGCTTTGATTGCTCTAGCTCTTCTTCGACACGCATGACGTCTGTGAGGTCTTTTCCAATGGCTTGGGCGCCTACATAGTTGCCTTTTTCGTCAAAAATTGCAACACCGTTCCAAGCTACCGTTCTCAAACCTTTTGGGCTCTTGACTTTAAGTACAAAACCTTCAACATGATCTTTGTTCTCGATGAGTTTTTCAAGAGTAAACACCGCTTTTTTAACATCTTTGGTGTCTAAAAATTTGGTGAAATGAGTTCCTAGAATCTTTTTTCTTGATTTTCCAAAAAATTTTGTTGTGGCATCGTTTACAAAAGTTAGTTTTCCGTCTTTATCAATGCTCACAACCAAATCATGCATTATAGTAAACATAATGAGCAGATAGTTGTCTCTCATTTTTTGTACGTAATCTTCTCTAACTGAATGCGTTTTTTCTTCTGCAACTTTCATGCTTAGCTTATCCAACCAAATTCAAACAATTTCTGAGGCGACCTAACACAGGCAAATTAAGTCTTAAACCATTTAAGCAATACCGTCAATATGCCGTCAGAGATTATTTACTTTTTGGTTAAAAAAATTTGCAATCAGACAGAATGTTGGCTACGCACCGTTTTGTGTGTTATTGCATCTATTGTTTTCATAGTGTGTTAATGCTATTCATGTCGTTTATGCTAATTTCATTATTTACGTAATCACAACTGACAATATTGCGATCAAAAATGTTAGAAAACATAAAAAAAATTGGAACAGCTTTGACAAGCTCCAAAACAATCAGAGAATTTTCGACGTTAAATCAGGCAAACATGCAACATGGTTTACAAACAAAAGCATTCGTTTTTGATGATGGTCATGTTGAAGTAGTTTGTAGATTTACAGAAAAAGACCTGCAGCCTTGTCCACTAGTTTTTTGATGGGAGGACAAAGTATTGAACATTAAAAATTTACCAAAAAAAGTTTTAGACCTTTTTCCCAGATGGAGTTACCAATGTCCAAATTGTGGAAAAACCTACAACGATCTAACCAAAGCTTGTGACCAATGTGGAACACAATATGAACAAACAAAATGGCGGGTACCACCAAAGTTTCTCAAAAACTATGAAGCAATGAGCGAATACGCACACAACGTTTTGGCGCCAAAATTGGATTCAAAACAACGTAGTATGTTGTTTCAGTATTTTACTGAATTTTTAAATGATGGTTTTGAAAGCGGAGATTTTAGTCAATGGTCCGATACCGCCGCAGATTATTTGTGCAGTGCAACAGTTGAATCCGACAACCCTTATCAGGGAATATACAACGGAGAATTCTATTGCTCAACTGACAGTAAATCTGCGAGAGCTTATCAATATTTGTCACCTTTTCAAGCCATAACCCATATGAGAATATATGTCAAATTTAATGAACTTGTTACCACTGTTGGCGGTTCATTCTCGGTAATTAGATTGATGTGGGGCGGGTGGTCATATTCTGTTTCTGCTGGGATAACAAATGATGGAGGAACACAGAAGTGGTTGTTGACTGTTACTGAAAATTCTAATAGTTCTAATTATACGTCCACGGGTACATCTCCCGAAGCGGGTGTGTGGTATTGTGTAGAAATAAAGCGCGATGTCACAAATAATGAACAGCAACTATGGGTTGATGGTGTAAGCAGAATTTTTGCAACAGAAACAATAACTTCAAACACATCTTATGGTGAATGTGGTTTAATATGGAACTCTGACAGCTCAACTGCACATACCGTATATGTTGATTGTGCGGTTATCGCGGACACATACATTGGTACAGACTCTTTGTCATTTAGTGACGGCTTTGAAAGCGGAAACTTTGAGCAATGGACGGGTACGTCTACTCCTTCTCCTACAATAGTTGAGGTGCCGCACTGTGGAACATACAGCATACTAAGAGATGACGATAATGAAAGGTGCTACAAGTATTTGCCATCCAGCTCCAGCGTAATTCATGTAAGAGCATATTGGAAACTATCTGTGTTGCCTACCACAGGTAACTACTCAATCGTGTTTCGGGCTTACAACGCTTCCGCAACAAGGGTAACTGTAGAATACTGGAACGACGCAGGCACCTACAAGTGGAGACTATTCCTTTCAGAGTCGGGTGAATCAGACACTTACACTCAGACAGTGGATGTTGACACATGGTATTGCCTTGAAGTCCGTTACGACGCAACCAGTAATTTACATAAACTTTGGGTTGACAGCGCGGAGGTTATCTCGTTCTCGTCAACAGTAACCGAGTCTATGGATCGTATAAGCATAGGATACAATTCTGCTAACTGGTGGACACATAACGAATACATCGACTGCGTGGAAGTTGCCGACACATACATCGGTCCTGAAAGCGGAGGTGAAACACCACCTGAGAGTGCTTTTGCAAATTTTGAGACATGTGATCTTTCAGAGTTTGATGATACTGACGAGAGTAGCGGCACTGTTACTGTTGTTGGTGATGTTTCTCATCATGGTACCTATTCTTGTAAATGTGACGTTAACGCAGACGGCAGTGCGTATGCTGAGGGTTATTTTGATGTAGCTGCACAACAACCACTGTACTGTAGAGGATATTTCAGATTCAATCAGCTTCCAGAAACCAACAGAGATTATACAATAATTTCTTTCGAGAACACAAGTGGACCAACAACGGTGGGATACGTTCAACTTGTTGACGATGGCGGAGTAAAGAAATGGAAGATGATGCGTGACACAGGAAGCCCAGCATATTCAACTTCAACATCAAACATTCCAGAAGTAGACACATGGGTTTGTGTAGAGTTTGTCCACGGCGACGATTTAGCTAAACTTTGGGTAAACGGAGACGAACTACTAACCCACACAGACACAACAGACCAAACAATAGACCGTGTTCACGTAGGAGCATGCTCCACCGACATAGATGCCGACGATACGCTAGAGATTCATGTAGACTGCTTAGTTGTTACTAGCGAATATATTGGTATTGAAACTGATGTTGCAGTAACCAATCTAAAAGTTGTCAAACAATCGTTATTGCATGGTGATCAAGTTCCGAAAATAACTCAGGACAACGTTGTTGAGGCGATTTACAAGTGGGTTACAAGCGAATTAGATGGCGATGCATCTAGTAGTCAAAATGTGGTGAGTATTGAGTCTGTTACAGATTTTGAAGTAGGCGATACAGTGACAATAAAAGACGATAACGCATCTGAAACCAACATAATTGCTTCCATTAATGTTCCTTCAAACGACTTGACCATGCAAAACAATTTAGCTAATACTTACACTCAAGAAGCAAACGCCACCGTTTATGAATGGAAACCAAAAGGATTTGACGCCATAAACAACTACCTACGGTTCAATGACAACGACACAGGTAATAACGCAAACTTATTCCTAGTCACCGTTACCGACAACAACGACGATCCAATGGTAGTATTAGACCAAGGAGTAACAGCGACAAAAAACCTTGCAGTTGGAGGCATCCTCAGAAGCACTAGCGGAGTACTTGAACTAGGACATGGTGCAAGCAATCCAACTGATCCCCCAACAATAACTCTTATCCACACAAATCCTCTTTACACTAACCCAGAATATGACACTTTGAACTTATCAAAGATGGATGGCACCTACGGAACTCTAAAACTGAATAGTTCACATATTGTACATAACACGCCTCAGATACCAGTTGTCATTGGACATCCTGAAGTTACAGTGATCCCAACATACTACTCTTCTGGAAACGGCAACATATTGTTTGAGGATGTAACTCCTGAAGATCCCGGAAATCGAACTTATCCTGATGGACAGAAAACAAGTCTCTATCAAGTTATGGTTGAACTTCCATCGCATCCTACAGAGTATGCTCCATTCATAGCGACAGATCATGGGTTCTGGGTTGAAAAAGATATTATGACGTATGGTGGGTTATTCACTAACAGTGACCCCCGCAAAAGTTATGGTGGTGGCGCAATTCTAATGGGGCATGGTTTCTCAGGTCCAGGTACTGGTCCAAGAATTAGTTTGGTTGATTCTGAACTAGAAATCCCATCAGGTACTAGTTTTCCAGCTAACCCCACAGAAGGCGACTGTTTCAACCACATCACCCACGGACGCTTATATCGTTATGGTTACACTGGCGAGCCACCTGCTTTGGCGTGGATTGACGCTGGAGAGATGTGTGAAGGATACTTTGATACATTGTATTTGACTAAAGCCAGTAGTTCATCACCTGCTAACTTGAACATTGGTAAATTAATAATAGAATCTGCTGACAACAAATTTGCAGTAACTGCTGGTGACAATGGAGCAAATCAAGATGCTTATCTTATTCCAGAAAATCCTAGCGAAGGGGGTTTGGGTTTAGGAACATCAAATTATCCATTTAAGTGGATTAACGCTACAAAAGTTTTCACAAATGGTATTACAACAATTTCAGGAGATTTGACACTTTATCCCTCAATAATCTTTGATGGAACTATTAAGTCATCATTTAACCCCAGTTCAGATAACATGTATGGTCTGGGTAGTGGTGGTTCTCGTTGGCAGGGTGTTGTTGCTCTTACAGGATACTTTGATGATCTAAAAACTACTGCTGGTAGCACCTATGTTCTAGGTTTGAGTAACATGCCGAATCAGGGTACTAGTGGTTATGTGCTTACTGCTCAAGGTTCTGGTAACCCACCTGTTTGGGCTCCTGCTGGAGGCGGAGGCGTAACATGGACAGCCGTCCCATCATCAATAAACCCAAGCGCAGACAACACTTATGCTCTCGGTTCAGGCTCTCATTCATGGCAAGGAGTAGTTGCATACACGATGTATGCAAACGATTATTACTCTAGAACTGGCGGCAACGCAACATTCCACGGAAATGTTACAGGATATGCCAACCCTTATGCCCACAATCATGCTGCTTCTGATGTAAACTCGGGAACTTTCAACATCAATCGAATTCCCTCAGGTCTGAACAGCAAAATAAGTTGGGGTTCAATCAGCTATAACATAAATCCCTCAGCAACCGACACTTATGCGTTAGGCGCTGGTGGATCATATTGGAGTGGAGTAGTTGCAAACGCAGTATATTACAAAACTTTGTCATCTTTTGACGCTTTAGACGACCTAGAATTACTCAAAAACTACAGAGTACAGCGTATAACAACAAAACAAGGAACAGAAGAAATCGAAGTAGACATAATCACACATGATTCACTAGATTTCCTGAAAAAACCTAGAGAAAACATTTCTGACGAAGATTTCTGGGATGCTGGAAAAGTAATGGGCTATCTGCTAGGGTGCCTAAAAGCCGAAGTTTTAGCAAGAGAAAAACTCGAGACAACAGTAAATGATCTAAAGAGCGAACTTAAAAAACAAAAAACAAAAGGAGT
>PIXT01000093.1 GCA_003096235.1 Candidatus Bathyarchaeum sp. | reverse complement strand
CTAGCCCCTGAGGTCTCGGTGTCGTAGCTGACCAGTGTTACCTGAAAAGTGTCCCACCATACTACAACAGATTCAGATTGAAAGCCATAGACGCTGTTTTGCTCATCAACAATATCAGAGTTCCATTCTGTCTTATCTGGAGTAACCAAACGGATGGGCGTAAAAGTCAATATATCCGCAGTTGACGAGGAATAATTAAACAAGAAAAGTCCAGCAGATGCGTTAACTGACACGGTGTCTATGGTTTCACTTTTACTGTTGTTAACTTGAACAAAAACAGTTGCGTTTTCAATGGCTGTTCCAGAATTGTCACCATAGGTCCAGAGTGCCTCAAAAGAAACAGTCCAATTCTTTCCCACGGCAGTGTACATTGGGGAATCTGGTGTTGTTGGAGTCACAGTTACAAAGTAATTAGGTTCTGTTTGGGCAGTTACAGGTTTAAAAGTAACAGGAAAAACCAGAATGAATAGAAAAATGCACGTGAAAACAATCCGAGAAAACAATTTTTGTCTCAAATGCATCATGATTCAAGAAAGTATACAAAATTCCTCTTATAAGAATAACTATAAATACAGAATACAAAAAACCACAACAAAACAACCAGCCCTAACTCAACTTGTTCCCACTAATCCACAGGCTAACTAACAGAAAATAAAAACACTCGCAATAACAAAAAAGAGGGAAGAGACAGAAAAAAGCTAGTCTTGCTAGAAAAGCTCACGCATTACCTGTCTCAAGTTCTTTCTAACATACTTTGGAACTTCTTCTTGTATTCTATTAACAGCGGGTACAAGTTTTGGATCAAATTTAGCGATCTTTTTCAGCACCAAGATTCCTTCTTTGAAATGCTTTTCATCCAATCTGAAAGGTCTAATAGAATCTTTGGTCATCACTGCAGTTATAAATGGCTCCAGTGCCTTCATAGCTTCTTTCTTAAGTCTAGGGTTCTTTTTGAGTATATGGTAAATGCTGGTAACAGAACCAATATTTTCTAAAGCCAAATCAAGATATGCCCTACCTTTCCGAGTGGTCAATAGTGCATTTCTGAAATCCCGTACCATTCCAATGGCTTTGTCATCCAAACCCAAGGTTCTTCCGGTTTCTTCAGCGGGGCAGAACAAATCAATTCGATACATGGTTTCATCGATTCCACAGTCATTATAAGCTATCCTGAACCAGCCTCCAGGTTCGCCCCCTCCAGCTTCGCCCCAACCAGTGCCCCAACTGTTTTTGCAGATCCAACAGTCATCAACATCGTCATAACCAACAACAGCAACTGAATGACCGCCCGCATAATTTCCCGAAGTATGCTGATAAATTCCTCCAGTATACACAAAGAAATCATCATAAACATTAAAGCGAGTAACGAGGCATCCGTGTTCACTAAGTACTCTTTTCATTTCGTCTCTTTCATAGATTGAAGCCCAGTCTTTGATCTTGGTGAAATTGATAGTGTAAGGCCAGTTTGAACACAGAGTTAATGGTTGGGTACAGGGTTGATTGCAATGTGAACAGGGTTGACCTGGGTTCCATCCTCCGGTGGGAGCAGTTGTTAAGCATTCTTGATCGCATGTATTGCAGGGTCTGTTTACTCCGTTGTACGGAAAACAATCTTCATTACAAATCCAATTTGCTTTCAAATAGTCCAACGCAGGTGGAACACTCCAGCCATAATTTGGGGAAAAACAGACATTATTAGGCGGGTTATTGCATTCGTAGGCTAGGCAGTGTCTATTATTTTCAAAATACAAATGACCCTCTGAGAAGTCAATTAGTTTAGGATCAACTGTAGCATCCCTGAATACCCACCGTTTAACCATCATCTCCAAGACAGCGATAACCCCAAAAGCTACACAAGAACCACACCATCCCTGATCCCGAATATTTGTTGTCCAGTTTATAGTTGCAACATTTCTCCAATCCCATCTTGATGGCGGGTCAACTGGACTGGGATGATGGGCATCACCTATTCTTTTTTTTTCTCGTTCTTTTTGGGCATTTAGTTGTCTTTGTAACTCTTCTTTTTCAATTAGGGCACCTAATCGTTGAACACGTTCTTTTTTAGGCAGCTCTGACAGTGATGTTCTGCCCGCTTTCCAACGCATCTTTTTCTTTTTTATTTGTGCACGTACTTCTTCGATCTCTTTTTCAACATCATCATCCTTTCGTTTATTTTCAGTCATTTTCATTTCCTCCTTTGTTTATTGGTATTTGTAAGGCTCCCCACCTCGGAGCCAAGGAGAGTTTGCAAAATCCAGAACACAGTCTGAATCGTCCAAATTCATGAAATTATTACAAACGTTATTGGTGAATACTAATCTGCAGTTATAATGTATTACACCGCACAAACGCTCTCCCCCTAGGACAGAGTAATAATTGTTATAATCTAAAAGTCTTTTCATGTTTCTAGGAGTCATAGTTTAAGTTATCATGCAAAACATGAGATGGATGTTAAACATAAGAATACAACATTTTTATTTAATAAGAAAAGAAATCGTCCACAGTTCTTTAATTCCAAATAACACCATAAATTAAGACCAGAGTGGACGCCTCGATTATTTCAACATACGATTAGGTTAAGCGTTGCACAATAAACAAGCAACATGCACCCACCATAAATGAGACCAGCAAGTAACTCTGAGCACACAGCCAATCAAATTGGAAAAACAAACTAGTTTTGCATCACAAGAAAAGAAACAAGGCAAGCAACTCTCATTCCGCTACAAAATAAAAAAGCTGACATTTAGGTGAACGTGCGTAGTTCGGCACAGTTGAATTGCTGGAAGCTCGTTGTAACTGAAAAGTTGACGGAAACAACAAATGGTTTAACGGGTTTCACGAAAAGAAAGAATAAAAAAGATTCTGATTTCGCCAAATATATCTATATTTCGCGGATTTCGCAGCTTAGTTTTTTTATTATTTCTTCGGCTTTTGTGGGGTTTATTTTTAGCGTGTACAGTTTTTTGGGGGTTCGAAGTTTAAGTTTGACTTCTCGTTCAAGCCGTTTAATGTTGCAGTATTCTGCCCGCTCTGCAATCTGTATGAATTTGTCAACATCAAAAATTTCTTCAGGCATCTTCTTCGCTCTCGCAGGTTCGTATAGTGCTGGCTCGTCTATTTTATGTTTTGTGGTTCCAGTGGGATTGTGTTGGTTAGTTTGTGTGTGTTGTGTGTGATTTTGGTGTGTTTTGTTGTGGGTTTGGAATCCGAAACTTACACAAAATATCAATTATTAAGTCATAAGACTTAAGTTATATGTCAACTATTAACGTGTGTAAGATAAGGAAAACAAAGCGTTCCAAAACGCCTAGATTATCACACTCACCAAAAACATTACAGGGAAATTCTATGCCCATAACCAAAAAAGAGTTTGAAGGAGGAAAACTCCACAGCAAAGTAGAAGCTGAAATACTCGCATTTCTGAAAGAAAGAAAAGAAGGGTCATTCACATCTCAAGAAATAATGGGCGGAATACACTACCACACAGACTTTAGCACCCCAGAAATAAGCAGAATGTCAACCTTTGCCATAGCAGACTTCACCACACTCCTCCATGACATGGTCAGGCACGGAAGCATCAAAATGAAGGTCGTCAGGAACCGAATGTACTACATCGTACATGACGCGCACACAGCACAATGCCCAAAATGCAAGAAGCTTTTCGAACCAAAAAAAACATGGAAGATGGCGGGCAGACCAGACAAAAACGGTAAAAGACTGCAGCTGCACATAGGATTCTACAAGTGCCCAAAAGATGGCGCATTCAGAAAGGTCTTGGGCAAACGAAAAATCAACTAGACGCGGACTATGTTGCTGCACACGGAACACTAAAACACAACAGTCCATTAGCTGCTAAATTCGTCTCTAACTTTCATTTGTCGTCTCTTTTTGCTATAACTAACCGAAAAATTGTGAGCAGAATCGCGTATTCTCATCAACAAAAGCATCATACGGCTTTTCTTGTTAAACCGCCTCGGAGTTACTTCATCAGGCAAAAATATTTCCTCATACTTTTTAGCAAGACCAATAAGAGGAATCTGCAAACCAAGCGATTTCAACGCAGCATTTGCAGCATTTACCTGTCCAGACCCGCCGTCAACTACAATCAGGTCAGGCAGTTGAGATTTTTCATTAACTAAACGCGTGTATCTTCGGGTCACAGCCTCGTTCATGCTGGCAAAATCGTCTTGTCCAGTCACTGTTTTTATTTTGAATCTGCGGTAATTATTTTTGTCTGGACTGCCGTCTGTGAATCTGACCATTCCTGAAACAATATGCTCTTTTCCCAAGTTGGAGACATCGAAGCATTCTATTATTCGTGGAAGCGACGGAAGGTTCAAAGATGTCTGCAAGTCAACTAATGCGCTGTCTTCATCCAAGTTTGCTTCGATGTTCTTTTCCGCCAACTTTATCAAGTGAAGTTCGTCGCCCTCTTTTGGTATCGTAAGGTTCACTGGAGCACCCCTTAGGGTTGAAAAATAGTCTTGCAGCGCCTCTTTTTCGTTAGGGTCTGTCCACGCAGCAGTGTTAACCAGTATTTGGTGGGGTATTTGTTTTGTGTTATAAAATTCCTTCAAAAACTCCTGTTCAATCTGCGGCTCAAAATCTAGGGCATACTCCTTTTTCCCCAAAAGCACACCCTTTCGAACCCCCATCTGAACCACCAGCATTTTATCTCCCAGCCGCCTGAACGCAATAACATCCTGATCGTACCTTCGGTGAGCATCAACAACTTGGCGCTGAGTAAGAAGCTTAATAGACGCAATCTGGTTACGCAACTCAAGAGCCCGCTCATACTCCACAGCCTGTGAAGCATTTTGCATCTGAAGCTGGAGCTGTTCAATTACTTGCTCGTAATTGCCCAAAAGAAAAGAGCGTGCCCGCTCAACTTGTTCATTGTATTGTTGCTGGGTTACATTGCCTGTGCAGGGTGCAGTGCACAATCCGATGTGAAAATTTAGGCATGCCCGTTTTGGAAACTTTTTGCAAACACGTATCTTGAAAATTTTAATTACTAACCGTTGAAGTTCTCGCCGTAAATAGCCTTCAGTGTAAGGACCAAACATTTCCAGTCTAGAAGAAGGCTTTCTGCTAGAAAAAATTCGGGGATACGCCTCTTTAGAAATTGCAATATAGGCGTAGGTTTTTGCGTCTTTGAGGTTCACGTTATATTTTGGTTTGTGCTTTTTAACCAGCTTGTTTTCTAGAAGCAGGGCTTCAACTTCGTTGTATACTATGATCCATTCGATTGACCTGATTTTTGGAACAAGATGCAAAGTTTTTTGGGACTGGTCTGAATTCGAAAAGTAACATCGAACCCGTGACCTGAGGTTTTTAGCTTTTCCGATGTAAATAATGTCGTCTTTAGCGTCCTTGAACACATAGACTACAGGTTCAGGGGGAACTTCTGAACTTTTGAACTCAGACGGCTCAGAGATCGAAATCACACGTTCAACAACCAAATCTACTTTCTATTTTGTGCATTCTTTTAGGAACTTTCCGGTGTAAGACTCAGAAGTTTGAGCAACCTCTTCTGGAGTTCCTTGAGTAATTACTTCTCCTCCTGCTTCTCCACCCTCAGGACCTAAATCAATGATATAATCGCAGCTTTTTATGACATCAAGGTTGTGCTCGATTACGTAAACAGTGTTTGCTTTATCCACCAGACTGTTTAGCACCTGTATCAGCCGTTTTGTGTCATCAAAATGAAGCCCTGTTGTCGGCTCATCCAACATGTAAACAACATGACCAGCCTTGTTTTTACTTAATTCACGAGTGATTTTGATGCGTTGGCTTTCGCCTCCCGAAAGCGTAGTTGAGCTTTGCCCCAGTTTAATGTATCCAAGCCCCACATCCAGTAACGTCTGAAGTTTTCGAGAAATCTTCGGGATGTTCTTGAAGAATTCTGCTGCTTCTTCTACTTCCATGTCAAGAACTTCGGCTATGTTTTTTCCTTTGTAGCGGATGCTTAATGTTTCTTTGTTGTAGCGTTTTCCTTTACAGTCACTGCATTTAACGTAAACGTCTGGAAGAAAATTCATTTCAATACGGATAACTCCGTAGCCTCCACAGGTTTCGCATCTTCCGCCCTTAACGTTAAACGAGAACCTTCCAGGCTTGTAGCCCCGCATTTTAGCGTCTTTTGTTTGAGCAAATAGTTTGCGTATTTCATCAAAAAGTTTGGTGTACGTGGCAGGGTTGCTTCGGGGAGTTTTTCCAATAGGCTCCTGATTGATTACGATAACGTTTTGCACACCTGAAGGAACAGTTATCGTGTCATGTTTTCCAACCTTGTCAACGTGCTCTCCAAACTTTTGCCTCAAAGCAGGCATAACCGTCAAGTTCATGAGCGTGCTCTTTCCTGAGCCTGAAACTCCAGTTATTCCACACAAAACTCCAAGTGGAAGCTTCACTGCAATGTTTTTCAGGTTGTTCTCTTTGGCGCCTTGTATGGTCATGTAACCTACGGGTTTTCGTCGTTGTTTGGATTGCTCAATTTTTAGTTCGCCTGAAAGATACTTGCCGGTAAGGCTGTTTTTGCAGTGCATAATGTCTGAAACGGTTCCCTGACAAACAATTTGTCCACCATGAACTCCAGCTCCTGGACCCATATCCACGATGTAGTCTGCATTTAGTATTGTTTCTTCGTCATGCTCTACCACAATCAAGGTGTTGCCTAAATCTCGCAGTTTATGAAGTGTGGTGATTAGTTTCTTGTTGTCTCGGTGATGTAACCCGATGCTGGGTTCATCCAGAATATACAAAACGCCCATCAGGTTGCTTCCAATCTGTGTGGCTAAACGAATCCGTTGTGCTTCTCCGCCTGAAAGTGTTCTGGCGGCTCTAGCCAACGTAAGATAACCTAATCCAACGTTTTTGAGAAAACCTAAACGTTCATTGATTTCTTTAAGAACCTGCTTAGCGATTATCAACTCTTTTTCGTTCAATTTAGAGTCAAGGTTAACGAAAAAATCAACTGCCTGCTCAATTGACAAGCCAGTAACGTCGCTGATGCTTTTGTCAAGTATGCGAACACCAAGCACAACTGGACGCAAACGTTTTCCTTCACATGCTGTGCACGGAGACGACTTCATGAACTTCATTATTGCCTCTTTTCTGCCTTCACTTTCTGTTTGACGATACAACCGCATGGTCTGTGGAATGACCCCTTCCCAACCGTTTTTCATCCACATACTTGCACCATTTGACCAACTCCCGTTAATCGGCTCTTTTGTTCCATACAAGAGCACATCAAGCTGCTTTTGTGTAAAGTTGTTTACTGGAGTGAACACATCAAAACCGTATTTTTTGCCAACTGCAGCAAGCTGTTGCACTCTCCAGCTTAAGTCCATTTTTCCATAAACTGCAAGGGCGCCGTCTATGATTGATTTGTTTTTGTCTGGAATCACCAAGTCCTCGGAGATTTCTAGTGTGTTGCCTAGCCCGTGACATTGTTTGCATGCGCCGTACGGCGAATTGAATGAGAACATTCTAGGTTCTAAGCTTTCGAACACGATTTCTGGGTGGTTTGGGCAAGCTCCAAAGGTGCTATAGATTGTTTCGGTTTCAAATCGTTCCACTTCTCTTCGTTGTGTGGTGTCCTGTTCCTGATCGATAACAATCATTGTGCCTTTGCCGACTTCTAATGCCTGCTCAACCGCTTCTGCTATCCGCGACCGCTCTTCATTGTCTATCTGAACAGTGTCTACTACTGCTTCAATCCAATGTTTTCCGTAACGTTCAAGTTTTATTTCGTTGATTTGCTCTGAATCATAGATTTGCTGATCAACACGAATCTTTGTGTAACCGTCTTTTTTCAGGTCTTCCAAAACCTTTTCGTGTGTTCCTTTAATTCCCCTGATAATTGGCGCAAGAAAAGTCAAAGTCTTGCACTGCTCATTCATTATCAAGCTCGTAATGTTCTCTGGGCTCTGCGGATGAATCAAGCTATCACACTTTGGACAGTGATGCACTCCGATGCGCGCAAACAGTAAACGAAGATAATCATAAATCTCTGTCACGGTGCCAACTGTTGAGCGCGGGTTTTTGCTTGTGGTTTTTTGTTCTATCGAAATAGCTGGAGAAAGACCCTCAATCGAGTCAACGTCAGGTTTATCCATCAAACCCAAAAACTGCCGCGCATAAGCCGACAAACTTTCCACATACCTTCTTTGTCCTTCAGCATATATCGTGTCAAAGGCTAGGGTCGATTTTCCTGAACCTGACAAGCCAGTGATTACAATAAACTTGTTTCTAGGTAACTCTACATCAACGTTCTTCAGATTGTGCTCACGTGCACCCTTAACAAAAATACTATCTCTCATCGCTCTGTTTTTCCTGTTCTACATTTATCGCTTTAACGAACCCGTTTTTACCTTTCTTTTTTTGTTGGCTTTTCGGTCCTGTTTTCCCAACATCCAATCTAAAGACTTTTCCAATTCCTGAATCCGATCTCTAAGCGTTATCGCTTGTTCAAAATCAAGTATTGCAGCAGCAGACCTCATCTTTGCATCAAAATCAATAAGCTGTCTTTGAATCTCAGACTTCGGCAAATGCCTAGTTCCTTTAATTGACCTCTCGCTTTTAGCTACGCTTTTCACTATGGTTCGGGGAGTAATGTTGTGCTTTTTGTTGTAACCCTTCTGGAATATTCGCCTGTACCGCGTTACCTCAACAGCCCTTTTGATTGACCGCGTTTTTTCGTCAGCATACAAAAACACTTTGCCATTCACGTTTCTGGCTGCTCTTCCAATAGTCTGAATAAGACTGCGCTCATCCCGCAAGAAGCCTTCTTTGTCTGCATCCAAAATAAAAATCGTTGAAACTTCAGGCACATCCAAACCTTCACGCAGCAGATTTATACCCACAAGAACGTCAAACTCGCCAGCCCGCAACTGCCTAATCAGCTCTATTCGGTCTAAGCTGTCAATTTCAGAGTGCATGTACCTAACTTGGAAGCCTTCTTTCACCAAATAATCAGTCAAGTCTTCTGCCATTCTCTTTGTGAGAGTGGTAATCAAGACTCGGTCGCCTCTGTCAATTGTCTTTTTTGCTTCTACCATCAAATGCTTCATCTGACCCTCAATGGGATGAATTTCAACTTCGGGGTCAAGAAGCCCAGTAGGCCTTGTTATTAACTCTACAGGTTTACCGCTGACTTGCAGCTCATAATCTGCTGGAGTCGCAGAAACAAACAATGTTTTTCCCATCTTTTTCTCGAATTCCTCAAACTTGAGCGGACGATTATCAAAAGCACACGAAAGCCGAAAACCATAATCAACAAGATTCTTTTTTCGCGAATAATCACCATTAAACATAGCCCGCGATTGTGGAATTGACTGGTGACTTTCATCAATTATCAACAAATAGTCTTTAGGAAAATAGTCAAGCAAAACAAACGGCGGTTCACCAATGCTGCGTCCATCAAAATGGCGACTGTAGTTTTCGATTCCTTTGCAGTAGCCCATCTCTTTGATCATTTCAAGGTCATATTTCACTCGTTTTTTGAGTCTTTGAGCTTCAAGAGCAGGAAGCTTAGGCAGCTGTTCAGCAAGTTCTTGTTTTATTTGCTCGAGTGCCCTTTTTTGTTTCTCTTCAGGCACAACATACTGTCTTGCAGGATACAAAGTAAGCTTGTCAACACGAACCTTAACGTCACCAGTTATTGCATCAACTTCTTTTATGCTCTTGATTTTGTCGCCTTCAAGCTCAATTCGCAAAATATCTTCCTCGTATGAAGGAATAACATCCACAACGTTTCCTCGAACCCGAAACCTGCCAGCCTCAAGAAACTTATCGTTACGCTCATACTGCATATTCACTAGAGCCTGCAGCAATTCTCTGCGTTTCATCTGTTTTCCAACACTCAAATCTGCCGCCATGCCCTTGAAATCCTCAGGGTTTCCTAAACCGTAAATGCAGCTTATGCTCGCCACAATTATGGTATCTTCCCTGCTGACAATACTGGAAACTGCATGCATGCGCATCTTTTCTATTTGCTCGTTGATGTCAGAATCCTTTTCGATGTACATGTCAGTTGTCGGCAAGTATGATTCAGGCTGATAATAAGAATAAAACGAAATGAAATACTCCACTCGATTATCCGGAAAAAGCTCTTTTAATTCAGCATAAAGCTGAGCCGCCAAAGTTTTGTTGTGAGCAATAATCAAAGTGGGCTTATGAAGTTTGTTAATTAAATTCGCCATAACAAACGTTTTGCCGCTTCCAGTAATCCCAAGAAGAGTCTGCTTATCTGACGTCTCAAAGTTTGAGACCAGCTTTTCCACTGCCTCTTCCTGACCAGGCGACATTTTGTAAGGAGCCACTAACTTGAATCGCATGCTATCATCCAGCAACTAAAAAAGATTAAACTTGAAAGAAAAACACGCTCTTAAAAGGTTTTCAGTTTTTGGCATGTATCAAAACAAAAACTTGCTTACCGCTATAGAAAGACGCGGGGGAGCCTCAAATAAAGGAGGGAGGAAGTTTTTCCCTTTACTCCGAGGAGGGTTTACTTAGGTATACCCAGATCACTACAAAGAATGTAGTTATCAGAGCACCTGCCATTCCCGAGATAACCCACTCTGCAGAGAATATTAAAGGAAAATTAGCTACTAACCATGGCCACACTGTGTGGAAACCAACGTTAGCGACTATTCCACCTACGAAACCTAACAGGGCGAATACTCCCAGTATTTTTATTCGGTCACTCATATCCGTTTCACCTTGCTTTTAACAGTTAATTCTTCGCGCTTTTGAGTGTAACTTACACGAAACTGTCTATTTTCGGGTATGCGCCCCATCTCTCTTTCAATCTTAGCTTTAAAGCTCAAAACGGCGGTAGAATGGGTATGATATGTCTAATATATATGTAAATGTTCGCTGCATATTAACAACGTAATAATACGCTTTAAACACACCTCCTTGCGTGAGGAATTTAGAATGTCTGAAAAATTTGCAAAAAAATGGGGAGAAGGAGTCGACGACACACCTCTCAGTAGTAAAATTAAGGACGCGGTTCGCCCTCCGGGTCCATTGAAACCACGATTAGATTTCGCAGTAAAAAGAATGGAAATGCAGATACAGAAACTAGACAAAGCTGCAGACCGATTCACAGACCGCGACAAAGCAATATTCCAAAAAATAGTTAGTGCATACACAAAACATGACATGGCACGCGCAAACGTCTTCGCCAACGAATTGGCAGAAATACGAAAAATGGAACGAATGATTATGCACTCTAGGCTAGCCCTAGAACAGATAGTTCTCAGACTGAGCACAGTTTCAGAGCTTGGCGATGTAGTCAGTACCTTGGCGCCAGCAGTTAATGTGCTACGCAACGTCAAGTCAGGAATGGGCACAGTATTCCCAGAGGCAGAACGTGAAATTGGCAGTATCGGAAACTTGCTCAGTGGAATTATCATGGATGCGGGTTACAACTCGGGCATGAACATTGACTTCCAGACCGCAGGCGACGATGCACAAAAAATACTCAACGAAGCCGCAACTGTTGCAGAGCAGAAAGTCAAAGAAAAGTTCCCAGATTTGCCCACGGGCATCCCATCATTTGGGGAATCAATGGGAAGCGAGACATAACTCTGCAATAAACATAGGTGTGCACGGAAATTAAGGAGGTGACACTGTGTCAAAACCAATTTCCAACCCCTTTCTTTTTGTTGGTAACCAAATAAAGGATGAGTATGGAAGACAAATAGGTCGAGTTGCATCATTCAAGGTAACACCCACAGGTCGAATAGATGGAATCTTTGTTGAACACGGTGACGGAGAGTTCCTTAGCTACTCCAGCGATCAGATTAAAATGGACAACGGGAACCTGGTGATTTCTCCGACACTCAAATTGAAAGCTAACTCTTTGTGCCAAGAAATTCCATTGATTTGGAGAAAAGACAAGGCATTAAACGAGCTGGTTGCAAAGAAGAAGATTCCGCCGGAAATGTACGATGATTTACACATGACCTTTGAAGGAGCTCTAAATCAACTAAAGGACAAAGCCAAAGGGCTAGTGGATAATATAGACAGTGAAATTGAACGCTGCAACAAACAGATTCATGAACTACACTCAGCTTTGATAAACTTGGAAATCGAACGCGAAATCGGCAGACTAAACAGTGAATCTTACGAGAAAGCCTTGAAGATTATACAGTGGGGACTAAAGGGAGTTAACGCAGAAAAAAGCGACCTAGAAGTTTTAAAGAGCAAACTAGACAACCTGCTCCTCGGAGAGAAAACTACACCAGCACCTGAAGTACCACAAACAAAAACTCCAGAACAAACTGAGGCTCCAAAGGCACCAGCTACTGTTACGTCAAACCTTCCAGAACCCCCGGTAATCATCCACGTACGGAACCCCAGTAAACAAAGTTCGTAATCTAGTAGGTCTGTGAGGGACAATCCATCAAAAACCCTTTCCGGGCTTCCCCCCAATTTGAGAAGCTAGTTGTTGAGGCAGTACCCAAACTCAAGTCTCAACAGTTTAAATTAGGCCAAGTTATTGTCAAACTTACGCGAAGAGATAAAATTCTTTTCACAACTTGTGCGACAGCATTAAAGAAAAAAAACAAAGAACGAGCCGCAATATTTGCTACAGAACTTGCTGAAGTTAGAAAACTCACCAAGGTTATCTACCACACACAGATTCTTGTGGAACGTGTAATATTACGGCTAGAAACACTAAAAGAATTTAATTCAGCGTTTTCTGATCTCAAACCAGTTCTCAGGAACCTTCAATCGGTAACAAAAGGTCTTAGTTCATTCATGCCACAAATGGCCATTGAAATGGAAAGGGTTAATGAAAGCATATTTGAGGTTATGACCATGTCAAAAATCGACTCCTCAAAACTTGAAGTGCCAACGGATATTAAGACTCCAGGCGGCGAAGAAGTTCTCGCAGAAGTCGCCGATTTTCTGGAGGAACAAATAACCGAGAAGCTTCCCGAACCTCCAACGTCTGCTCCGGTCATACAAGCACCTCAACCGCAACAGCGGGTCGTAAAACAAAGAAAGATGGTTGCTCTTACAGCTTCCTGTTCAGAGATTTCTGAGCCAATACGCCGCCAAAAAGTTGTTTCATACAAAGACACTGAAGTGAAACGTATCGCTTGGACAGTTAATGACGACTTAGAGGAATCGGTCTTGGAATATGCAAAAAGACGTGAAGGACAACTCGATATATCTCAATGTGCTACTGAATTACAGGTTGCATGTGGAGAAATTGAAAAGGCCTTAGAAACTCTGGGAGTAAAAGGAAAAATCAAGATTGCGTCGTGACTTACATGAGTGCTTCTCAAGAACTTGAACAAGCAGCAACGAAATATGCTTTGGAGGCTGTCCGCCTTGACAAACAAGGGTCAAAGGGGATGGCCATTACAATGTACCAGAAAGGTATCTCAACTCTTCTTAAACTTGTCAGGTTATACCCGAATTATGGTTTAAATTCGGTGTATATTCAACGTGCGCAGGCATATCAGGAACGCATAAAAGCGTTGCAAGGAGGAGGACCTGTTCAGCCATTTAACAATGGTAACGGTCATTCTCAGCCAGAGAGATCAGTAGAGATGATGGATAATCAGCCAGACGCAGAAGCAGGAAATACTGACGAAAAAGCAAGCTATGACGAACTGGTACTACAAGAGAAACCTAACGTAAGCTGGAGCCAAGTTGTTGGTCTAGAGATTGCTAAAAAAGCCATTAAAGAAGCCATAGTTTATCCGGTTGAGAGACCTGACCTGTTTCCATTAGGTTGGCCACGGGGAATACTTCTGTTTGGTCCTCCCGGCTGTGGAAAGACTTTGATGGCAGCTGCTGTTGCAACTGAAATCGATGCAGCGTTTGTTTCTGTGGATGCCGCCTCGATTATGTCGAAGTGGTTAGGTGAAGCTGAAAAGAATGTTGCTAAGTTGTTTAATCAGGCAAGAAATACTGCAAGCAATGGACGCCCCGCTATACTGTTTATTGATGAGTTAGATTCGCTGATTGGTATGCATTCGAATGAGGTCGGTGGAGAAACCCGAGTTCGCAACCAGTTTCTTAAAGAGATGGATGGAGTTATGGATAAGGGTAAGAACATCCATGCTTATGTTATTGGAGCGACAAACAAGCCTTGGGCTCTTGACTGGCCGTTTATACGCAGATTTCAAAAACGGATAATGGTTCCGCTGCCTGATTACGATGCCAGACTGCATCTGTTAAAGCTTTATACTGAGCATCTGAATCTGTCGCCGAAGATGGATCTTGACGAGTTTGCTAGGTTAGCTGCAGGTTTCTCTGGAAGTGACATACGTGATATTTGCCAGTCAGCTCATCTGCGTGTTATCGGAGAACTATTTGATTCAGGTAAAGCAAGCGACAAAGATGCGAAGCCTAGACCGTTGTCTATTGATGACTTCAAAGGTATCTTAGCGGATAGAAAACCCAGCGTATCTCCACGTGTTATCTCGACATACAACGAGTGGTCTGAAGCCTTCAAAGCGCTATAAAATGAACTGGAGGTTAAGTGAGCTCATGATAAGTGGACTTGGAAAGATTCAGAGAGAAACAAATTCCTTTGGCAGTAATGAAAATCTCCTGTCTCCCTATAACAAAGCCTTCTCTTTGAATCCCAAAATGCCACTTGAGTTTGCTAGCCTTTTGTTAATCGTTTAATAGCTATCGAAACCTTCTCTTCCCCTTTTATTTTTGCTCCTTTTAAGCTTGCGATCATTGCAAGAACACTGTTTCTTATTATGTCTTGAACAAAATCGCCTAAGGGCAAGATTTGTTCGTCTACATATATTGTGATTCTTTTTTCGCGTTCACGTTTTCGTTCTACCAGAACTGCAACTTTTTTGTTTACAATTTCAACAAGTTTTTCTGGTTCATGCAGGGTGTCTATGAATGGGATTTCGGTTTCGATTTTTTGGTCTGGAATGTGACCGATGAATGCTAGAATGTTTTTGTATCGTTCAAGTGCCTGTACAATTTCATTGTCTGATGTTGTTGCCACTATTTTTGGTATAGTCATATCGTGTCCAACTAAGCTTTTGAAACCTTCAATGATTATGACGTCAGTTTCTTCTGGAATTTGTGCGATAAGCTGTTCTAGCGTATATTTTTTGGTGTCAACTTTTGTTATGACAGCCAACTCGTTTGGGGCTACGCTTAGCACTGTGCTTGAGCCTGCTTGGGCGTGTTTGTATGTGTCTTTTCCTTTTTTGTCTATGGTGAAGTCTTGTTCTGGAATACGTTTTGCGGATGCAACTGTGTAACCTTTTTTGGTTAATCCTTTAATGATGGCTTCTATGGCGGTGGTTTTTCCGGAATTACTGCTTCCAACAACGGCAACTATAACTCTATTGAACAATCTATAACGTCTCCTTTTCATCCACACTGTTTAGATGTAACTTAAGAGCACAAAACACTATTTGACTATTAAATTTTGACCTAAAACCCAGAATTTGTTTTCCGAGTGTGCCTTTGAGGAGGCTAGAGTTTATTTTGGGTTTTACGATTCGGCTCTTGCGGTTTTTAGCATGTTGATGTCCTCTTTATCGATGTAGCCTGTGTAATATAGTATTATGACATATGCTGCAGTACTTGCAATAGTTCCAAGCATGATTACAAGAAAATCGGTTTTAGGTATGATGAAAAGTATTGCCGCTGAAACTGCGCCTGCAACTAAAACTTTGTGAAGCCCTGAAAATATGTCGACTTTTATGTGCCGCTTTATGAAGATGGGGAGCAAAACAAGTGATGTAACGCCTGTGAGGGTCAGGGAGATTGCGGCGCCATTTAGACCAAATAAGGGTACGAAAATGAACAGAGAAGCAAGGTATTGTGTAGCAGCAACTGCTAACAGGGTTCCAGATAGTTTGGGTTTTCCGATGCCGATTAGTATGGAGGAGAGGGTGCGTGCGAACATTAGAAGGAATGTTCCGATGATGAGGATTTGAAGGGGTACTATGGCTCCTTGGGAGACGGGGTTGTATATTCCTATGACTATTGGTTCGGCTAAAACAAAGATTATTATCGTCAAGGGTAAACCTAAGAGAATAGGGAATTTCACAGAAATTTTGACGTATTTTTCTATCAGGGCATTGTCTTTTTTGCTCCATGCTTCAGAAATGGATGAAATTATTGGCAGCGAAAGAGCAGTCATAGAGAAGAGTACACTAGATATTGTGTCTGCAACACTGTAAACTCCGACATTCGAGATGTCAAAAAAGACAGAAAGTATCGGTATGTCTAGGCTTTTCATTATCATGAACGAGATTTTTCCAACAGAAATAGAGAAACCGAAAACGAGTATGTGCTTGAATTCCTTAAAGTCTTCCATTATCGAGTGGGAAAGTTTCTTGTTTTTCAAATAATCCAAATTTAGAGCATATAGGCTCTTGAGGTATGGTCGAAGAAAGTACATACAAAGAACCAATTGACAGATGGGCGCAATCACTACCAAGACAGGAATTAAATCGTAAGGCAACTTGAATAACAATATCAATATTATGCCAACTATGGAAACGGCATAAAATCCGCTGGATTGTATTATCGAGAGCTGCTTGCTATTATGTAAAGAACCCATTATCGAAGACAGCGCATCTTTTGTTCCTGAAAACAAGAATGCAACTGCCAAAGAAACTAGAATTATCCGCATTATGCTGCTAGTTGTTACAACAGATGCCGCAACTAAGACAACAAACATCACGACACTCAACACTGTAAGGTATCTAACGTAATCCGAAAAATACCGAGAAATATTCACGCCTTTTTCTGTTAGATGGCACGCCCCAAAATGGATTAGCCCTTCAAACAAGCCTCCAAAAAAGAGTGCCCACATGAAATCAAACACAGAATAGGTCATATTGAATAAACCAAAACCTGAAGACCCGTATGTGTCATTCACTTGAACACCCAGCAAAAGCCAAAAAACGCCACTTAGAATCATGAGCCCTAAGAACCAAATCCCGCCTGAAACTAGCCTTTTTGGTCCAGAATTGCTGAGATCGTCTTCCATCACTTAACATCCTGATTTTGGTCTAGCTGTCAATTACACCCTATTTCTACCTGAGCTTTCATTCATTATGCAGTACTCTGATATAAAGTTCAGGCATAAACGGGCGAATCAAGGAAGAGACAAAACATAACAGATTTAGAGAGTGTTTGTTTTGAGTGAAAAATTGACATCAACATTAAATAAGTATATAGTTGAACGGATGCGTGCACAAGTATTAAGGAGGGTGTGTTCCCGTCCACTCATGTTCCCTCGCTCAATTTCTCTCTTCATTAGGTATACAGAAAAATATGCTCGACATAAGAACTTTGACTTGTATATAACATGACCAATCATGAAAACCGAAAGTATCGGTTATTCAAAAGGACGGCGTAATTTAGCGTAATATGTTTTGACTAGTCAGGTAAGGTACCAATGACAGCCACTAATATTAGTGGAAGCGTGAATTTAAAATTAAACATCTAAAGGCATACTTGAAGGCATTTAAAAAGGTACACAACCAATGACGAAGGCACCAACAATTGTTATCGATGGCAGCGTATTACAATGTAAAGGTAATCTGCTGATGTGAATAATGTTAAGATAGCTACAGCATATGAAGAAACTCTTAACATATTTTGTATTCACAAGACGTTTATACGGAAAACAAAATTAATTCAGTAAAAAAATGTCTGGTGTTTGTTTTTTCAATGACGGTTAATTATTCACTTGAAGATTTGCTTCAAATCCTTAAAGAAATAAAGAAGGCAAAACAACGTACCAGATTTAGAAAACTTTTGAAAATCTTTTTAATTGGTTATGGTCTAGGAAAAAATAATGAAAAACATATTCAATCACTCACAATAAACGCAAATAAAGTTCTCAGCATTATTCTTGAAAGATACTTTGAGGAAACCAGTAGAAATTCATTATATGAAAAACCTGAAATTTATCAAGAAATTAAGACGATTGAGTCTGTATTGAAATCGTCTGAAGACGTCTTTGGAAACGCAGCATATAATTCTAGTATTAAAAAAATTCAGATTCTCAATAATGTAATGATTGAAAAAAGTCAAAAAATACTACAACTAAAAATTGAAGTCATAACTAAACAGGTAAACGACATTTTAGATAGTGGATCCTATCTAATTACACCTAAACAAAAAGAAGTCTTAACCACTATAGAGTCGTTTGAAAAAGAAATCAAACAACTACAAAAAATGCCCATTTTGAATGTGAATGATATTCAAGAAAATTAGAAGTCCTGAAACAATCTTTGCTCAATTATAATTCTAAATTTATTAAACAAAGAAAAAAAGACTATAAATTTCTTTGGAGCAAGGGAAAATTCACTCTTGATGATGAACAACAAACAGCAATCGTAACTGACGACAAACACAATCTAGTTGTAGCGGCAGCAGGATCAGGAAAAACAGAAGTACTAATCACAAGGATTGCCTACATCGCAAAAAGAAAACCTGACTCAAGCCCACAAGAAAAAATCTTAGCAATAGCATATCAAAGAAAAGCCAGAGAAGAAATTGAAAAAAGATTAAAGAATAGGTTTGGACTCGATAAAATCAACGTGAGCACATTTCATAAACTTGGAAAAAATATCTTAGAAGAAGCGAGAACCAAGTACAGGCATACAGACATAATCGATGACAACAAAAAACACAGAATTATTGGAAAGATTTTTGGGAACAAAATTAAAAATGAGCCTGAATTTTTTAAGTTATTCTTAGATTTTATAAAAATTTTTAAGGATAATGAAGAATCAGAAAGTGAAGAAAAAAAGAATTCTTTAGAATATTCTCTAGGACGAGCTTACATTGCTATAGATGGCACTAAAGTAAAGAGTAGAGATGAAAAAGAGATCATGGATTTCTTTTTAACCCACAAACTTAACAACAAAGAAATAAAGGTAGTTTACGAAACTGATGTAAAAAGTTTTAAACCTGATTTTTATTTACCCCAATATTCTGTATATCTTGAACATTGGGGATTGACAAAAAATGGAGAAGTTCCTCAATGGTTCAGCCAGTCAACAGAAGAATACAGAGCGTCAATGGACCTGAAAAAGCAATGGTTTGCGACCAATGACAAAATATTAGTTGAAACATTTTCATACGAATACAACAAAGAACATCCTTATCGATTCATTGAATTGCTTAAACGACGAGTTACAGATACACTCAATAATAGATATCAAATGGAGTTTAAGTTTACACTAAAAAGTTATGACGAAATTGTTGAGTTGGCTTGGGATTCTTACAGGACACCTGTAGAGGAATTAGCGACTTTCATTACGACTGCAAAAACATATGGATTATCTCCTGAGAGAATACAAAAAAGAATGAAAGAAAGCAAGTGGAGTCAAAAGCAAATAGCCTTTGGAAAATTGGTTTTACCTATTTTTGAACAATATGAAGAAATTCTCCAATCTAATGAAAAAATTGACTTTGAAGATATGATAAATTTAGCAATAACCGAACTAACGAATAAACCAAACCTAAGAAGTGTTTGTTATGACCATATATTAATCGACGAATATCAGGATATTAGCGCCCAACGATATCAATTAATTAAAATTCTTATGGAGCGAAACCCCAACTGTAAATTATTTTGTGTCGGTGATGATTGGCAAAGCATAATGAGTTTTTCTGGGTCTAACATCAATTTCTTCGTTAATTTCTCAAAATACTTTGAAAATCCATCAATCAAAATAATATCAACAAATTATCGAAGCACAAAAACAATAGTTGACGCAGGTGCAAATTTGATAAAAAACAACACAAGCTGTCAGATTCAAAAACCGACACGAGCAAAAAAAAGTGACCCTAAACAAATTCAACTTTATTGCTCACAACACAAAAAAAACCATAAATGTAGTTATCATGATCAAATTGCTGAACACTGTATTAACCGAATAATTGAATATCTAAACAACGGTTTCGCTCTAAATGATATATTAATAATTAGCAGATGTCTAAAAACAAGAACCCGTCATGGATACGCGTTTTTACCAATTGTTAAGTTAATCAGAGATTTAGCTAAAGAAAACAATTTGAAGGTAATTCATGAAAATTGGCAAACAACAAACAATATTAGACTACTTACAGCTCACGGAAGTAAAGGATTAGAAGCAAAAATTGTTTTTCTTCTTGACGTCATCGATGATACTTTCGGATTTCCATGTAAAATTGAGGATTCAAACATAATAGAACTTGCAAGAATAGATTATCCGCCTCAAGATAGAATAGAGCAAGAACGTAGACTATTTTACGTAGCCATGACACGTGCAATTGAAGAATTGAATATTTACACTTGGCAACCCGCCATGAGCGATTTTATACAAGAAATCAAAGAATACACAAAAGAAAACTCGCTAAACTGTTAGCACACATTTTTTCTTTGCGTGAGTGTGCGAACAAATGAATGAGAGAACTAAGCGTGCAAACGAAAAAACTACATATACTTACACTCAGGTCCAAGCAGGTAACATATGTTTGGGTTAAATCTTATTTCATGTGGTTTTTCAGCATAGTAGTATACTAATAGAGGTTCATTGTTGAAAACAGCCTTTTTTCAGAAAAATTAAGAGATAACACATTGTTGTCTTTAGATTTGTGGCTTAAGGAACAAAAATGCAGCTGACTTTTTACTCACAGCAGTTGTGGACTTGAAGGGGTTAATCGAAAAGTAGATGAGAGGCGCCTAGAGTTTTTAGTTCATCCACCGTTGACAAGCTAAAAAGGGGAATAAATCATGAAGATTTTAGCCATAGATATAGGCGCGGGAACTGAAGATGTCCTACTTTATGACGACAAAAAAAGCAGCATCGAGAACTGCATAAAGATGGTTCTGCCATCGCCATGCCAAATTTTTGCTGCAAAAGTAAAAGAGGCAACGCTTCAAGGCAAGAACCTTTTTGTTAAAGGAGACACAGTAGGGGGCGGACCTCTTTCGCATGCACTAAAAAAACATGTTGAAGCAGGATTCAAAGTCTACATGACAAAAGACGCAGCATACACTGTAAGAAACAGTCTAACCCAAGTCAAAGAACGGGGAATACAAGTTGTTCCCGAGCTTGGACCAGAAAACTTCAAAGGAGAAACAATAGTCCTTGAAGAAGTGAACATAGACAAACTACGTGAATTCCTAAAGTCGTTTGATGAACCATTTTCGGACATAGATTTTGTTGCAATCGCAGTTCAGGACCACGGAGTTTTCCCAGAGGAAATGACCAACAGACAATTCAGAATCAACAAAATCAAGGAACTGCTAAAAAACAATCCAAAACCTGAAGCCTTTGCCTTCAAAGAAAACGAAATTCCTTCACATTATCCGCGGATGAAGTCAGCGGCGCGCACCGCAAAGAGGCATTTACCAAACGCTCAAGTGATTGTTATGGATACGTCTCCAGATGCTATACTTGGATGCCTAATGGACTCAAGAATAAAGGATGATGACCCAATTCTTGCAGTCAATGTAGGCAACGGACACACCATGGCTGCAATAATATCAAAAGGCGAAGTCACCGCAGTCTTAGAGCATCACACGCGACTGCTAAATCCACAAAAAATAGAGAATCTTCTAAAAGACTTTGCGGACGGAAAACTCAGCAATGAACAAGTTTTCGACGATAATGGGCACGGCATGTTCTACCTAAAAAAACCGCCAAGCTACACGGCAATCAAAAAAGTGGTTGTGACTGGACCAAACAGAAACATTTTAGCAAAAACAAATCTTCCAGTTCATTTCGCAACGCCTGGAGGCGACGTGATGATGGCTGGTCCCATCGGCTTGGTAGAAGCAACAAAAAGAATAAATGGTCTGTCTTAGGGTTTGTAGCCGTTTAGGTTATTGAGGGCTAACACTGCTTCGGTTATGTCGGCGGTTGTTCCTGGACTTAGATTATTGTCTGGGTCTCTGAGTTTGCCATCAAGCTTTAGGAGAAGGTTTCTGCCCAAAGCTGTTGTTAAACCGCCTTCCTTTAGCACCTGCGCAGCTTCAGCTGAGATGGCTTCTGCTTTAGATTGCCCTACTTTTCGTGAAATGAACGTGTCCGGAACTTCTGCGAGAACCTTCATGAACGCGTGAACAGTAGCCGTGTTGATGTTTTGTGTCTGTTTAAGTTGCTTGACTAGGTAAGGATAGCCCAAATCAAAGGTGATTGGATAATTGTTCACCCACTCAGAGGCAATAGAATCATAAGAACTTGCAATCTTAAATGTGTCAAACAAGGTTACACCCTCATCCAGAAGCTGTTTCTTCGAGTCTGGGTCGGTCACATCAAATTTCTTGGACTTATTTAATCCCCCAGGACTAACAAGGGCTATCGCATCATAAACGTCAACAGCGTCCTCTGGAGTTGTCGATTCAACAACCACCTTGATGTTTTTTCTAAGCTTGGATAAAGAAAAACTGTTAGGAATCATTCCCGCCGCAACCGCTATTGGAGCAAGAATAATTATCGCACCCAACAAAGTATTGCCGCCACTCTGACTCCCCAACATACGGTTAACAGCATCTTTGATTATATTCCCGATTCCCACCTGTGAAGCATCTATTGTGCCTTCAGAAACTTTGATTCCCTGCCCAGCCGCCACCCTAAAAGAAGGCGCTACTGCAACCGCAGACGCAAGATAATGCTCAAAGGTTGTTGCCGAAAAGTCTGCTGTCCGGTGAACGTTTCCGGGCTTTGGGTATCCACTAACCTCTAAGAGTATAGCAAGTTCTAGGCATCTAGAAATGTAATCAGTCTTCTCCGTGAACGAAATATCAATCATTGTATCGTACCTTGGATTATGTCAATGATTCGTCATTTGGTTAAGCGTAGCTTAAATTAGTTTATGCAAAAATCATAGCAGAAACAAAGAGAAAACGAACCGAAGTCACAAACATGCATGAGTTAGCTAACAGTCCAGTACTGACTTAGCGCCTTTAGTGCATCTTCAAACAGGTATACATCGGGTGTTACTTCAACACTTAAACCCATGTCAAGCAGCGTCTTGGCGGTTACAGGACCTATTGCCACAATAGTTAATTTACGGTTCATTAATTCCCGTAACTCTTTTTCACAGACAAGATCATTCATCATTTCGAACAGGTTCTTAACACTTAAAGAGCTGCCAAAAACAATAGCGTCGATTGTGCCGTGCCTCAAATCGTTAAGAAATTTTTTGTTTAAACCTTTGCCAGTGGGAAGCAAAGATTCATACACATACAGCTCAGTAACATTTGCCCCTAGGCGTCTAAGGTTGTTTGCAAGATCAGGGGAAGCGCCACTTGTTCGGGGAATATAAATTGACTTGCCAGAAATCTCCTGCTGAGTTAAACAATCGATTATCCCCACTGAACTGTATTTCTCTGGAACCAAATTCACATCAATCCCATGGTCAGTTAACTGCTGTGCAGTCTTTGAACCAACCGCCATCACAACGGTTTTCTTTAAACTTGCCTTGAGTTGAGTTTTCAGCCCCAAATCTGCTGCACAACTAAACAAATACCGTATTCCATTGACGCTCATGAACAAAACATAATGGATTTGGCTGTTTTCCAGCTGATTTACAAAACTCTTCACAGAGGACGAATCACAGCTTTGCTTAATCGTTATACAGGGAACAAAGTAAGGCTTTCCACCATAACTTTTAATCAGCTTACCAGTTTCTTCACTTTGGTCAAGAGGTCTTGTTATGGCAACAGTTTTCCCGTTCAACACTATGGCATCATGAACCATCTGAGCTTACTCCCTAAATCAACAACTTTCCCAATCACAATAACAGCAGGAGGTCTCACACTTTTCGCCTTAGTCTCTTTTGCGACCGTGGCTAAGGTGCAAACTAAAGTTCTTTGCTTCGCTGTTGTGCCCCATTCAATAACTGCCACAGGCACATCAGGATTAAGACCTCCTTGCATCAGACTTTTTGCTGTGGATTCTAATGATCCTACACCCATCAAAACGATAATTGTATCTACCGAACCAGCTAGCCTGCTCCAATCTATAGGCGCATCTGCGTCTGCTGCTTGATGACCCGTAACTACAGCAAAAGATGAAGCGTAATCCCTGTGAGTAACTGGAATACCAGCATATGCAGGAGCAGCTATTGCAGAAGTGACTCCGGGCACAACCTCAAAAGCTATTTTGTTATCTGCTAGGGCTTCGGCTTCTTCTCCTCCTCTACCAAAAACATAGGGGTCTCCTCCCTTGAGCCTTACAACTGTTTTGCCATCAAGAGCCAGATTAACCAGCAACTCATTGATTTTTTCTTGAGAAAGCTCATGTTTCTCTGAGCTTTTTCCAACATAAAATTTTTCGGCAGCTTTTGGAGCAAAATCAAGAATTTGCTCAGACACCAAGCGGTCATAAACCACAGCATTGGCTTGTTTTAGGACATCAACAGCCTTCAAGGTAACAAGCCGTGGGTCTCCAGGTCCAGCTCCAACAAGAAACACTTTACCATGTGCCATATTTTTGCCTCCATTCAGCTTCTAACTCTTTAGCTCCCTGCTTTAACAGGCTCTGTGCAACCTTTTTGCCTAAGTTCTGTGCCTCATCAAGTTTTCCCGTTGCAGACGAAAAGATTTTTCGCTGTCCATCCAGCGAGAATACACAACCATAAAACGACAAATGCTCACCATCTGCACGACCGATTGCACCGATTGGAACGCGGCAGCCGCCTTCTAGGGCGAGCACAAGGTTTCGTTCAGCAGTTACTTCAGCTTGTGATGGTGGATGATTAATTGATTGTAGAATTTTTATCACTGTTTTGTTGTCGTTTTTTGTTGCTATGGCTAGGGCTCCTTGACCTGCAGATGGCGCAAACTGTTCCAGTGAAAAACGTTGTGTGATTTGGTTTTCTAGGTTCAGCCGTTTAAGCCCAGCTTCAGCAACTATTATTGCGTCATATTCTCCAGTTTTGATTTTTCGAATACGGGTATCAACGTTACCCCGTATGGGTTTAGCTTCTAGGTCAGGACGAAGATGTTTGGCTTGAGCCATCCGCCTCAGGCTGCTAGTTCCTATTATTGCACCTTTTGGCAACTCAACAAAAGAAACGTTATCTTTTGATATGAGGGTGTCGTGTGGAGAATTGCGTTTTGGTATTGCTGCTATGGTTGTCTTTGAATGTTCAAGTATGGGAACATCTTTGAGGCTGTGAACAGCAAAATCTACTTCGCCTTTTTCTATTGCCAAATCGATCTCTTTTTCAAAGATGCCTTTTCTGTCCAGCGAAAAAAGAGACAACGTTTGCTCTTTGTCGCCCAACGTTTTGATTACTTTAACGTTAAACGTCAACTCTGGATGAAGGGATTTGAGAGTTGCTATAACATTATTTGTTTGCGTGAGTGATAGCTTGCTTCCGCGGGTGCCAACTGTCAATATCATTGGTTACACCTGTGTTGAGTTGATACTTTTTGTAGAGCACAATCAATGGCTTCAATAGTGCATTCTAAATCTTCGATGCTATGCGCTGTTGACAAAAAACAGGTCTCAAACTGTGAGGGAGGAATGAACACGCCCTGCTTGAGCAGCGCCCTAAAGTATGTAGAGAATTTTTTGGTATCAGATGTTTTAGCGCTGATGTAATCAATAGCTGGGCTAGAAGTGAAGAAGATTTGGAACATAGAAGCAATGTTGTTCACTTGTACATCCACGTTACTAGACAAAGCTAAATCTGCAACAGCCTTAGTTAACTCATTGCAGTTGCGTTCCAGTTTAGGATAAATTTCATCTTTATTTTTACGCAAAGTTTGAAGAATCGAATAACCCGCAGAAACAGAAAGAGGGTTACCGCTAAACGTGCCTGCCTGATACACTTTGCCAGATGGCGAGAGATGATGCATGATTTCTTTTCGTCCTCCAAAAGCGCCTATTGGAAAGCCACCGCCCAAGATTTTGCCTAACGTGACCAAGTCAGGCTTTATTTGATAATATTCTTGAGCACCACCCAAGGCAAGCCTAAAGCCCGTGATAACCTCATCAAAAATTAGAAGAACCCCGTAAACTTCTGTTAGTTTTCTTATCTTATGCAAATATTCACTGTTAGGCAGTATTAAACCAGCATTACCGATTACGGGCTCAACAATCACCGCAGCAATATCACTGTGCTCTTGCTTGATGACTTGCTCTAGAGCGGGATAGTTATTGTATGGCAAAACGATGGTGTTTCGTGTAGTCTCTTCAGGGATTCCAAGCGAATCCGGAGCCCCAAATGAAGTGGCACCTGAACCAGCCTTCACAAGAACATAATCATGCGCCCCGTGATAGCACCCCTCAAATTTGATGATCTTCTTTTTTCCAGTAAAACCTCTAGCCAAACGTATAGCATGCATTGTAGCTTCGGTGCCCGAATTAACTAGCCGTAACATCTGTATGCATGGAAAGATTTCGCTGATTAGCTCTGCAAGATTTACCTCGTTCTCTGTTGGAGCCCCATAAAGTGTACCTTTTTGTAACTGCTCTCTTGCTGCATCCAAAATGCCCTCAAAGCAGTGCCCTAAAATCAGGGGACCATAAGCCATACAGTAGTCTATGTAGGAGTCCCCGTCTACGCTGATTAACCTTGAACCTTTTGCGCACTCAACAAAGAAGGGGTATGGACTAAACGATCTAACAGGACTGTTTACTCCACTAGGTAAAACACTCTGGGCTCTCTCAAAGAGCCCTTCTGACATAGTTTTTCTTAAAACTGGTTTAACCACGATTTCACATCCTTAGCAAAATATGTAACAATGATATCAGCACCAGCCCGTTTTATTCCAGTTAACATCTCAAGGGCTGCAGATTTTTCGTCTATCCATCCCATACGAGCAGCAGCTTTCACCATAGCATACTCTCCACTCACGTTATATGCAGCAACGGGTAGATTGAAATTCGATTTTGCTAACTGTATAATATCCAAGTAAGCCAAACTTGGTTTAACCATCAAAATATCTGCACCCTCATTTACATCCAACTCCATTTCTCGAAGAGCTTCATCGGAGTTTCCATAACCCATTTGGTAACACTTTCTATCTCCAAAGCTGGGCGCAGAGCCAGCAGCGTCCCTGAAAGGTCCATAAAAGCAAGAAGCGTACTTAACAGAGTAAGCCATTATTCCTACATCATCAAAGTTAGAATCATCTAATGCTTCTCTAATGAATTTAACTTGCCCATCCATCATACTGGATGGCGCCACAAGATCGGCGCCAGCTTCGGCATGACTAACAGCCATTTTCTGCAAAAACTCTAGAGTAGAATCGTTAACGATTTCATCGTCTTTCACAACGCCACAGTGACCATGAGAAGCATACTCACAAAGGCAAACATCAGACATAACAACAAGTTCATCACCAAATTCGCACTTCAGTTTACGAATCGCCCTCTGAACAACTCCATCCACAGCAAATGCACCAGAACCAACTTCGTCCCTTTTTGATGGAATCCCAAAAAGAAGTACAGACTTTACTCCCTGCTCAAGAGCATTTCTCGCATCATCAGTTACACAATCAATTGGAAGACGAGAATACCCAGGCAAAGACACTATAGGAACAGGTCTCTTCGCGTTTTCATCAACAAAAATGGGGCACACCAAATTGCTTGGATGAACCCTAACATTAGTTGTCAAAGCTCGCAAGCTAGGTGTTCGCCGCAGGCGCCTCATTCGGACAGGTGGAAAACTCAACAGTTATACCTCCTGAAGTGCCTGATTTTTGTCTGCAAAGCTTTCTGCGATGTCTAAAGCAAATTTTTTGGCGTCTCCAAACTTGCCTTTTCTCAAAAGCTTCTTTATTTGATTGTCTTCGAGTATTTCGGATAGAGCAATCTTTCGTAGTTTTTGCTCAGAGATTCTCTGTTTCAGAATTGGTCTAATGTAAGCATGTAATTTGATTTGAAGCAAATCATCGGGGGTTATCATCTTTTCAATTCTTTGCCTTAGGATTCTAGCCATAGTCGGACTTTTTCCGCTAGTTGACACTGCAATCTTAATGTCATCGATTTTAGCGAAGGCTGGAAACATAAAATCGCTTATCCGAGGGTTGTCTACACAATAAACCATCCATCCTGCAGATTTAGCATACTTAACGAGCTGAAAATTGAGGTCATGATCGTTTGTGACAGCGACAAGCAAGTCAGGGCTATTACCAAGATTTTTGACAAAAGATTCCGCGTCGGTGATATTGGACTCTAGTAAATCGATTTTTTTGAGGTAATGTAGGGCATGGATTTTAAGAAGAAACTTTTTGCTTACAACCAAAATTTTTGATTTGGCATCCAAAAAAGTCAATACTTTTCGGTAAGCTTCTGGTCCTCCACCAACTATAACAACATATTTTCCTTCAAAATTGATGTCTAAAATCAACGCTGTTCAGTCTCTCCTTTAGTTACATCCAAAACGCAGCCATTATTGATTAGCAACTTAAACTTCTCCAGAACCGCTTCATAATCTAACAAAGAACCCACAGGAGGAGCTGCAAGCCGTGCCAATGCATCCAAATCCAAAGACTGCTCCACAAGTTGTATTGCCTTGGCTCCAAACTCATCATATTTTATCTCGATTTCAGGAATGGCTCCTCTCCCCTCTAACTGGATACGAGGCAAAATTCCAAGCAACTCTACGCCAACTTTACTAAAAGCAGATTTGATACGTTCTTTAATTTCAGCAGTAAGATAACTAGTGTGAACCTTGTTTAGTATAACGCCCACAGTTCTGATTCCAAGATAGTTCATCACATTGATGTAATGTAGACCAGTTACAATTGCTCCTTCAACACCAGCCTTGTCACAGGCAACTACAAGAACTGTTGGTGCGCCTAGTGCTGCAGCTATTTCCGCGGTTGAGGCAGGACGCTTTACATTCTCGTTAAGAAATCCAGTGAATGGACCCATAGCACCTTCGATCATAAGCAAATCATAGTTTTTGCTGGCCTTTTCTACTGCTTCAAGCATGGGCATCCAGCCACTATTAGCCACTTTTATTGAAGAAAAACTACGGATTGGCTCTTTGATCAAATATAGGGCAGGTACAATATCACGTATGTCCCCGCCCACTTTCAGCAACCCAACATTAATTCCCCGCTTTTTTAATGCACCAGCTAAACCAGTGACAATTAGAGTTTTACCTGACCCACTCCCTGTTGCGGTAGTGAATAAAACCACAGGAGTTTTAGCAGAAATAATAGGTTTAATCTGCGAGTTTATGCCTGTTGAAACGCCAACTTCGCTTTTTATATTCTGTAATAGCTGAGAATTAGCACCATGGATTTCTTCAAGTTCTGTTTCAGAGATGCCCAAAGATTTTACTATACTTTGAAGGATTGTCGGGTTTTCATCTAATAGACCGTGGGTTAAGATTCCAACTACATTGCCCTCTTTGTTAGTGAACCCAGAAATGAAATCTTGTGGTTTACTACGATAATTAACGCGCTTGACATGTGAAACAAGAATAGGTCTTGCTTTACTGTGTGATGTAATGTTGCCGTAGGTGTGGCAATGAAAACCTGATACAGTGTCTCCGAGTACATCAGTTATGAAACTTTTTCCAACAACAGTAGCCTTGACACGATCTGTACATATCATAGGCCTAAATTCTACATCTAACAGACCAAGCCCTTGAGTAATAATTGGAGTAGAAGACAAACGCCCAACATCAGTTTCTTTGGCCAGCAACTGAAAACCTGAACAAATCCCAAGCACAAACTTGCCGGCATCAGCCATCCGTGTTATCTCTTTTTTTATTTTGCCAGTAATGCTTTTTGACTCCACAAGGCTGCCGCCAGGAATTATTAACAAATCCAGAACTTCTGAAGCAGGTGTTCCTTTTACGAGCCCGTCTTCTTGAATCAGATCAGTTGGCAAGCTTCCAAAGCCTTCAAAACAAGGTAATGCGCCTGGAACGTAAACCAATCCGATTCTATGTTGCAAGGTTATCGCCTGTTATTTAGCGCAAAAGTATGCGAACTCTTATATTTAAGTTGGAGGGATTATCCATCCATGCAGTCCTCTGCCGACGACATTAACATCATAAACGTCAGGATTACACATCAAAAATCACATGTTGCTCTAATTGAAAATGTAGCATTCAAGGACATTAAAAGTTCACTTATCGAACTTTGCTCAATCATCAGTGTTGATGAGTGCGTCATACTTCAAACATGCAACCGAACCGAACTGTTCATTGTTAGCACAGATACCGAGGACACAGCCAAAAAGATAAATAATTACATAATAAAAAAATGCGGAACTGAATCTGAAGAAGCAGCAAAAGCCATAGAAACTTCAACAAACCAAGATGCCCTTAAACATCTTCTACGGGTAGCATCAGGATTAGAATCAATGGTGATAGGTGAAGACCAGATTCTCGGTCAAGTTTGGGGCGCCTACTCAACCGCCGCATCCGTAAACACGGTCGGTCCAATACTCAAAACCGTATTTACAAGGGCAGTTAGCGTTGGAAGACGCGTAAGAAACCAGACCGAAATCAACAGGGGATCAGTGTCTATAGGTTCAGTTGCAGTTGAGCTGGCAGAAACGCTACTAGAAGGTCTTGAAGGAAAGAACGTTTTGGTGATGGGCGCAGGAGAAACAGGGACCATTGTGGCTAAGGCACTATCAAGATGCTGTCCAAATGCAATATTCATCGCCAACAGAACATACGAACGAGCAGTGAAGTTGGCTAATGAACTTGAAGGAAAAGCAGTGAAGTTTGACAAATTAGAAGAAGTGCTTAAAGACGCTGATGTTGTCATCTGTTCCACATCTGCACCACATTATCTGCTAAGAAAAGAGTCAGTCTGCAACATTATGAAGCAACGCAATAAGAAAACTAATCTGATGATTATTGACATCTCAAACCCGCGAAATGTCGAAGAGTCCGTTCAAGATGCAAATGGAGTGAAGCTCTATAACATAGATGACCTTCGAGTAATTGCGGATAAAAACAAAGAAAAAAGAAAAGAAAAAGCTAAGAAAGCCTCAAAAATCATTGATGAGGCACTTCTTTTACTTGAGCAAGATTTGAAAGCCCAGTCAGTGAGTAACATAGTTTCTTGCCTGTTTTCACATGCTGAAGAAATCAGACAAAAAGAGCAGATAAAAGCATTTAACATGCTGGGAAAACTTGACGAGAAAAAGAAAGATGTTATTGACGGCTTGACGTTCGAAATAGTTGAGCAGACGTTGGTGCCTATTGTCGAAAAATTGCGCAAAGCAGCAATTAATGATGATAAGCAACTCATAGATGTTGCAATCAAACTTTTTGGAGTTAACAAAAATTAAGAAACAAAGGAAGTAAAAAAATGGATAAAACATGCGTGATTCTGATTGGACACGGCAGTAAGCTTTCGTATAACAAGGAAACCATAGAAAAACTAGCGGAAACCCTAAGAAAACGATCAAAATTTGACCGAGTGGAAATTTGTTTCATGGTAAGAAATAAACCAGCAATTCCAGAATTGTTGGAAAAAGTTGTAGAACAAGGAATGAAAAAGATTGTTTTTATTCCCACATTTTTAGCTCAGGGCGTCCACACAAAATATGAGATTCCAGAAATACTGAAAGCAAAACAGGAAGAACTCGGGTTAAAGGCTAAAGGAGTAAAGGTTAGTTATGGGGAACCTTTGGGTTCTGACGAGCGCATAGCAGAAATAATTGAAGAAAAAGCATTGAAAATTTTAGGTCAAAAAACCAAGGAAGAAACCAAAGTTTTGGAATCGGGCAAATTAGCAGCTTCAACTAACATGTACAAAACAAGCATGAGCATAATAAGACCACTCATAAGCGACACCATAAAAAAAGCTCCTGAAACACATGTACCTATAATTGAACGGGTTGTTCACACTACAGCGGACCCTGAATTCGCCAATCTTGTTGTTATCGATGAAAAAGCTGTTGAAGCGGGAGTGGCTGCAATCAGAGCTGGAGCAAAAATCATAACCGATGTGAAGATGGTAAGTGCGGGCATAAACCAAGCAAGAGTCAAAAGATTTGGGGGACAGATTTTCACTTATCTAGATGATGACCGCGTAATCAAACTTGCTAAACAGGAATCAACAACAAGGTCTGCTGCTGCAATGCGGCTAGCCATAAAAGATGGCTTAGACAACTCGATTGTAGCAATAGGAAATGCGCCCACAGCAGCATTTGAACTTGTAGAGGCTGTAAAACAAGGCTTAGCTAAACCAGCCCTGATTATAGCCACACCAGTAGGTTACGTAGGTGCCGCAGAGTCCAAAGAAGAAGTGGCAAGTCTTCCTGTACCTTTTGTAATAATTCGTGGTCCTAAGGGCGGAAGTGCGTTAGCGGTTGCCGTTTTCAATGCCTTGTTGGGCATGGCAGAAAAAGAAGCTGGAATTTGAGGCTTAAAGAGGCTTATTATGCGAAGAGTTTTGAGGTATGGTAATACAACAGGTGCATATGCCACAGCCGCTACTAAGGCTGCCTTGATTACTTTGCTTGATAAGCCCGTTGACAGGGTAGGAATACCCAGCCCTTTAGGCATTCGCTTTGAGATATTGATTAAAAAATGCAAGAAACTCGACGACAACACCGCGGTAGCTTACACTGTAAAGAATGCGGGAGAGGATGTTGATGTTACAGACAAGATGGAGATATCCAGCACAGTAAAGCTAACTGACAACGGAAAAATCAGGATAACGGGCGGTAAGGGAATTGGCACAGTAACAAAGTCTGGTTTACCGGTGTCAATAGGCGAAGCGGCAATTAACCCTACGCCAAAAAAGATGATAGAAGAAGCAATCAGGGAAGTCTTGCCGTCAGGTAAAGGTGTTGAAGTGATTATAAGTGCTCCTGAGGGCGAAAAAGTTGCTGAGAAAACCCAAAACTCGAAGTTAGGCATAATTGGGGGAGTGTCAATTCTTGGCACAACAGGCGTAGTTCGTCCATTATCGATAACCGCATACAGGCGCTCACTGGTTCCCCAACTGGATGTTGCCCTTGCCCAAAATTATGAAAGAATATTTTTGGTACCTGGAAACATAGGAGAAAAGCTAGCAAAACAAATCTTCAAAGTTAACGACGACAACATAGTTCAAACGGGGGACTTCATGGGTTACATGCTACAAAAGGCTGCCCAGAAAGGAGCAAAAGAAATAGTAATTTTTGGTCATCCCGGAAAGCTTGTGAAGTTGGCGGCGGGAATCTTCAATACACACCACAAAACGGGTGACGCCAGAATGGAGGTCATAGCCGCATATGCGGGTGCGTCTGGCGCGGACACAAAACTCATACAAAAGATACTTCAGTCAAACACAACTGAAGAAACCATAGAGTTTCTTGAACAGGCCAAATTGCTGCAAGCGACATTTGATAAGATTGCGGAGCAGGTTTATCTACGTTCATTGGAGAAAACGGAAAACAAAGCTAAGATTAACGTGATAATTGTTTCCATGAATGGAACTATTCTAGGAACAGACAAGAATGGCAGGAGCTTGATATAGTGAGTAAACTCAAGATTGTTGGAATGGGTCCAGGCTCACCAGATTACGTCACAAACATAGCAAAAGAAAGCGTCCAAAACGCTGAGATTGTGATAGGTGCAAAAAGGGCATTAGCGTTATTTCAAAACTGGATAAGCGGCGAGTCATTGCTCTTGACTGCCCAGAACGTAAAAGAGGGACTCCAGTATGGTGTTAAATCTGCCAAAGCAGACAAAAACGTGGTTATACTATCGACGGGAGACCCCGGTTTCTCTGGTCTTTTAGGGTCACTTCTTAACATTGCTGGAAAAGATGTTGATGTAGAGGTTATCCCTGGTGTAAGTTCAATTCAGGTTTGTGCGGCTCGGCTTCGCATGCGCTGGGATACGGCAGATTTGCTTAGTTTCCACGCAGATACAAGTTATGAAAAGAAAATGAAGCTGGTTGAAGCTCTAAAAGATGGAAAAAGGGTTATTCTTCTTCCAGACCCCAAGTCGTTCACTCCAAAGGATATTGCACGATTTCTCATTGATCAAGGAATACGTGGAGAAACGCCTGTTAGTGTATGTGAGAATTTGACTTTAGAAAACGAGAGAACAGTTACGTTTACTTTGGATCGAATTTTGAATCAGGAATTTGATGTTATGTGTGTGATGGTTATAGGAGAGGACTAAACAGAAAGGAAAGATTGAGAGAGTGGTTGATGTGTCAAGGTATAGAACAGGAATTTTGGATGCAGATTTTATTCAAAGCGATAAGGTTCCCGGACCTACAAAAGAGGAGATACGGGTAATCACTATTTCGAAGGCTCGGCTTTGTGAAGGCGCATATGTAATTGATGTTGGATGTGGGACAGGTAGTTTAACAGTTGAGGCAGCCCTTCAGGTAACACAGAAAGGCAAGGTCTTTGCGGTAGATGAGAACAAAGAAGCTGTTGAATTGACAAAAAGTAATGTGACAAAATTTCAGGTACAAAATACAGTTGAACTTATCTGCGCAAAAGCGCCCAAAGCCATGTCAGATTTGCCTAAGGTAGATGCAGTCATCATAGGCGGCAGCACATCATTAAGAGAAGTTATACAGACGTCTCACCAGAAATTGAAGAAAAATGGCAGGATTGTTATAAACGCGATACTGCTGGAAACAGCGGTAAAGGCTCTGGATGAACTCAAGAAACAAAAATTCAAGGATTTGGATGTTGCCCAGATTTTTGTTGCTAAAGGAAAAGAAGTGCCCTCTGGTACGATGATGCTCGCTCGGAATCCGATTACAATAATATCTGCTACAAAAAGGTAAGGTGCAAAAAAGTTGCCAGGTAAATTTGTTGGAGTTGGTGTTGGTCCCGGAGACCCGGAGCTCATCACCGTCAAGGCTGTAAAAATGTTGAAGAGCGCGGATGTGATAAGCATTCCAAAGGCTCATGAAAATAAGCCAAGTCTTGCCCTTGCCATAGTCAAGAATTTACTAGAGGAACGAGAAAGCCCACCTGAAGTTCTTGAGCTAGTTTTTCCAATGACACAAGACAAGCAGGAGCTTAACAGATCATGGAGCGAAAACGCTCACATCATCGCCAAGAAAGCTAAAACAGGAAAAACAATCGCGTTCATCACGCTAGGCGATCCCATGTTCTATAGCACATTTATTTATCTTTGCCAAAGAATGAAAAAAGAGCACCCAGAAGTCGGCTTGGAGATAATACCGGGTGTAACATCGTTGACTGCATGTGCCGCAGTTTCAAAGATACCTCTTGCAGAAAAAAATGAAGTTATTGCAGTTATTCCGTCGGGGATTGATCCAAAAATGATTGGGGAAATTGCCAAGAATGCGGACAGTATTGTTTTACTGAAGGGAGCTAACAGACTAAAGAGGCTAGTTCCGTTTTTAGAGAAATCTGGTTTCACAAAAAACTCTACAATCGCCATTGCCAGGAGATGCACTATGCCAGAAGAAAATGTTATGATTGGAAAGTTGGACGATGTGAAGAAGTGGGACATTCATGATGATTATTTTTCGATTTCGATAATAAAAGATAATGAAGTTGAGAACAACAAAAAGGAGAATGTGAAATGAAGAAAGTTGTTTTTATCGGTGCTGGTCCAGGCGACCCTGAACTCATCACCCTCAAAGGAAAACGAAACCTCGAAAAAGCAGACGTGATAATCTATGCGGGTTCTCTTTTGAATCCAGAGATACTACAACACGCCAATCCAGATGCTAAACGCTATGACAGTGCAGGCATGAATCTAAAGGAGGTTCTTCAGGTGATGGTTGATTCCGTGAATAATGGAAAACTTGTTGCTAGAGTCCATGATGGTGACCCCAGCTTTTTTGGTGCCATAACTGAACAGATGGATTTTCTTGAAAAAGAGAATATATCATATGAAGTTATTCCGGGTGTGAGTTGTCTGCAGGGAGGTGCCGCAGCGTTAAGGAGGGAATTGACGTTGCCGAACATTTCGCAGAGCGTCATAATAACTAGACCAGAAGGCAGGACTCCAGTTCCAGAACCTGAGAGAATTAAAGAGTTGGCGAAGCATGGAACAACCATGGTTATTTTCTTAGGAATTCAGCATGTAGAAAAGGTCATAGATGAACTTGAGATGAGCGGTCGTCCAAAGGATACTCCGGTGGCGGTTGTGTATAAGGCTACATGGAAGGAGCAAAAAATAGTTCGAGGCACAATAGAGAACATCGTTTCAAAGGTTAGGGACGCGGGGATAACAAGAACGGCTCTGATTTTTGTGGGCGAAGTATTGAAGCCGAAAGCCTATGATTACTCTAAACTCTATGACCCAAAGTTTACGCATGGCTACCGTAAAGGCGAAGACGATGTTTCATAGAGGCGTAGCAGTTTTTGCCATTACTAGGCAAGGAGTTGAAACTGCAGCCAAAATTGGAGACATACTAACACGGAAGAATATAGGTTACAGGATATTTGCATCTGAAAAATACGCCAAAAAAGGCGTAATTCCATTAAACAAGAAAGTTGGGGAATCAGTCAGGGAAGTTTTCAGCGATGTGGATGCAATAGTGGCGGTTATGGCTACGGGGATAATTGTCAGGACAATTGCCCCATTACTGAAGAGCAAAATTAGTGACCCAGCTGTTGTGTGTATTGACGCTTCTGGACGGTATGCAATTAGTTTGTTATCTGGACATTATGGCGGAGCCAACGAACTAACAAAGCTGATTGCTGAGGGCTTGGGGGCGGTGCCGGTCGTCACTACTGCTTCTGATGTTATGGGAAAAGTGAGCGCTGATGAACTGGCAAGAAAGTTATGTTGTACAATAGTGAATCCTGAAAGTTTAGTTGCGGTCAATTCTGCATTAGTAAACGGTGAAAGGTTAGTTCTGGTTTTGTCTGGAACTGTGAAAATTCCTGTAGATAAAGTAGTGGGTTATAAAATTAGAACTGTAAAGGATATAGAACAAGCAACAGAGGTTGTGAACGGTTTTGATGCAGGCGTCATAATCACAAACGAAGACATACCGCACGACAAAATAAAGAAGCCAGTTACAGTTTTGAAACCTCAGACAATAGCAGTTGGAATAGG
>PIXT01000092.1 GCA_003096235.1 Candidatus Bathyarchaeum sp. | reverse complement strand
GTGGGCAAAGTAGTTGTTTTTGGTTCTGAACCACATGCTCACAAGAACCAGAGCTGTCCAGATTGTTTGCATAACTAGGTTAAATTCGGCGAAGCTTATGCCGACCTCATAAAAGGGAAAAAACAGTATAGTTGCAACTTCCACCAAAACAACTCCAACTACAGTAAGCACTGCAATTTTTCCTTGAGCCGAAGCACCAAAACTAAATACATTCGCCTCTTTTTTGCGCGTAACAAATGCCACTGAAGATGCAGTCAACATTGCCAGAAATGCAACTACACCAACCAGGGGATAAACCCCTTCCTGATCTGTTCCAATGCTGTCGGGACCCCACATGTTCGTAGCGATTGCTTTTGTTTTAACTGTCAAGTCTTCGATGTACCAGCCGTCCTTGTTTGTCACGTTTTTTAGACGCTCTGTAGACCCAATAAATATGCCCGTTGCTTTGTCCCATTCTTTCATGTGCCTTAACGAGTCGTTACCGTAGGTTACTGTGCGGGTTGCACCTAACACGGTTCTTTGCTCTTGACCTCTAACCATCACGTATACAGGTTTCCTAGTGTGCCTTGACAAATCGTAGAAAATGTCGCCAGGACTAAGATTCGAAGGAATCACTATCCATCCTTCAAGTTCCCCTTCTGTAAGATTGAACTTCCAAATGGCGCTGCATGTTGTTCCATTGCTGTACCTTACCGTAAAATTAGCAGAAAAAGCTGTACCCTGAATCGGTAGAACCTCTATTCTAAACCAATTAACATCATGTGTGGGCGGTGGAGAACCAATACCGCTTATGTTTACGTCGTATTCTATCCAATCTCCCTCTTTAACACCTAACACAGGTTCGTCTTTAGCTAAAATAGGGGAAACAAGAAGTAAAACAGAAACTACACTCGCCAAAACCAACACATTGACGGTTCTCATTTCTCATCAAATATAAAATATGAATACGTGCTTTGATTAAAAGCGTATTTATCAAGAAATCTTGACAAACAATGCGTTTTCCTAGTCAAAATTTCTTGACAATGCTACTTTTTTTGGGTCAAAATTCCTTGACTGCCCAAACTGGCTTGTTTTTTTGCTTCACAACTAGTTGTTTGCAATTTCTGAGACATACAAGGGCTTTTTTCCAAAATGGTTCTATTGCCGAATTGGCTAGCCATGACTATGAACACTTCCCCCGTACCGCAAAAGAGTTCAGAGGAAAAGCGGTTCAGTGTTGAAGAAATTGTGAAATCGCTAGAAGGTCTTGGGGATGATGTTGCCCAGATTGTTAAGTTAAATTCAAATGAAAACAATTTGATGTCAGATTTTCTTGCGGTCCTGAAAAAAGTTCCACACCGGATGTTTTCCGTTGCAGTTTCTCCGTCTGCGCTTCCTATTAGAATGGGAAAATTCACTCAAGCCCACATAGACTCCGAAGGACACCTGATATTGACTTCTGAAGACGGATTCTTAGAAGTAATTGACCTAACCAAAGAAAGAAACCGCGAACTCATGATGGCAGTGGTTGGCGAAATCATACCCCGTTTCGAAGAGTTTGTTCGTCAAATTGAACAAGAAAAACTTCGGAGGCTCAAAGCTGCCCAAGAAGTACAAGTGCCAGAACCAATTCCAGAACCTGAAGTCGTACCAGAAGTTCCAGTTGCCTTGACCGAACCCGAGCCAGAGTTGGTGCCTGAAGAAACTCCTGTTGATTTATCTGAAGTAGAGCCACAAATAGAGCCTGAAGTTCCTGTTGATTTGACTCCTTCAGAACCTAAGATTGTACCAGAAATTCCAGAACCAGTTGCTGCGACAGTTACGAAACCAACACTAGATGATGTGGTGGCAGAGACTTTGGAGTATTTGGAGATGCTTGGTGATGAGGTGTTTGACCAGTCCCCTGTTAGTGTTTACTTTGATGACTGGCTGGTAAACCTCCGACAGGTCATGCTAGCTTTTCAATCTAACGAAGCAGTAACTCTAGATGACCTTTTCACAGATGAGTGCGAGCAAATATACAACGACATTGAAGAAGAACTCGGCAACAGGCTACTAAAAGAAGCAGAAATTGAAGCCACAGCAAAGACCGTTTCAGAGAAAAAATACATTCTAAGAGAAATGGACGATGAATATACAGCTAAAACCCAAAACATGCAGGTCAGAGGAAAGAGTGCCCTTGACTTCATGATAAAAAGCGTTCAGAGGCTAGAAGACGAAATAGCAAAAACTGAACAGATTAAAACAAACAACTTAATCAAGAGAATTGCCCTGAAACAGAAACGGTATACCCTTGGCCAGAAACTGAAATCTGCCAAACACAGATTGTCAGTGGCTATGGAAACCGCTGCTGCTTCAAAGGAAAAATGCACGGGAGTTGGCTCTGAGTCTGGTGACCAAACCACTGCCCTTGGTGTTGACGAAAACAGCTCCAAGGTTGACTTGGTTGAAACCGTTAATCGATTAGAAAAAGAACTTGCAGAAGCAAAGAAAATCAAAGCGAGTGTGCTTCAGCCTCTCAAGAAGCTTGCTAAGGAACAAAAAATATCCGAAATTACTGAAAAACTGAACGCAACTAAACAGTTTTTGGAGTTGGCGGCGCAGACTTCTGAGGTTGAAAAGCAAAGAATCCGTGAAGAATACGAGAAAAAGAAGCAAGATACTATCAACAATTTGCAAAGCTTAGAAAAAGAAATTGCCACTAAAAGAACAGACGACTCCATAGCGGTAAGAAAAGAGGCAATTCAAGCTCTTGGAAACGCAGTGAAGGCCCTTATACAAAGGAACAATGAGGCACCACAAGAATAGTTTCACAGTTTATGACCAAACCTACCTAACTTGGTGTTCGTGAAGCTCGTGATTATTTCAGATGGAACTATTCTTTTTGTTGATTGTTATGTTTCTTCTTCTCCAACTGGTTCTTTTCCAGTTCTCAGCTGGGCGTTTGTGGCACTGATGTAGCTAAGATAGATTGGTTTCTCTTCTCTTAGAGTTTCCAGAGTTGCGGCAAATTGACACAAGTTTAAGTGGAGAAAAACTCTGCCGTTTGCTGCATCTTGGACTGGGGGGGCTAGTGGTGTGCCGTCGGGAAAGAAGTAAACATATCCTCGATACCTGTTTCCCTCGTAAAGGTATATGCCTGCTACTGCAGTGTTGGGGCTAAGGTTTGTTGTTCTTCTGCTTGACCATAGACGCACTGAATAGCCATCTATATTATAGCTTGGCATGGTTATACTTATAGTTAAATTTTTTATTTAACTGTTTTCAGGTGAGCTTAATTAAAACCTCAACAGTGCTATTACGACTTGACATCAAAAAATTATGACGATTCTTTTCTACGGTTACTTTGATTTTTTGTTTAAAATTTGTCGGAAGACATCTAAGTCTATTCCGTAATCGTGGCAGATGTCAACTATGCTGGACGCATACATTTGGAAGATTTCTTCAATGATTGCTTTCACTGTTTCTTCTGGGATGTCTTCAGTGGGTTTAAGAAAAAGAATGAACCACCTTCCAAGCTGAGTGGGCACATACCATTTGATTCTAACTTTTCTTTTTCCTTTTTGCACCTGCTCCATTCCTTGCTCAAGAATATCTGCAGAAACCATGCGCTTCAGGTACTCGATTATTGATTTGTTAGAGTAAGTTGTTCCTTTTATGAGGTCTCTTTGGTAGGTTCGTCCGTCCAGTTTCATGTTCATTAGCAGGGTTTTTCCTACCTTAGATTGGAGGACGCTCCAGATTAGTGTGCGTTTTTCGTTTTCTAAGGGGAATGGCAGTATGTAATGCCAGACATTGTTGTCCCCCATATTCACTTGCTTAACCTCGTTTACAGTAAATATTGGTGGTGTTAATAAGATTCCCGTTGGAGTTTAGATTCAGAATTCTTATTAGCTTATAAAACGTCGTATTTAGCGTGATTTACGGCATGAAAACGTGGAACCTACGAGCTTTGTTCGTCAGCTGTTTACTGATAGTCCTGCTGATTGGTGTACCAGTAGCTGTGGCTGATGTTACCGAGTTTCAGGTCAATTCCACAAGCCTTCAAGTCTACCGCGACGGACTTGTTCACGTTACACAAACTTTGACCGTAAACGAAACCCTTCCAGCCCTAACTTTACCTTTGCTTGGTTCTTCCTTTGACAATTTCATTGTTGTTGACGAAAACAACACCGTTCTTGATTACAACGTTGGCGTAACTGATTTGACTGTTTACAGTTTAGGCGCTACTACTGTTTCGCTTCAGTATGACACGCCTTCTTTAACTGCCAAAGCGGCCGAAGAATGGACTTTTCTGGTCAACACACCCTATGACCTTACAGTTTTGTTGCCTGAGGACTCAACAATCCTTTACTTCAGTGAGGCACCTGATTCAATAGAGAGCCAAGGAGACCAGATTCTGTTGACACTGTTTGCTGGTAGCTGGGAGATAAGCTACGTTTTCCCAATTAACCCACCTGCTGACTTTAGTGTTAGTGACCTGAAAATTTTGCCAGATGATAATAGTGACGAGGTTACCGTAACAGTTACTGTAACTAATGACGGCACTCAAGCGGGCTCTTTTGAGGTTCCGTTCACAGTGAACGACACAGTGAAAGAAACAAAAACCGTAACCCTAGAAGAAGGCGAATCAACAACAGTGGAGTTCAAGGTCAGCAAGGACGACAAGGGAACCTACAACGTTGACGTTGGAGGTTTGGTTGACAAATTCACAATTAATGGTGAGTCTACAAATGAGGACTCGTTTCCTGTTGAGTACCTTGTTGTAGCTGCGGTTGCAGTCGTTTTGGCTGTTGCGGTGTTTTATGTTTTAAAAAAAAGAAAACCTAACCCCGAGAAAATTTTCAAACAAAATCCCCGTTTGAATGAGGAAGAACAATGTGTAATCCAGTTCTTAGTTGACAACGACGGGAAAGCCTTTGAAGCCGAGATACGTGAAAAGTTTCCCAACATACCTCGGACTAGTCTTTGGCGTTTGATGAAGCGGCTGGAAAAGATGGGTGTTGTTTCTATCAAAAAGATTGGCCTTGAAAACAGGGTAGAACTCAGAAAGTAACCAGTTTGTTGATTACCTTTTTTTGTGGGCTGTATGCGAAACCTCTTTATGTTTTTGTTTGTCCATCAAATACTTGTTAGCACTTCAAGGAAACCTGAGTTATGCCTGAAAAGATAATTGGACACGGAACGTGGTACGATAAAACTGCGTCAAAAATCATAGCCCGCGAAAAAAAGCTGGGCAGAAGCCTAGACTTAGTAAGAACAGAAAGTGGTCTGGGAGCTTCGGGTTTTCCTCATATTGGCAGTTTTGCTGACTGCGCCCGTTCATACGCAGTAGCTTTGGCACTAAAAGAACAAGGCATAAACTCAGAATACATCGCTTTTGCCGACGACCTAGACGGACTACGAAAAGTCCCCGCTGGACTTCCAGACTCTTTGGCTAAATATTTGGGTTATCCGGTTACTTCGATTCCTGACCTCTATGGATGCCACGACAGTTTCGGAGAACACATGACCAGTCTACTACTAGACTCCCTCGACCAGAGCGGAATAAAATACACCTTTATGTCCGCCCAAAAATCTTACGAACAAGGACTTTTCACCGAGCAGGTAAAGACGATTTTGTCTAATGCCCAAAAAGTAGGAGAAATAGTCAAAGACG
>PIXT01000091.1 GCA_003096235.1 Candidatus Bathyarchaeum sp. | reverse complement strand
TTTTGTCAGAGTTAAACTGGAGTAAAATGTAAATCCTGTTTTAGGCTCTTGAGAGTTTCCTCTTTTACACCCATTTCCCCAAGTATCTCAAGCAATGTGTCTATGTTAGGGATTTTCTTGCATTTCTGGCAAACCCGTATATCCGCAGAATATTCCTTCATTCTTCCGCCACAATCACAAACTTTAGACATAAAAGCTCCCACAATAACAAAGCAGCAGCAAAACCAAATATAGTTTTTGATTTAGCAAAATGAGCAACCATCTGAAAAAACTCGTTTTTGATTATTTAGAATCTTAACACGAAATCAGTAATAGTGAGCATTATTTAGAATTCCGAACTCTTTTACATAAAAAAAACGTTGTACACAACATGAAGCACACAAAACTCTACTGGACTGCTGGCTGCTGGCTATCACTGTTTCTTGTTTCAGTGTACCACATTGTAATATGCAATTACGAAACAGCTTTCCCAGTATGGTACTCAACGTTCATTGCTTGGTTTGCGGGTTTTGTGGCACTTTCATCCCTGGTCAAAAGCACAGAGTTTGACGTTTAATTCACAGCCAAAACATCTAGCGTTTTGCTTCAACCAAAACTATCATTTCGAATGGAACCTTAACCTGAGCAACAACCCTTGCACGTAAACTCTGTTCATTGAACATTTCAAGAGTTCTTTTTACATCAGACAACGAAGACTGCACAAGCAGTACCCTTCCTCCAACCGCTAAAAATTCTGGGACATCTACAATGAAACGGTCAATAACCACTCTTCCATTTGGACCTCCCGCCCACGCCTTTCCAATCCAGCTTTTTTCTTCATCTGGTTCAGAGGGCAGATACGGCGAATTGAACATTATCAAGCTGAATCGTTCATTGCTTTTGATGGGCTCAAACAGGTCTCCCCGCCGAAAATCTATCTTTTTCATGACGCTGTATGTTTGTGCATTTCTGGTGGCGTATTCGATTGCATGGGGGTTTATGTCAACCGCTACAACATTTTTTGCTTTTTCTGCCGCAAGCACCGCGAGAATGCCACAGCCTGTTCCAATGTCCAAAACAGTGTCAGTCTCGGTGACCGCCAACTTTTCAGCTATCAGAAAGGTGTCTTCGGCTGGCTCGTAAACGTGCTCACTAACCATGAAAACGTAGTCTTTGAAGAATACTTTTTTTGGGTAAGCCATCCACGTTTCCTGCATCTATTATGGTTGTTTGACTTTTTTTCCTGTTGCATCTAAACGGAACTTTCCAAACTCCTCTTTGACGCTTCTTAGCTGCTCAGAAGTTAACACGGGACCATCCTTGCAGACTCTTAGCTTGCCTATTTGGCAGCTGCCACATAAGCCAATTGCGCAGCGCATCATACGCTCTAGGCTGGCTTGAAGAGGAACATTATACTGCTCTGCCAAAAGGAACATTTTATGCATCATCAATTCTGGACCACAAGTATAAATCATGTCAAACTTTTCATTCATCAACTTTTGTTCTGCTTGTTCAGTGATGAACCCTGCAAACTGGTAGCTTCCATCCTCTGTTGTATAAACAGTTTCTGAATTGATGCCTAAACAAACGGTGTCTACACGATCCACAAACAGCAGATTCTCTTTACTTTTAACGCCACTCATCACCGTTATTTTGTCGGCTATTTTCACAAGTTTTTCCGTTAAGGGCATCAGTGGACCTATGCCTGTTCCGCCTCCAACCACCATCACGTTTCCTTTTGATGCAACAAAACCGTTGCCGAAAGGTCCCCGTATCCCAAAGGTTTCTCCTTCTTGTTTTTGATTAAGAGCCATACTGGCATCTCCAACAGAATGAACAGTTATGGATGTGCGCCCATCAGAGTTTATTCCTGAAAGGCTTATTGGAATCTCATCAACTCCCGGTATCCAAACCATAACAAACTGTCCAGGCTCAGCTTTTCCGCACAGTTCGTCACAGAACGTGAATGTTTTAACTGCACAGTTTTCTGTTTTTACTTCTACGATTTCCACCATTCTCATGCGGTTGATTGCGTCAAATCGTGGCGGCACTGGGGACGTTTTGTGTGTGAAGTGCAATTTTGTTTATATCCTTCCTTTTCGGCTCTATGTTCTTTTAGAGTTGACGCATATTAAATATATCATGGCAAATGCTTTCATCGGTTTTTTAGTGTACTGTTTTTGGAGTTATGCCAACGATTTTATAGTGTAAACAAACATTGTTACGGTTCAAGTGAAACCAATGCAGTTCCTGAAATACGTGCTGAGCAAGAACCATTTTGGTCCACCATTTTATAGACTTTCTTTACCTTGGGCAATACGTCATCCAAGATATCTGTTGGCGGCAAGGTCTCTTCTTCGAGCTTATACTGAAGCTGAACAGCTTCGTAAGAACTCTGAAAAGAAAGGCTTGAAGGTGCCACCCGCACTAATCCTTAGTCTCACTCAGCAATGTAACCTAAGTTGCTCAGGATGTTTCGCTGCAGCATCAGGAATCACATGCAACAAAAGTGGGGGAATTAAAAAAGAAAGAAAGCCTCAGCTAGACTGGAATGGCTGGACCCGAATCATCTCGGAGGCTAGTGAGCTGGGCGTGTTCGGCTTCTTTTTGGCGGGTGGTGAACCTTTTTTGTTTCCCAAGTTAATTGAGCTTTGCGAAGAATTCAAGGACAGATGCTTCATAATCTTTACCAACGGCACTGCAATCAAAGACCACAACTTTGATCGCCTGAAACATTTGTCAAACACTGCTATAATCGTAAGCATAGAGGGCGGGAAAGAGGCAACAAATACACGTAGAGGTCAAGGAGTTTACCAAAAGGCAACAAGCACACTCAAGCGGCTAAGCCAGATTGGCACCCCAAACGGAATCTCAGCAACAATCACTCGCCTTAACTACAAATATTGGATGAACCCTGAACACATCGACAGCTTGATTGCTCAAGGGTTGCGTGTAGCGCTCTTTATTGAGTATATTCCTGTTATGTCGGCACCTGAAATGAGCAGCAACACGGTGGTTGAACAAAATGACCATTTTCTTATGCTCACAAAAGAGGAACGGCAGGAGTTTCGGGAGCAAATACTCAGATACCGTGAAACAAAACCAATCTACATTATTCATTCGCCTGGGGATGAAGAACTCTTTGGCGGCTGTGTATCTGCAGGTAGAGGATTTGCTCATGTTACGCCAGCAGGCGACCTAACTGCTTGTCCAGTCTCTAACGTGGCTACACACAATCTAACAACTGCCACATTACGTGAAGGCTTTACCAGTCCACTCTTTACTAAAATTCGAGAAAACGAGCAACTTCTTGAAAATGAAGGAACACCCTGTTCTTTGTTTGCACATCCTAAAGAAGTGGCGGAGCTTGCTAAGTCTGTTGATGCTTATAGAACCGATCAGTAAAAACGTGTTTAGATGGTTTCTGTTAGTATCCTTTTGAATATTGTGAAACCGTGTCTTGGCGCTAGCTTTTTTTCTCCAAGCCTAGCTCGGTATTCTATTGGGATTTCGATTGTGCTGTATCCGCTGTGTTCCACTAAGTGATTTAGTTCAACTTCAATGTCAAAGCCTTTGGATTTTGGGTTCCAACCGTTTACAATTTCTTGGCGAACTACTCGCAGGCCCGTAAGTGGGTCGTCTAGATTAACGCCGTTCAAAAGATTGTGTGTAAATGATAGAAACTTGTTTCCTATATGAAACACGT
>PIXT01000090.1 GCA_003096235.1 Candidatus Bathyarchaeum sp. | reverse complement strand
TTGTATGCGTCTTTGCCAATTATTTCGGCTGCTCGTTTGGTTCCTTCAGCAAAGGTGTCTCCGAACCAGCCAGTTCGGGTACCGATTCTTCTAATCGCTTCTACTAGTGCTTCATGATTACCAAAATTAAGTTTCAAGCCGTCAGTGTCCTTGTCGGTAATTACGCCATTCTCGTAGCAGTCCATAGCCATAGCCACCACGACACCGATGGAAATTCCGTCCATACCATAGTAGTCAGCTAATCGGATAGCTTCAATGATTGCGTCTAATCGGTCAACGCCACACAGCGGACCACAAGACCATAGGCACTCAAACTCAACACGTGATGTGCTGCCCTTGTATTGTCCTTCAGGAACAACAGCAATGTGGTCACAGCGCATACCACAAGTTGCACATCCAATAATCTTCTTAACATACTTTTCATTCAGAGTCTCGCCACTAACTTTCTCTGCACCCTCAAAAGTTGCATTAGTAAAGTTTCGGGTAGCCAAAGCCGCCAAAGCATTCAAAACCAAAACGTTCTCTGGTGTACCCAAAGTCCTATACTTACGAGTAGCAGGTCCCTTCATACGCTCATGAACAGTCCGCACAAACTCAGTGAACTCCTCAGGCTTAGCAACATCAACATCCTTTGTTCCGCGAACAGCAACAGCCTTCAAATTCTTAGAACCCATAACAGCGCCCATACCGCCCCTTCCGATGGCACGGAATTCGTCATTAATTATACACCCAATACGATTCAGCTTCTCTCCAGCCTCACCAATCGCAGACACACGAATATAGAAATCGCCAAGCTCTTCCCTGATTGTTTCATCAGTCTCTGCAGGAGACTTTCCCTTCAAATGCTCTGCATCAAGAAGCTGAACAGAGTCATCGTCAATCCATGCATAAACAAGCTTCTCAGATTTACCCGTGAATATGATAAGATCATATCCGGCGCGTTTTATTTCAGATCCAAAGAAACCATGCGCCTTTGCCTCGCCGATTGTTCCAGTTAGCGGAGATTTAGAAACCACAGCGTAACTATTTCCCGCTGAGGGCGCCATAGTGCCTGTTAGGGGACCTGTCATGAACAGCAAGGGATTCTCAGGGCTGAATGCGTCAACACCCTCCTTAGAATGGTCTAACCACAGTTTCATTCCAAGACCTATGCCTCCGATGTACTCTTTGGATAGTTTTTCGTTTAGGGGTTTGACTTCAGTTTTTCCAGTTGTTAAATCTACATAAAGAATTCGTTTCGTGAAACTCAAACTTAATCCTCCATCGAACACTTTTGGAGAGAATTAGGTGAATCAGATAGATAAATATTAATCTTTATCTTTTCGGCTTCAACAGAAACATTATCTTGACAATTTTTTCGGACAAAAGCATTTATTTCATCGATATTATTTGCAATGCATAACGGAACTTAACAAAACTGAATTACTACTAAAACCCTCCAATCACACACAACAACACAATAACCGATAAATAAGTTCACTCACAACGTAATACAACCAACAAACACCTCAACACCTTTGAAAAGTTTGGCTAAACTGGTGAAAAAGCTTGAAAGTTACAGTCCAATACCTCGGCTACATCAAAAACATGCTAAACAAACGAGAAGACCACCTCGAAATAGAAGACAACTCCTCACTACGTGACCTACTAAACAAACTAGCTGGAATCCACGGCGCAGCATTCAAAAAAGAAGTTTACGAACCAGGAGTAAACGACATTAAAACAGGTTTTTCTGTCACAATCAACGGAGTGTTCATTGGACAACTTGGCGGATTGAACGCCAAACTATCTGAAGGCGACAATGTCCTGTTGATGTCTCTTATGAGTGGCGGCTAAAACAGTTTTCAGATTTCTAGCTGCGTCTCCATCCTTGTCAGGTTACTGTATCCAGACTTTGTCACTTCAATAATGTCCTCTAATCGTACTCCGCCTACGTCGGGGTCATATATTCCAGGTTCAACTGTTACGACACTGTGCTCTTTCAAAGCAAAAGTGGAGAATTCGCCAATTCTAGGGCTTTCATGTATCTGCAACCCAACCCCGTGCCCAAGACTATGCGTCATTCCTCGAGTCACTTTGTTTCCTCTTCTAGTGGTTTCGTAGCCACTTTTCTCTAATGCGTCACAACAAACATCATAGACGTCGCTTCCCACGGCTCCAGCGTGGATAGCATCTAAAGAAGCATCTTTTGCTTCAACAACAGCATCAAACATTTTCTTGACTTTTCTTGAGGCTTTTCCCCTTACTACGGTTCGGGTCATATCTGTCCAGTAGCGTTTCTGGATACTCCGCGGGTAAATGTCAAGTATTATCGGTTGGTCTGCCTTGAGTACGTCTTCTGTCTCGCCGACATAGAGTGGATCAGAAGATTTTGGACCACATGCAACTATGATGTCTTCTTCGGGCAAGCATCCATTTTCTAGGAGTTTGTGTCCAAAAAACGATTTTACCTTGCCAACAGTCAGAGGCTCTCCGTTACTACGCAAAGTTTTGTTGGTGCCAACCTCAGAGTTTGCGATTAACTCTATTGCTTGTGTAGTAACTTCTTCGTTAATCTGCTGTATCTGTTTAATTGTCTCTACTTCGTGCTTATCTTTTGTTTCTCTGGCTTTCTCGACAACGCCAAGAGTTGGTTCAATCGTCAAGCCCTCAGCTCTTAGTACATCAGCCAAGATTACTGGAAAACTTGGAGGCACACAAATCTTTGTTTCCCTACCAAGCTCTTGTTTTATTATATTTGCAATGAACTGTATTGCGCCCAGCTGAGGCTCTTTTACAGACTTCACTGCCGTCATGTAATCATAGTCAAAATATGACCGCACATCTTTGACAATAGACTGTTTTTGGGCTCGTGCATACTCCATTTGGCTAACCACAATGATGGGGTCCTCGTCAGTTCTTTTTAGAAATACAAATGGGTCTGGAGCCAAAAACTCTGTTAGGTAATACATGTTAGCATCTCTGAAACTGTCCGAGTAAAGAAACAAAGCCTCTACATCTTTCGCGGCTAGAATATTATCGAGGTCACCTATCACGTCAGCATTGCTCCTTACCAAAACTGTGCATGCGCTGTGTAAATCTTTTGCCACAAATTATACTAACAAATTGTAAGCATCTGAATATAGTTCTAGTTTTGTTTTCTTTGTTTCCAACGGTTTACAAGCCAAGGAATCGCCAATATGATTCCAATCAGAGTTGTCCACAACGATATGTTTTGAACTTTTTCTTTGGGTGCCACACTGCTGGTCAATGTCAACTCATAATCCACGGTGACCACTTCTGAGGTTGGATTATAAAAGACAAGCGTTACATCCACGACCTTGGTTGGAGTAAAACTCTCCTCGAACTGCTCATTTTCTAGGTTATTTTCCCAGATGATCAGCTCAGGATTTGCGTCTAAAAATTCTTGCAGCTCTGTCGCATTATCAAAGAGCAGGTTAACCTCAGGAAGTGGGTCTTGATTGCTTATTTCTAACAGGTAGATGTTGATGGTGTCTTCGGTTGTAACTTTTAACCCAAATCCTTGTTGTGGACTAAGAGCTTGAGAACCGCTTGCGAAGACCTGTTCTGGAGATAACTCTCTGGTCACCTGATAATTTAGTAAATCAAGTTGAGGAATAAGAGAAACTAGAATCAACGCTAAGCTTATGGCAACTAGAACAGTTCCTAAACGCCCCAGCATAGTTATCGAACGTTTCATAGGTTAAGCCTCCTGCTGAAGTAGGTGTACCCCAAAACGAATACGAACCCAACAATCACGTAGCTGACTCCTGTGTAAACTATAATCTCTGAGAATGTTGGAGCCCAAAAGTTTCCAAGAATTCCTCCATAATACTGTTGCAAAGTAATGCTTGGAGAAATTGCTGATATTATCTGAAGAGCTATTGGGTTCTTAGTAAATATAGCAAAAATTGTTGCAATTCCCGAGACTATGCTCATAGAAAAGTATAGCACTAATCCAATAACAAGCGATATCCCGCCTCTTCTAAGTTTGAGCGTCAGTAGCAACATTATTCCCGCGATAAGAAGAGGATAGCTCAAGCTTGCGGCATAAGTCAAAAGCACAGTACCTATCTGGGGCACTATGATGTCGGGAGCTAAAATGTAAAGCCCAGAAATTTGTATGCCCAAAAACAAAAGTAAAGCAACTCCGAGCGCTGAAATGAGTTTTGCTGTTAATATTGCATGTCTCTTGAGGGGATACGAAAAGTATGTTTGAATTATTCCTTTTTCCAAATCGCTTCCCAAACCGTAGGCGATGTTTTTGAAAACAAGTATGATAAAGATGAATAAAGGTAAGCTGAGAATCGAGCTCACTGCACCATAGGCTACAGCTTCGTTAGCGGTTGCTGTGACTTGACTTGCGGCATCTTGACTAGTAATGATGGTTACCCCAAAACTGGCAAACACAAATGTTCCTAATGCGTACAGGAACGCAAAAACTTCAAGAAACGGGAACCTGTAATCTTCATGAATCGCAGATGCTAAAACTTCCAGAAACGGTTTACCTTTTCTCACCCTTTATTTTCCTCCTTCCTTTGCGTCAACCGCTAACCTATATAATTCCTCCAATGAGGCGCTTCCCGTTTCTATCCCCAAAACTTTAGCTTTAACTTTCTTCGCCAGCTTAGGAACATCCTCATAAAGTTCATCCTCGTTTCCCTCAGCTACCCTAACCGAAATTCCCCTAATATCTGTCCTCAAATCTTGAATATAGTTCAGATTACTAATTTCAGAAGCTAACGCCTCAGGGTTGTCCGTGGAGACCCTGATAATACCTATCGCATACTTGTTGTAAAGTTCAGACAATCTTCCAAAAGCCCAAACCTTACCCTTGTTAATAATCGCCACAGAATCACATACCCTACTCAACTCTGGAAGAATATGCGAAGAAAGAAGAAACGTCACCTTCTCGTCCCTGTTAAGCCGCAAAACAAGATCCAAAAGCTCACTTCTCGCCTGAGGATCAAGATTAGCCGTCATCTCATCCGCCACAATCAACTTAGGCTTATGAACAAGAGCATGCGCAATAGCAAACTTTTGCAGCATACCCGCAGAAAGAGCCCTAATCTCCCGGTCACAAGCATCCTCCAAATTCACTGATTTTAGAACCTCCATCGCCCGAGACTCAGCTACTCCAAAAATTCGGCAAACCCTCTGCAGATAATACAACGTTTTCTGATGCGATGGAAAAAACGCTTTCTCATAAACTACACCAATCATAGACCTGATAGCCGTATTATCCCAAGGGTCTTGACCAAAAACCTTAACGCTGCCTTTATCTGGCTTTAGCAAACCAAGAATCATCTTAATGGTGGTTGTTTTTCCCGCACCGTTGGGACCAATCAAAGCCGTGACAGAGCCTTCATTAAGTTGCAAGTTTAAGCTTTCCACAGCAACTACTTTACCGTACCTTTTTGATATGCCGTCAGCAACAATTAGTGACATGAATTGATCTATTTAGTTACGTTATATATAGAATTAATCCATTCGTCGACTATAATTGATTGTTATTCCATTTTTGGTGGGCCCGGCCGGACTTGAACCGGCGACCACCAGGTTATGAGCCTGGCGCTCTAACCAAACTGAGCTACGGGCCCTCCGTAAATTGTCTTATTACCCGATTGTCAAGTTAAGATTTAAGGATTTTCTGTTTTAGCCCTGTCTCTAACCAAGAAAGTTCTCATCTTGCCTGTGGTTTTATGTTTTTACGAAGTACCCTACTTCAGTCTTCAATATTTTTGCACAATAAGCTGTCTGTTCACTCTTTCTTTTTTTGGTGTTCAGTAATCATTTGTATCGCTTGAGGCATATTTTCCATGCACTCTTTCATCATGTCCATCAGGGCAGCGTTTATCTCCACATCTAAACTAACTTTCACATGTCCCTTTTTTTCTTCAACCATGAAATTTCACCTCCTTTCTCGATTTTCACAAACAGGTCCACATCAAAGCAGTAATGGTACTTTCCTCGCCGCCTAGCTTTTACATTATAATCTGTTATCATTTCGTTTTCTTTGTATTCTTTCAGCTTGCGTTTTATGTAGAACCCGATGACTTGGGGAAAGAAAATTTCAAATCTGAGTGCCAGTCGCGTGAAAACGTAGCTTACGCTGTCTAAAAGTCCCAGTGTTCTTCCCCCTGTTCACGTAATACATTGTATTACAAAGACAATATGTTTTGTGGTCGCTCCAAAGAAAGCACGTAACCTGTTGTTGAGAAAAAGAGAAGGGCTTTTATTGAGGGCAAAACTCCTGTAATGCAGGCGTTAAGGATGAACTACAGAGAACTACTTGAACGTGCTCAATCGCAGCTTCCTTCAGATATTCGTGAGCACAAACGATTCGAGGTTCCAAAGCCTCGCAGCTTCATCATAGGCATGCGTACAATCTTATCTAATTTTAAAGAAATATGTGATGCCCTCAACAGGGAGCCCCGTCATGTGCTAAAATTCTTTTCAGGAGAAATGGCTACGGCTGCAACAATGCAAAGAAATCGTGCAATCTTTCAGGGAAAATTCGGGTATGACACCTTTGAGCGGCTAATCCAAAGATACATCAAAGAGTTTGTAGTTTGTCCAGTTTGCACTCGTCCAGACACAAAGATCGTTAAAGATCGGCGCTTTTTGTTTCTGGTTTGCGAAGCCTGTGGAGCAAAATCATCAATATCAACATTGTAGAGTTCTTGACCTTGGATGTCTACGCCAAGCTTAGTAAATGTGGAGAGCATGTGCTTCTTGCAGCCTGTGACGAGGAGCTGCTAGGTGAGATTCTGAAGGATGGAAAAATAGTTTTCAAGGTGGGAGAAGAATTCTATAAAGGTCCAAAAATACCTGTGGACGACGCAGTTGAGTTGATGGAAGAGTCTACAGTTGTGAACATGGTTGGACCTAACATCGTAAAAAAAGCCATAGAAAAGGGTCTTGTCCATCCTGATGCAGTTCTAAATATTTGTGGTGTTCCCCACGCACAAATCGTCAAAATCTAGACGCTATAGCCAGTACATGTCTTCATCGTTTGCGTTGATTTTGAAAACAGCAAACAGGAAATCCTCGTCTGTATCGTTAACTAAACCATGAACTTCTTTTGGTTCACATAGTAGCGTGTCTCCTGACTCTGCTCTGACTCTTGTGTCTCCGCAGAAAACAACAGCGTTTCCTTGTAGAATATGATATACTTCAATCATGTTTTTGTGATAATGAGGCTTTATTTCTGTATGAGCCTTGTTCTTAACAATCTGAACAATGTTACCCTTAGATTTCAGGTCTTTTTCAGTAAGCAAGATCTTCTTAGAATAACCCTGCCTCTCCAGCCACCCTTCTTTAGTTAACTTAACAAACTTCATCCAATTGTCACCTTCCACATATTCCAGAAAACAGTTGCCAATCGCCAATATAGAGATTATTCACATCTTTTTGACCCTGCCTGTTTGCAGAGAAAACTAAATAGGAACGGCTCAATCACCTGTTGTAGGAATGACTATATTGTCTTTTAGAGAAAGAGTGGACAAGAGGCTTAGCCGCAAACAAAAAGCATACGAAATAGAGTCGCTGATGAAAAAAAAGAGAAGCGAAGATTACCAAGTTATAGAAGAGGTTTTTGACAAGTCTACGCTCATGGTCATCTACGGCTTCATGAACAAAGGAGTTATTGATGAAATTCATGGAGTTGTGAACGCGGGAAAAGAGGCACGAGTCTACTGGGGAAAAGATACACAAGGAAACGAGTTAGCCATCAAAATATACCTCACTAGCTCAGCAGAATTCAAGAAGGGCATGATCCCTTACATCGAAGGAGACCCCAGATTCTCTCATGTCCGCAAAGACACACGCTCCCTAATATACACTTGGGCTCAAAAAGAATACAAGAATCTAAAGCGCGCCAAAGAAGCAAAAGTCAATGTTCCTGAGCCCTTGGCTATACAAAAGAATGTTCTTATCATGAACTTTATCGGTAAAAATGGTGAACGTGCACCACTCATGAAGGAAACTGTTCTTGAGGATCCGCAACGGGTTTTCAAGTTGATTTTAACTTATGTGAAGCGGTTGTACACCAAAGGCGGCTTAGTGCATGCTGACCTGAGCGAATACAACATTATGATCTGGAAGAAGAAACCAGTGATTTTTGATGTTGCGCAATCTGTTTTGATTAAGCATCCTATGGCTGAGCGTTTCCTGCGTAGAGACCTTGAAAATTTGCATAGGTATTTCAAGAGGAAAGTTTCAGAGATAGTATCAGTAGATGAGATGTACGAGATGGTTACAGGTGGAAGGAAGTAAGTCTTACATCAAAATTCCAAGAGACCGCATCGGCGCTCTTGTTGGTCCAGATGGCACTGTAAAAAATGTCATCGAAAGAAAGCTGTCTGTTCGTTTAGATGTGGACAGCGAAAATGGCTCTGTCCAGATAACTATGCCCGCAACAACTGAAGACCCAACAGTTCTCTTCAGAGCTAAAGAGGTGGTCACAGCTATAGGTAGAGGCTTTGCGCCGGACCCTGCTTTCAGGTTGCTTGACGACGAGGAGATTATGTTCCAAGTTATTGACCTTCGAGAGATTGTGGGCAGGTCTCCGTCTGACCTAAAGAGGCTGAAAGGCAGAGTGATCGGAAAAGAAGGTAAAACCAGAAAGATCATCGAGGAGTTAAGTGAAGCAAACATTTCAATTTACGGTCACACAATTTCGATAATTGGATACCCTGATCAATCCTCAATTGCCAGAGAAGCAGTGAACATGCTGATTGGGGGAAGTCTTCACGGGACAGTGTATCGTTTCTTGCATAAAAAACGTAGAGACCTCAAGAAACAGCGGTTACAGCTATGGGAGCCAACATACAAAAGTTAGCCTGAAAAATTGTCGAAAATTAGCAACCTTTAATTTTTACAAAAACATTGAAATACTTATCATACAGAATTATGAATGACCCTGCCATGTTGCTACATATCATACAATGCCATTCTGACGCGGTTTCCAGTCAAAAACACCGCGGAGGCGATGCAAACGCAATGAAAACACAGCTTTTACAGCTTAGAATTTCAAGGGGCGGTGGAAGCCAGCTTTGGTAACTTTTCAAGAGATAAGCCCTGCAGACTTTTTCTATCGTAACCGTGAGATAGCCGGTTTTACCAATCCGTCACGGGCGGTTTTCGTGTCCCTCAGGGAGCTTGTGGAGAACTCTCTTGATTCGGCTGACCAACTGAATGTTCCTCCAGAGGTGTACGTTCGGTTGACTGAGGAGGATGGAGGCTCTGCTACAACTGAGTCAGGAAATGGAGTATACCGGTTAATGGTTATGGATAATGGGTCTGGTATCTCTGCTCGTCACATTCCTTCAGCTTTTGGTCAGGTTTTGTTCGGTTCAAACTACAAGCTCAAACAAGCGCGTGGAACTTTTGGTTTGGGCGGAACTATGGCTATTTTGTATGGTCAGATTACTACTCACAAGCCTGTTCTGGTCAGGTCCAGCACTGGGGGTTCCAAGGTTTACGAGTTTAAGATGATGATAGACATTCAGCGGAATCGTCCCCTCATTTTGGATCGTAAGACTCGAAGAAACAAGGAGAATTGGCGTGGAACTATTGTTGAGTATTCTTTGGAGGGTGATTACTACCGTGCGATGTCCAAGATTTTGGAGTATATGAAGCAGACGGCTCTGGTTACGCCATATGCTGACATAAGATTTGTTGACCCTAAAGGCAGGTTGTACATGTTTAATCGTGCCACAACTATGATGCCGTCTCCTCCAACAGAAACGTTGACTCATCCCTATGGTGTGGATGTTGAAACCCTTCAACGTATCATACGGGTTACCGATTGCCGAAACCTGCTAGATTTTATGCGGAAACACTTTCACCGCGTCGGTCAAGGCACTTCTCTTAATTTTTTGGATTTTGCGGGATTCTTAAGAACACCTACTCCGCAGAGGCTGAACCCCGAAGCCATTACTCGACTTGTGGAGACAAACAACAAGTCAAAAAAGTATAGAAAATTCTTTGGCAGACTAAGTGAAGACAAACTCAAAGTTGCCTTGAAGAAAACAAAGTCTCAAAACATGATTGATTTCATGGTTGCAACGTTCCCAAATGTTGACCGATCCATTATTCTTCGTTTGCTTGGCTCTTCTGGTTTGATTAGGACTAAAAACCCGAAGAAGCTAAAACCTCCAGAGATTGTGACGCTTGTTCGTATGATGAAGCAGTTCACTGATTTTCTTCCTCCAGACGCAAGTTGTCTGTCTCCGTTGGGTGAGGACTTGTTGCGGGCTGGGATTCTTAAAGAGTTGAAGCCAGAGTTCATCGCAGTTTCTCAGAGGAAGCCCTCTACGTATGCTGGTCACCCCTTCATTGTGGAGACTGCCATAGCGTATGGAGGGAATATTCCGAAGAAGGACGATATTGTTGTTTACCGTTTTGCGAACAAGATTCCGTTGCTGTATGATGAAGCCAGCGACGTTTCTGTTAGGGTAATCCGCTCTATGAACTGGAGGCGATACAAGGTTGCTTCTGGTATGCCCATAGCTATTCTGGTTCATCTTTGTAGCACAAAGGTTCCCTACAAAACCGTTGGCAAAGAATTCATTGCAGATCGACCAGAGGTTAAGCTTGAAATTTTGAATGGCATCCGTGAGGTTGCTCGTCGATTGCAGACCTTTTTGGCGAAACGGGAACATGTGGCTAAGGAAAAGAAACGGTTGACTGTTTTTGCCAAGTATCTGCCTAAGATAGCGCGATTTTCTACGGATTTGGCTGGAAAAACTGAAACCCCGGATATTGAGTTGTTGTTAAAGAGTGTGAGGAAGTATGACGAGCAAAAAGTCTAATTCGGCTAGCAAGAAGAAGGACGCGATTCTGAAGGATCTTCGGAAGTTTGGTGGTAACCTTTATGGTCAAATGGAAAATGGCAATTTTCCTTGGGTGGAGATGCCAAGCCGTTCCACAGAAAACATTTACTATAGTCCTGATGTGCGCCAGTATGTCTTAGGAGAAAGGAGTGTTAAGCGTAATGCTCGCAATATTCGTCACATTAAGCCTTTCACGCAGATGGTTTGGGCTGGGTTCTTTGCTAGCGAGCTTGTGAAGAACCGTAAAACTTCGACCCTCAGGGATGTGTATTATTCTGCTCAGGCTTATGAGATGACCTTCAAGGATCAGCCCGAGTCAAACAATATACTTACTGACTTGGAAACTGCTACGGGTTTTGCGCGGGAGGACTTTAATGTCTTTCCTGAGGAGCGTTCTGCACTCTTTGGCGATTTAACCATCGAGTATACTGTTCCTGGTTATGAGGGTAAACAGTTGAATATGACTTCTCATCCTGACGGAGTTATGATTGGTCCCTCTGTTGTTTCTTCAGTGTTTGCTAAGAATGGGTGTGACAAGGTTATTGCCATCGAGAAAGGTGGTTTGTTTACCCGTTTTATTGAAGAGCGTGTTCACGAAAAATTTAATGCACTTCTTGTTTTGACTGCTGGTCAGGCGCCTAGGGCGACCCGTCACTTCCTTAATCGGCTGAACAGGGAGCTTGAGCTTCCAGTTTTCATTTTTACTGATGGGGATCCATGGGGAATGCATATTGCTATGGTTATCATTTCTGGTTCGGCAAATGCCGCTCATCTTAGGGGCTTAACTACGCCTGATGCTAAGTGGGGTGGAGTCTACGCCACGGACATTGTTGACTACAAGTTGCCTACTGACCCGTTGACTGATGTGGATATTAAGCGGCTTCACGAGTTGGAGAGGGACCCCAGATATACTGGCGAGTTGTGGAAGCGGGAAATCAAAACGTTCCTTAAAATTAAGAAGAAGGCGGAGCAAGAGGCTTTCAGTAGATACGGTTTAACTTACATTGTTGACGAGTATCTACCAGCGAAACTGGAAGCAATGTCTGCTGATTAGCCCTAGTCTTGTAAATGTTAGGCTTTCGATTAAACGAATTGCGGACAGTTCTATTTGCTGACTGCAACGTTTTAGCATGGTTTGCCCCCGCCAATTTTTTCCCGCAATCTTTCATTGATGTAGTATGTGGTTACTTGGATTGCTTGGAATGCTATTGAAATGGGCTGTTGTTTGAACAAAAGTTGGCTGTTGGTGTTACCTGTAATTGTTATCGCGGTTGTGAATGTTATGGTTCTGTATGTTATGTTTTTCATTATGCTTCTTGTTTTTGTCCAATTGTTTCCTTGTCGTTGCTTTGGGTTGGAAGTAATTTTTGTTTTAAGCTTAAATTTGGTGGGTGTGCAAAAGTCGATTAGGGATTGTTTTGTTGAGGACTAAATTTTTTGAATGTTTGCCCTCAGCTTTATATTGTATTCAAGTATTACTAGCTTACATTATTTAGGTTTCAAGATGTGGTGTATTGGTTTTATTAAAAACAAAAACTAATATGTGATATATTGCTTCACAATATTCGCGCTTTCGGAAGGTGTGTTGATGGACAAGAACTCTACGTTAAATGTACGACTATTCCGCCTTCTTTTGGAATACTTGAAAGACTCCAATAGAAGTGATAAAGAAATAGCAAAGGTTCTGGGAGTTTCACAACCAACCGTGTCTAGGATGAAAACTAAACTATTGGGCAGTGGGATAGTAAGGCATTTTTCTGCGATTCCAAATCCTGCTAAAATGGGATATGATATTTTGGCATTCTCTCTTGTCAAGTTTAATGTAGAAAATGTCATGAAGAATTTGCCTGAAATTGAAAAACTGGCAAGAACTTGGGCACATAGCCACCCTGAAATATTATTTGATTCAAGAGCTGAAGGTATGGGGATTGATGCTATAACTATTTCAATACACAAGGATTATGCTTCATACAAAGAATTTCTTGCACAGAGCAAGAATACTTGGGGAAAATTCATGTTTGATGTGAATTTCATTCTTGTTGACCTTAAAGCAGGCGTCAATAAACCTTTTTCTTTCAAGTACTTGGCAGACGACAAAGAAATTTTATAATTAACATTTTTTGTTTTTTGTTATGACTAAACACCGTTTTTATGTTGCATTGTTTGTTTGTGTTGAATTATGTATTAAGACTATTTTTATGTTTCATTATAGCCTAAAAATCGTCAAAATTAATCACTGATTCACCAATATTCTTCTCTTGTTATGTCTACTTTCATCGGAATTTTAGCAAGATTTATTACCTGCATCTGTTCTTTTGGGAGAGTAGTACCCCAATCTAAAACTAGCTTTATCTCCCCCTGATGGCTCAGTTTTATTCAAGGTTGGGGTACTACTTCTCTTTCATCTTACAATGATTCTAATAGCCGTTTTTTGTGTGGCAATTCATATACGTATAATTCTGCAGTGAAGTTAGCCTTTCCTTGCTGATGTAAAATTGTGTTTGAAGTAATTGGTACTCCCTAAATCGTTAATACAATTAAATCATGAAATACTTGTTGTGGGGCTAACGGTTGTTTCTGGGAAAAAAACGCAAGTTAAAGGTGGACTTGGGCGAATTAAAGGCTGAAAGTGAATATTTGTCCAGTTTTCTAAGTTCCAAACTCAAGGTTGATGTATCATCAATGGGTAAAAAGCTCTATGTGTATTCTGACTCCTTGTCCCCAAGCGAGTTGAAGAGGATTGTAACAAAGTTTGTTTATCATAATCACCTAAATCACACTTATTGGGTTGCGCTGGAAGGCAATGGCGTGAAAATCCACAAGTTTAAACATGCTAAGAAAAAGGGAAAACAAAAGAACGCAATTATCCCTTCAACAATCAAGCATGGTTGGTAGGAAAGAAAAAAATAGTTGCATGCGGACATGAATGTCTTACCGACATGTCAACTGATGATTTAGTTTTTAGAGCAAAAATCGTTTACTTGATTCTCTCCAAAGACACTGATGAAGCTCTCAAGTTGTTGAGTAGCCATTATGGGGTTGTAGAGCCCAAACTTAAGGTTGGTATGCCGAAACGTTACTCAAAAAATCCTGGGTGTTATGTAGCCAAAAACCGAACCATTCATGTTTCTCATAGGGAAATCCTTTCTAGTCCACATGTAATTCTTCACGAGTTTTATCATCACCTCAGACGAGTCACAAACGCGCAGGGCGGAATAGAAAAGTATGCTGACAATTTCGCAAAAAACTATATACAGGCCTACAAAACAGCAAACAAAACATAGCTGCTATCTGATTAATTGGTGAGGGACTGGTTTGAGTAAAGAAGTTGTTGTTGAGCGGTCTGTTGTGGAAAGCATTTTAAGTTATGCCCAGATGTGTCATCCAAAAGAATCGATTCTTCTTTTGAACGGCAAAGCAAACAAAGAAAAACTTGTAGTTAATGATGTGCAGATTCCGCCGTTGGCAACTCACGGAAGCACCTTTTCTGGGTTTCCCTTGAGTAGGCTTCCGATTGATTTCTCTGTCATTGGAGTTGCGCATTCACATCCTTCGGGGGTTCTTAGTCCCTCGGTTGTAGACCTGAACAACTTTTATGGCAAAATAATGCTCATTACAGCTTACCCTTACCAAACAGAACAAAACATAATGATACTTGACCGTAACGGAAAACAGCTGAACTACACGGTCGTTTGAAAAATTTTATCCAGTAGAATGCCCATAAAGCCTGCTGAGATGGGATTACATTGGTTGATGGTGAGAAGCTTTGTCCAGACACGGATGCGTTTTCTGTCTTGGATGTTGGTTGTGGCTCTTTTCCAGAAGGTGACGTGAACTGTGATTTATTTGTCAAGGATGTTGGACATAGAGTACAAGCTGGGAAAAGTTTTGATGCAAAAAAGATAAAAAACTTTGTTTTGTGTGCTGTTGACTGTTTACCTTTTAGAAAAAACGCTTTTGATCATGTTCATAGCAGATTTGTGATTGAACATGTTACTGACCCCTGCAAAGTTATCGATGAAATGGTTAGAGTATCTGACAACAAAGTAACTGTCATGTGCCCTTTTTGGTTAGGTGATAAACTCAATTTAAATCCCACACATGTCAGCTTCTTCAATAAGAAATGGTTCAACAGATACATCTCAAAAAGAAACGTTTTTGGCAGCGTTAGATACTCCCGCTTTAAACCGTTTTTGCTTTTCTTATCGGTTCCTTCCGAACTAACAGTTGAATTACGTAAATTGGTTAAACAATGAAAAACACTACAACTGAAATGATAACCTGTAGTGAATTTCACAAAATTAGACCTGATAACCATCGCCACTCAGAAAGCAAAACAGCTTTGATTGATGTCAAAGTTTAAAACAAAAATTTCATCAAATCATAGTTCTTAGACGCCCAGAAAACGCTGATAAACCATACATTGTTGTGCTTCTAGAAATAAGAAAATTTTTGTTTCATCTTAAAACTGTAAAAAACTTAGATAAATTAAAATAAGTCTTGGGACTGTAACATTAAACCTTGAGGATGCTAACATGAGCATGGAGTTGCCCCTAGGATTAACAGTCACCGAAAAAATAGTCGGGTTGGTACTCATAATTATCGGAGCAATCGTCACATTCTACTCCCTTGACCCCCCAGCAGGCGACATCAGCCACTTTTCAGGCATCTTCGTAATCATCGGCTTAGTAGTCGCAGTGGCAGGATTCTTTTTGTTTATCGCCAAAAGCGAATAACCAAAAAACCTTACATAAAATCCAGCAATCATATTAGACGACTAATAGAGGTACATTGTTGAAAACAGCCTTTTTTCAGCAAAAACCTTCAGGTAAACCTATTTTAAATCTACTGTTGAGATTCCAAGAATGAACGTTTGGAAAAAGACAAGCAGTTGAAGCATTAAGCAACGAAACGTTACTGCTAACAGGTTTTGAGAAACGAAAATAACGACTGCAATCATAGCCTTCAGTAACTAGCTAACTTTTTTGTTTCTGTTTTCTCTAATTCTTGAAAAATACAAACCGATTAAGACAGTAGATATGACTACGATTATGATTAGCCACCCATAATATGGAGTTAAGTCGAATAGGTCATCTTTATCTGCTGGAGGAGTTTCTGGGGTTTCGCTTGTAGTCGTGAATTTCCAAGTTCTTGTGCTGTTTGGAGACCCAAAAAGCATTGTTACCGTATATGTAGTGGATGGCTGTAACTCTTCAGAGAAATAGAATGTGTGAAGCGCACCCGCTAGTCCCACGTGCTCAATAGTTCTTTCTTTAACATCAACTTCTGGAGATATACTCAACTCAACTATTGAAGGCGGTCTACCAAACGAAATACATACCACGGCATCAACAGAAACATCAATCGAATCTGGTTCTGGAAAAAATCCGCCTGCAGCCCATGGTGCTTCAATTGGAAAAAAAGGACATTCTGGAACAATAACTGGTTCCATTAGCGGGTAGTTGTCCTGATTATCTTCGTTGATGGTGTATGGTGTATCTCCTATTCCGTCTCCGTCTGCGTCTGTGCCATTGTAGTCGCTCCAGTAATTCATATACACGGTAGGCTGTTCGGCTAAGAAAACACCTACCAAGGATGCCGCTGAATAAGGATAATTCATCATATTGTTTTTGGTGATGACATTGTCGGCTCGGGTATAATCTATGAATATGCCACTTTCAAGAGTGTTATTTGTTATCAAAACGTTGCTTGGCTGGTTGATGCTTCTGGCACAGTTTAGTATGTAACAGCTAATTATCGAATGGTTGTTGGAGTTTACACATTCTATTCCGCGAGTGAAATTCATGATTCGCAGATTCTTTACTGTTACATTAGATATTTCATGGCGAGATGGCTCTGACCCACGGTTATTAGAAAAATCTATTCCTTTACACAGGACATACCCGTCTGGATTAAAACCTGTCCAATTTCCCTGAAGAGTAAAACCTGCCCCATCCAGCACAAAGTTGCTCCTCTGAACTTTAATCTCACCAAAAATGTTGCCAGTGAAAGTGTAGACTTTTCCATTTCGTTGAATCTTATCTGTTCCCTCAACACTTCCATCAGATCTAATGTAAATGGTGCCCTGAGCCTTAACCTCTTCAATTTGTGAAAAAGCAAACAAAGCAACACAAAGTACCAACAACATAACTACTGCCGATTTTTCCCTCATTTTACACCTAAATATTACTGCTCAGATATACGGGAAAAGCGTTTTTGTCAAGAAACCTTGACCAAACATGCGGGTAAGTTTTTGCTTATACCTGCCAAAACAGAGTTTTTCTTAAACTGCTAACCTGTTCACGTCTTTTTTCTGGGTGACCTTTTCCACTTCTTCTGCTCCATCGTAGACTGCTTTTGCCATCTTCTGCTTAAACGAGTCCAACTGCTCTTTTAGTTTAGGGTTGGTTAATGCAAAAATTCTGACCGCAAACAGGGCAGCGTTTTCAGGTTTAACAACATATCCAACAGGTATCCCCCGTGGCATCGCAGTAGAAGAAAACACTTTGTCGCCTCCATGCTTGTCAGAGTCTGGAGGACAAGCAATAACCGGATAACGGGTGTATCCTGCAACAACTCCTGAAAGAGCATCTGACAAACCAGCAACCGTAACATACACGATGTTATCACTGCTCGTTTCATTTTCTTTCAAGTCGTTGAGCAGTTTTTCTGGAGTCCTATGTGCAGAAGCAACATTGTAAACGCAGTTGACTGAAAACTTTTCCTTTTTCAGAAAAGCCTTGATTTTGGAAGCAAAAGGCAGGTCTCTTGGAGACCCCATAAACACAACAATCTTCTCTTCTGGCATACCTATAACCTGCGTTAAATTATTGGATATACGTTTTGGTCAACCTAACCTGTTATTCCCACTGTTTTCGAATCTTCTCGCTCTTTTTAGTTGCAGCCTCAACAGCCCGCATCAAAGCTTGCCTAATCTCGCTACATTCAACCTCATAAATGGCTTCAATTGTTGTTCCGCCCGGAGTCGTAACATTATCCCGTATCTGAGCAGGAGACTGACCCGTCTCCAACACAAGCTTTGCGGTTCCAAGAACAGCCTGAGCCGCACAAGTCAACGCCAAGTTTCTGGGCAAACCAACCTTCAAGCCCCCATACGCCAGAGCCTCAATTATAATAGAAAGATATCCTGGACCGCTTCCACTAACAGCAGTAACCGCATCCATGTAACACTCATTAATCTCCATTGACCGTCCCATCGCATCAAGAACCTGCTTAACCTTCATCTTGTCCTGCATGGTTACATCATCATCACAGCAGTATGCAGTAAAAGACTCTTGCACCAAAATAGCAACGTTTGGCATAATCCTCACAAAACGGGCTTTAGGCACCACCCTTTTACAGAAATTAACACTGACCGCGGCAGCCGTGGAAACCACAAGTTTCCCTTCAACCTCTCTGCTTATCTCCTTTAGAACAGTCTTCAAAACATTCGGCTTCACACACAAGAAAACAACATCAGCCTCTCTTGCAGCTTCCCTGTTATCGCGGGTTACAGCTACGCCAAGCTGTTCTATTTCATTCGCTTTTTCTTGTTGTATTTCAGCAACTGTAATTTTGCCTTCATATTTGCTCTTTAAAAGACTTTTAACTACCGATCCGCCGATTACGCCTGCACCAATAACCGCAATACTGTCCTTCATTCCGTTTTCCATCCATTAGTTTGTGATTAACATTTCCAAAGCTACTCACTAATAAAATCTTCTTGAGCAACTTCAATCCAAAACGTTAGAAGCCCAGAAAAGATGAAATATACTAAATCGAGAAATCACAAAAACGTCTTTACATTATTCAAAATATTCAAAAAAACTTTGTCACATACTCCATTTCCGTAATATATTCGTTTTCGCAATATGGCTTTATCTTCACTAATGTTATTTTCTCTGTTTCAGGACAGCATAAGCTCTCAAAAAAAGCCTGTGCAGCCCCTACAAAATGACTAGCCAAAAAAAGGGATTGAGGGGAGAATTTGGATTATTTCGGAGAAGACGAAGAAGTTATCCGTGGCAAGAAATGGAACTGGAAAAATTTTGAATCAACTGAAGACTTCCCAGTTTCCAACAACCTTCTAGAATGGGTAATAGGACAAGAACGCGCACTAAACGAGTGCTACCTCTGCTTAGAAGAATGGGTTCACAAACTCAAGAACCTCAAAGAAGAGAACTGGTACGAAGCATGGAAAGATCCAGACAAAGAAAAGCCACAAATCACCAAAACTGCTCCCCCCGGACCATACCTACTTTTGCTAGGAGACCCCGGAACAGGCAAATCTCTGATCGGAAGAGCACTTTCCGTCCAACTAACAGACATCTACAAGAAAAAGGAAATTCAGCTTCAAGACGCAGTCTGCTGGCAAAACGAAGTAATCCCCAGTGAACCGAAAATCTCTTGCAACACGGCTGGAGAAGGAAAAAAGATTCTGCTCAAACAAAAACTCAAAGAAGAAAAGAAACTGTTTTTGCAGAGGCTTGGAGTCAAGGCTATCATTTACTTGATGATAGTTGTGGCGTCTATCTTCATGTTTGCAGGCTTTTATTATCTGTGGCAAGAAAAAGTTGCTTGGGACATAAACGCCTTGAACGCCTTTGGAGAGACGCTTCAGGTAGCAAACAACGGCGACTTCGGCAAATACATGTTAGACAATTTCATATCAATTGGAAGCATAACGTTTCTTCCCGCTGGAATGATGCTCATGTTCCTGATCCTAGTAACTGTTCTAGGACGCTTCGGAGTTCTCGGAGCAGCCAAAGGAGTGGGAGGAGCAAAAGCAACAAAGGTACCAAAACTTGTAGTTGATAACTCCAAGAAGGTTGCCCCATTCATCGACGCAACAGGACATGGTTCCGCACAACTGTTTGGAAGCATTGCGTGGGATCCTTTGCAGACTGGTGGACTTGGCACTCCAGAGCATCAAAGAGTAAGCGCTGGAGATGTCCACCGAGCGCACCTTGGAATCTTATACATTGATGAAATCAAGAACATGGCACCAGACGAGGCAATCACCTTACTGACTGTTCTAGAAGACGGTCAGCTGCCAATAACTATGCGAAGCCGTTTGAGCGGAGCAGGAGGAACAGCAGCCATGGCTGTTGCTACAGAGCCTGTGCCATGCATGTGTTTCTTGGTTGGCGCAGGAAACTTTGACAGCATTGGACAAGTTCATCCTGCACTTATGGACAGGATATACGGTTACGGCAAAGTAGTGCGAATGAACAATGACATGAACAACAGTGTTGAAAACCGCCGTAAATACGTCCAGTTTGTTGCCCAAGAGGTTTCGCGGTTCAGATTACTTCCGTTCAGTAGAAGTGCATGTGAAGAAATAGTTGATGAAGGACGAAGAAGAAGCAACAAGAAGAATGCACTAAGCACAAAGTTTCGTCCCATGATTTCGTTGGTGAAGACTGCCGCAACATTGGCGATGAATGAGGGGGTTGAACGTGTTGAAAAGCGGCACGTTAAAGAAGCCATCGAGAAGCACTGCAAGACAATCCAGAAGCAGATTCTTGAGCATCAGATGAGCGAAAGAGGAGAGCTTTTGGAGATTAGCCCCGAAGGAGCGAAACTGGGACAAATCTATGGGGTTGCCGTAGTAAAAGACGCTTATAGCGGAGAGATGACTGGCAATGTCCTCTCGGTTAAAGGCTTCCTAGAAAAACGTGACAAAAAGTTCGACAAGTCACTACGTGGATACTACAAAGTTACTGGAATAGCAAAAGAAGGACAAGAGCAATTCATTGCGGACAGCGTAGCTAAAGTAAGAAGCGTTATCTTGCAAAAGTATGGTGTTGATATTGCCCAAGAATTCTTTACTCACATCGACTTTGCTCAAGCATACAGAGTAGATGGACCAAGCGCAGGCGTCACCATGACAATTCTGCTATGTTCGCTGTTGGAGGGAAAACCTGTCAGGCAAGATGTTGCTGTGACCGGAGAAATCAATGTCAGCGTGAATGATGTAATTCCAGTTACAGCTGTTGGCGGGTTACATGAGAAGATTAAAGCCGCGGAGATGTGGGGCTTCAAAAAGGTAATTGTTCCAGCAAAGAACTATAAGCATTCGATTGATCCAAGTGACTACAGCATTGAGGTAATCCCAGGCGAGACTTTGGAGGATTACTTGCGGGAATCCTTGATTCAGCCAGAAAAAACTTCAAACAACAAATAGCTTTGTCGCTTGGCATCTGGGCAGTCTATTTGAGTGCCCCTTTTATTTTGCATACTTGATCTGAGAATGTTTCGTCAACGAATTCTTTGCCTTTTGCCGAAACACATAGAACAGTGCGGTAGCCTTTCTTTTTCAGTTCTTTTTTTAGTTTGCCAAAGACACTGCCTTTCCATAGGCGGTAGGTACAAAACAGGATTGCCTGTTTGTCCTCGCAGGTAGACAGAGTTTTCACGAATGCTACAGATTCTTTTGAAGGATTAAAAGCGTGAACTGGAGTTCCAAGAATTATCACATCGTAGTCGTCAACAACTGACGGTTCTGTGGTGGCTATGTCATAAACTGATTGAGTCTTCAAGGAGTCGGCTATGGTTTTGGCAAATTTTTTAGTATTTCCTGTTTGTGAAAAATATAGAACACAAGCTTTCATGATTGTAAGTAGATATAACCAGCAATATAACCTGTTCTCCTTGAAAATTAAGTGTAAACCGCACCAACCTTGCTAAACAACAAAACATGAATCCGCACATGCTTGGTTGTGGGGCATTTTATTAAGCAACAACAATCAAAGTTTAGATGTGAAAACCTGTTGCTTGAGATGTTTGGGGCTGCTTTATCTTGCAAGCCAGAATCGTAATGTTAGTTGACTTGGATTATTTCTTTGCTCAATGTGAGGAGAGACGAAACCCTGCAATAAAGGGCAAGCCTGTGGTTGTCTGTGTTTATTCTGGTCGCACCGAAGACAGCGGAGCTGTAAGCACAGCAAACTATGTAGCCCGAAAGTATGGCGTAAAATCTGGAATCCCAATATCTTTAGCCAAAAGCAAACTCAAAGATGTAGACTCGGTTTTTTTGCCTGTAGACAAGGAGTTCTACAAGCAAATTTCGGACAGCATAATGGAGATTCTCAGAGGCTACGCAGACCACTTTGAGCAAGTCAGCATAGATGAAGCATACCTAGATGTGACACAGAGAACAAAAGCAAACTACCAACAAGCAAAAGAGGTGGCAGATACAATCAAAGCCGACATT
>PIXT01000089.1 GCA_003096235.1 Candidatus Bathyarchaeum sp. | reverse complement strand
TAACGATATATCTACATGTTAACAACAGTTATTTCGTTCTTTTATAGTAGCTTTCGACTGGGTGTTAGAATTTGATCTCATGGAAGTACTCTTTCGAGAAAATAGGCAAGGATTTGGAATTAGCTAGGAAAAAGAAGCAAGCTCTTGACGATCTGTTTAATTCAGGCAGAATTTCGGCGTCTACATACGGTTCACTTGATAACGAACTTTCCGCTATTATCTCTGACATCGAGATGCGCCAAAAGATTCTCGCAGATAATTTGGCTTCAAAAGTAGAAGATCTTGAAAAGCAGATTGGTACCTTGGAAATATTTCTCGCAAACTCAGAAATTCAGTATGTTGCGGGAGAGATTGACGCAGAATTGCACGATAACGAAACTGCTGCTTTTTCGAATGGTCTTAACTCCTTGAAAGTCCAGTTGGATTCACTTAAAGAGGCAGTAACCAGTATTATGCCCGAAGTTGTAGCGCCAGTGCCCTTCTCTGCGCCCGTAGCTGCTGATGCTGTACAACTATCTGACGCGGTCTTTGAGGAGACTGCTGAGTTGGCTGTTGATGCTCCCGAGGTTCCTGTAGCGGCACCAGCTGAAGAGACACTTGCTCCATACGTTGAGGTTCCTGTTGAAGTTCCAGCTGAAGCACCAGTTGAGGCTCCGGTTGAAACAGTTCCTGCAGCTCCAGTTTATGCGCCAGTTGAAGTTCCCGTCGAAGCTCCTGCTGAGGCTGTTGTTGAGGCACCAGTCGAGATGCCTGCTGAAATTCCTGATGAAATACCAGAAGTTGCTGATGTTCCTGTTGAGGATGCTGCTGTTGATGTTCCTGAGGTTCCTGTGGCTGCGCCAGTTGAAGAGACGTTTGCTCCCTATGTTGAGGTTCCAGTTGAAGAAGAAACCCTAGAAGCTCCAATTGAAGAAGCAATCGAAACCCCAGTTGAAGCTACTGAAATTGTAATTGAGGAAACTGTTGAAGAGACAATCATTCCTTCTGTTGAGGCTCCAGTTGAACAAGAGACCCTAGAAGCTACTGTTGAAGTTCCCGTCGAAGCTCCTGCTGAGGCTGTTGTTGAGGCACCAGTCGAGATGCCTGCTGAAATTCCTGATGAAATACCAGAAGTTGCTGATGTTGCTGTTGAGGAAGAAGTTTGGGAAATAACCGATGAAGCTCCAGTTGAAGCGCCTGTTGAGGCTGTTGCTGAAGTGTCGGTTGATGTTCCTGAGGTTCCTGTGGCTGCGCCAGTTGAAGAGAGCTTTGCTCCCTATGTTGAGGTTCCAGTTGAAGAAGAAACCCTAGAAGCTCCAATTGAAGAAGCAATCGAAGTTGAATCCGATTTTGACGAACTAGCAATCGATGAATCCCTAGAAATACCAACAACCGAAACAACAGATGAAATAGTTGATGCCGTCGCAGAAGAGACTGTAGAAATTCCCTCCACCGAAGAAATAACTGAAGTTGAAATAGTGTCTGAAGCTCCAATCGAAGAAATAGTGACTGAAGAAGAAGCACCTGCAGAAGAAATCTATGAAGAATCCGATGCAGTAGAAGAAACAACCGAAACAGCTAATGAAGAAACCCTAGACGAAACTATAACTGAAGAAGTTGCAGACGAAGAGGAAGAACTAACAATCGAAGATACATACGACAGCTACTAAACAGCTAAAAACAATCTTTTTTCAAATCCCTAACCCTTTCTTTTCTTTTTTTAGTTACACAGAAAACCTGAACTGTCTATACAAAACCACATACTTTCTTGTCAAGAAAACATTGACTAACTGTATCTTTTAGTTAGTCAAGAAACCTTTACAAAAACGCTTTTACATTTTACTCACAATGAAATGAATTGTCATGGCGTTAAAAGCGAAGAAAACTACACCCGCTATTCTTGTGCTAGTTATTTTCTTCATTTTGATTTTTCTTCCAGTAATCGGGGTTGTGAAAGCAGATGACACTATTTGCATTAGAGATGATGGAAGCATTGAAGGGACAAATCACATTCTACGAGATGGAAACATCTACACTCTTACCGACGATATCAATGTTAATGCTTCATCTTTTTATGGTATCAAAGTAGAGACCGATAATATTGTAATTGATGGTGCAGGGCACACTATCCACGGAGCAGGGATTGGAAGAGGCATAGAAATTGCTAATCCATACAACACCACAATCAAAACAGGCTATAATGTTACAGTTACAAACATTACCATCAGAGACTTTGAAATTGGCGTTGCTGTGTTTGGTTACTGGGGTAACATAATAGACGGCGTGATATTGGCTGGTAATACTATAACCCGTAACGATGTTGGAATCAGATTCTCTAGTTATTCAAGTTACGCTGATAATCTCATAACTGGAAACAATATAACTGCAAACAGAATTGGAGTTTACTTTGAAATGGGTCATTATGGGCATGAAGAAGGGAACTTGGTTGTTGGAAACTGGATAGCACACAACCAAGTAGGTATGCAATTTTTGTGGTTAGGAGATTATTACAGTTGGAAGCCTGACCCATTCTATATGAATAATCGAATTTACAATAACAGCTTCATCACTAACAGTCAAAATGTTGTTAATGCTCACATAATATATGACCCTGATTGCGTCAACATTTGGGATAACGGGATATCAGGTAACTACTGGAGCAACTACAACGGCACAGATGCTAACGGGGACAAAATAGGCGACACACCTTACATAATAGACCCTAGAAACCAAGACAATTATCCACGCACATCTCCGCATGATATTGTTGTGATTTCAGAGTTTCCTTTATGGGTCCTTTTGCCATTATTTGTTACAACAACCTTGATTATTATAGTCTGCAAACAGAGGTTGCCCAAAGAATCACGTATCTGACAATTAGTTTGAAGTTTTCTTTGAACTGCAAAGCATACAAGCTTAATTGTGTTGTTGTATGGGTGGTTCTGTGGATACGTAACATTTATGAATGGTGCTGGAGGCTAGACATCAGCAGAGAAGCCTAGTAATTAAGGAAGGATATGTGTGCCAATTCAGAAAAGTGACTTCATTATTGTTGATTACACCGGTAAAGTAAAGGAAACAGGAGAGGTTTTCGACACAACCTCCGAGGAAATAGCAAAAGAGAATAAACTCTACAAAGAGGGAGACCTCTACGAGCCAAGACTTGTGGTAGCCGGAGAAGGATGGCTACTAAAAGCCCTAGATGAAGCCCTCCTCACATTCAAACTCAAGAAAAAAGAAACTGTGGAAATCCCTCCAGAGAAAGCCTTCGGAAACAGAGAACCCGAAAAAGTGAAACTTGTTCCAATCAGAAGACTCGCAGCCCGAGGAATAACCCCTAGGCTAGGAGCACAGATTGAATATGACAAGAGACTCGCAACTGTACGAACCATTGGCTCTGGGCGTGTAACACTTGACTTTAATCCACCTTTGGCTGGAAAAACATTGGTTTACGAGGTTACTATCAATAAGAAACTTACGACCAATGAAGAAAAAGTTTCAGCACTTATTCACCGTAGAGTATCTGCGGTTGAGGTTGAAAAGTTCGACTTCAAAATTGGAAAAGCAAACGTTACAGTGAACATGCCTGACGAGTCCTTCTACGTTGAGGGCATACAGTTGGCAAAAAGAGGCATTGCCATGGATATACAGCGGTTTGTTCCCGAGCTAACAACTGTTCAGTTCGTTGAATCGTTCGTGAAACCTGAAGCTGCTGGAGCAGCCAAGAAAGAAGCAAAAAAGAAACCCGTAAAGAAAGCCGTTAAGAAGCCTGCCGCGAAGAAAACAGAAGAGAAGCCAGAAAAGAAAACAAAAGCCGTTTCTGAAAAGAAACCTGCAAAGAAAGCTGAAGCTAAAACCACAAAGACGACCAAAAAGGCAGTTGCAAAAACCGCTACAAAGAAGCCAACAAAGAAAGCTGCAAAAGAAACCAGCTAACCGCCTTTTTAGCTGTTAAAATGTGACCTATTGCCCATTTTTGGGCTTATACATCCTTAGTTTGCTACCGTTTGGGCAGCAGACTATGCATTTTTCTTTATCTATGGTTGGGTCAGACAGTGAACACAGTTCGCACATGACCCCTTTTTCTCTAATTATTCCGCAGACGGTGCAAAGTTTTTCTGCGAGTTCATATTTGTCCATTTGACCTTTAGCTAACAATGAAACTGTTTCTTTTAGAATTATGTTCGCTTCTTCTATCCTTTGAACTTCAATAACTGTGCCTCTGTAGAATCTTGTGTATTTGCTCACGGCAGTTTGGGTTATTCCTAACAGTTCAGCCACCTCTTTTTGTTTAAGTCCATGTGACTGAGTTAGTTCTCTTGCTATTGCTGATCTAATGGCTGGAATCACAGACTTGACTGCGACTTCGCATGGGAGAAGCATGTTTTTTCACTTGTTATATTGTTAATCTGGAATGTATATAAGAATGACGTATGTCATATTGGTTTAGTGTGCAGCTAGAATTACATCAAAAAGTGACATCGCTCAAAACTTAACCAAACTTTAATTCACACATCATTTGTTGTCTTAGTTGCTGCCAAAAACTAAACCTAGTATCTTCTCTTTCTCGACAAGAGAGCTAATCACTATGTCCGGCTGTTCTTGTTGTAGCTCCTCTTTACTGTATACCCCCGAAGAAACAGCTATACACTTCATGTTTGCCGCCCTAGCAGCTCTTACACCAAAAACCGAATCCTCAATAACAACACAATCTTTAGGTTCGACTCCCAATTTGCTTGCTGTTAGCAAGAACACTTCAGGGTCAGGCTTCGGATTTGCAACATCATCCGCAGAAACCACAACCTCAAAGTATTCTGCAATTCGCTTCTCAGGAAGCAGTGTGGCAATAACCAATCTGTTACTCATCGTTGCCAACCCAATCCTTACTTTTCCACGCAGAGCCTCCAAAAGCTCAACTACTCCATCAAATATATTCACAATTTCTCCTAATCCTGCGTGCATCCTAACTTTTTTTGCTACAAGCTTTTCCAGTGTCGAAACATCAATTCTCATGCCGCATTCTCTGAAGGCTTCTATGATCGTCTTTTTTGTTCCAACACCCATCAGCCTTTCTATAAACTCGTCACATACAACACAACCCGCTTCACCTAAAACCCTCTGAAAAGACTGCACCACCGCCTTTCTGGTGTCAGCGAGCGTTCCATCCCAATCAAAGATAACAGCTTTGATCATCAAAATCACATCGCGGATGCTTACCGTTCCAGAATGAACGGTTTTTCGTAGTAAATATTCTTGCTTGGAATGCGGTCAATCAGCATTTTTTCGCCAAACTTTCCGGTTACCCCAAATGGGTTAAGTTTCTTGGATAACCTGACAGCGGACTCTAGTTTTTGTGTGCTCCCTGAATAAATCCTGTATAACACGTCTCCTGTTGCCACTTTGTCTCCAAGCTTCTTATTCAATAATACGCCTGCAACCTTAGTTTTAGGTGCCCCTGCAGTTCTCGCTATCTGGGCAATGGTTCTGTTGTTAATCCACTGAACCCTTCCTGGTTCCTCAGAACGGATTTCTGCAACTTCCTTTCCAACTTCTATGTCTTCAGGTTTGACGTCTGGGTTTCCGCCTTGAGCGGCGATAATTTCTCTAAGTTTTTTTTCAGCTTCACCTGATGCGAGAATGTTTTTTGCTTCTTTTATTCCGTCTTTGGCTCCCATCATTTCAAAGAGTAGTCCCGCTAAACTGGTCGCTTTATTCACTAAGTCTATGGGACCTTTTCCCATCAGCGCCAAAAGTGCTTCTCTTGCTTCCAGAGCTGGTCCTATAGCATGTCCAATGGGTTGTTCGCCAAAAGTCACTCCACATTGAATATGCATATCTAATCTTTCGCCTAATTCTATGAATTCTCGTGCCAACGCTTGGGCTTCTCCGATTGTCTTGATTTTTGCGCCTCTTCCTGTAGGTATGTCTACCACAATGTAATCGGCGCCTATCGCCTTCTTTTTGCTGATAATTGAAGGTAAAAGAAGAGGATCAATAGAAAGAGGATACTCTACTTGAATGAGAAGATCGTCAGCCGGAGCAAGTTCAAGTGCTCCACCCCATGCTAGGCAAGCGTTCGTTTTCTTTACTACGTTTTGCATCTCTTCGCATGATAAGTCAACAGGGCACAAAACTTCAACCCTGTCGGCTGTGCCTGCTGGAGAAGTTATTGCCCGAGAAGATGTTTTGGGGATTGTGAAGCCAGCGGCTGCAACTATGGGAACCACGAGGATGGTGGTTTTGTCTCCTGGGACTCCGCCTATGCTGTGTTTATCCAGAACTGCGCCTTTGCCAAATTCTATGGTTTGTCCTGTTTCCACCATTGCTTTGGTTAGTGCTTCAACTTCATCCATGCTTGTTCCGTGAATGTACAGGCTTGTGACGAATGAGGCTAGTTCTACGTCGCTCAGGTGCCTTTCGACTACATCTAGTATTATGCTCTTTATTTCTGGCGCTGTGAGTCTTCGTCCACTAAGTTTGTTGCGTATATGTCCAAGGGATTCTGGTCTTTCAGCTGGGCGAACCGTTACAGTTTCTCCTTCTTGGGCTTTGAGTTTGTCTTGTACCTCTTCGTATATGCCCACCGTTTTTTTAGGAAAATCTGTGGCTACGTTGGCGATGGCAATAATGTTTTGGTTCTTGTATTGGACTTCGACCCTGTCAGAAGAATGAATCCCCAGCAAGCTCGCATATTCATCATCTATAACTATGATTTGTTTTCCGCCCGCCCTTATCCCCAGAAGCTTAACCCTGAACTTCATAGATTTCCACAACAGTTAATCTAATGTCATCGTCACAATTATAATATTAGTTGAGTTGTATTACATAGGTTGTTGATTAACCTTGAAATACACAGATTTTGTTGATCAATCTTACGAGCCAAAAGTAACTGATTTGCTGTGTGACTTCTATATTGAACCAGAAGGCATCAGCTTAAAAGAGGCAGCTGGCGGCGTTGCAGCTGAAAGTTCCGTGGGAACATGGACAGAACTCACTACAATAAAGCCTTACGTGGAAAAGCTTGCTGCCCGCGTATTCAGCATCAAAGACAATAATATCCGAGTTGCATACCCGATTGAACTGTTTGAGCACGGTAACATGCCTAACATCTTGAGCAGCGTGGCTGGAAACGTGTTCGGGTTACGTGCACTCAAGAACTTGAGACTCAACGACATTCAATTGCCAAAAGAACTTGTTCACAGCTTCAAAGGTCCCAAGTATGGTATCGCTGGAATCCGTGAGCTGCTAAACGTTAAAGATAGACCATTTGTTGGGACAATTATCAAGCCAAAACTAGGGTTGAAAACAAAAGACCATGCAAAGGTAGCCTATGATGCTTGGGCTGGAGGCTGTGATGTAGTGAAAGATGACGAGAACCTTAGCAGTCAACGTTTCAACTCATTTGATGACCGTGTTGTTGCGACTCTTGAGATGCGGGACCGTGCTGAAAAGGAAACTGGCGAAAAGAAGGTGTACATGGTTAACATCACTTCAGAAACAGAAGAGATGACCAAACGTGCACAGTTTGTTAAAGATCATGGCGGAAGATACTTGATGATTGACATTTTGACCTGCGGATATTCTGCGTTGCAGACAATACGTGAACAAGATTTTGGTCTAGTGATTCATGCCCACCGCGCCGGACATGCAGCGTTCACCAAAAACACGAAACATGGAATTTCAATGAAGGTTATCGCAAAAGTTGCCCGTATCATTGGCGTGGATCAGCTTCACGTCGGCACAGTTGTGGGGAAAATGTCTGAGACCAAAGAAGAGGTTTCCGAGAACTGTGAGGCACTAAAAACAGACATGTACGGTCTGAAGGATGCGTTGCCTGTTGCGTCAGGTGGTCTTTATCCTAGTTTGGTTCCTGCTTTAATGAAATTCTTTGGTAACGATTTGGTGATTCAGGCTGGCGGAGGAATTCACGGGCATACAGACGGAACAGTTTCTGGTGCTATAGCTATGCGGCAAGCAGTTGATGCAACGCTACAAGGTGTATCACTAAAAGAGTATGCTAAGTCTCACAAAGAATTGCATGTTGCTTTAGAGCTGTGGAAGTAGACCAGACGAAAACAAGTCTACCTTCACTATCTTTTTGTTTCTTCATTGTATGACAGAAAATTTATAATGTAACCGTAAACATACGTGTGCTTTTGGGGTAAAAAAATGGATATTCAGGAAATCGCGCAATGGGCTTACATTATCTTCGTTGTAGTGGCGATATTGGCTGGGCTTATACTGGGATACTCAGCGTATGATTCTTATCTGATAACACCAACTGACCCTCCAGTTAACTGGGCTGAGAACATCAAAACAAACGATGGATATGTTCTGTTTGCAATGCTGCTTTTGGGGTCTGTTATTGGGCTTACAAGCATCACCCGACGGGAAGTGTCTGCTTTCCTTATCGCAACTGTCGCATTGTTGGTGGCGTCTGGTGCAAACGTGTGGGCGGGATTATGGTACCTGCATCCGATACTCTTCTTCTGGGCTTCCGCAATCTTGTCATATATTGTGGCTTTCGCGGCTCCAGCAGCTGTGATAATATCAATCAAATCAGTTCTTACAATGGCAAAAGAGAAGTAACAACAGAGCTTCTCCCTTTCCCTCTTTTTTGTTAAAGAATTCTTCAAACCCTGCAGTATTCAAGTCTGAAACTTGAACGGTGTTCTGTAACCTTTCTCCACCAACTTTGCGTGGATAACACTTTTCAATTCTCCGATTCCTGTTCCTTTTTTTGCACTAATCGGAAACACATGGTCTTTAACTTTTGCTGGGTCGCCATCGCTTATTCTACGAGTAAATTCGTTGAGGTTAGCCTCAAGCTCTTTTTTGTTTGTTTTATCAATTTTGTTGGCTGCAACTAACGGAAATTCGCCTAAATTAGATGCCAAAAACTTCACCATTTCAACATCCACTGACATGATTCCCTTTTTTTCTAGCCTCCAAGTTACTTCTAGAAACGTGGATATGTCTAAAACTGCGACGGCTAAAACTATGTCTTGGGCGTTGTTTTCCAAGAACTCGATGATTTGTTCATTTACTTGTTCTTCAAAACGTTTAGAAACTCCAACCATTTTTCCCAGACCCGGAAGGTCTACAAAAACTAAGCCGTCACTCAAAGGATACTTATTGACCCTGCGTGTAGTTCCTGCATGTTTTCCTGTAACTATATTTAGTCCAGAAAGTTTTTTGACCAGACTACTCTTGCCTGCATTTGGTCTTCCTGTAAACACCAAGTACTTCTCTTGCATACTAGACACTAAAGAGGACATGACACTTGAACTTAACCCAAAACTAGAACATGTCTAACCGTGTTTTAATTGTAGACTCTTTGATTTTAGGGCGCAAACGTTTTTGGAACATGTATTTCTTTGGCTTTTTTGTCTGTGAAAATTCCTAGGCTTGCGTATCTGTCTTGGCTGTCAGGCAAAACTGTGACAACGGTTTGTCCCTTTTTTAGTTTCTTGGCAATCTGCACCGCAGCGTAAACGTTAGCACCTGACGATATACCCGCGAACAGCCCATTCTTGCTTGCAAGCATTCTGCTCCAATTTACCGCGACCTCATCGTCAACGTTTACTGCCTCATCGATAATGGACTTGTCCACAATGCTTGGAATAAAGCCATCACCGATTCCATCTATTCTATGTTCACCCACTTTTCCACCTGTGAGCTCTTGAGAACTTGCTGGCTGAGCCGCAACTATCCTCACAGCGGGATTGACTTCCTTGAGAGCTTTGGCTACTCCCATCAGTGTGCCTCCTGTGCCCACTCCAGCAACAAAAGCGTCAACCCATCCGTTTGGAACTTGGTTTATGATTTCTTTGCCCATTATTATCCTATGTGCCTCAACGTTGTCGTAGTTATCGAACTGGGCTGGCATCCAATAGCCCGGCTGTTTCGCGAGTTCTTTTGCCTTGTCCACCGCACCTTTTAGGCTGTCACATGCTGGCGTTGATATTACTTGTGCGCCGTATGCTCGCATAAAGTTACGCCTTTCCTGTGTCATGGTCTCACACATCACTATAACTACCTTGTAGCCTTTGGCTGCGCCCGCCATGCTGAATGCTATTCCTGTGTTGCCGCTTGTTGCTTCGATGATTGTGTTTCCCTGCTTTAGGTCACCACGTTTTTCGGCTTGCTCGATCATGTATTTCGCGATTCTGTCTATGATGCTTCCGCTTGGGTTAACATACTCCACTTTCGCATACAGGTTTGCCTCAAAAGTGCTGAATATGCCTTCTTTGCTGTTAAGTTGAATCAGTGGCGTGTTTCCAACGAAATCTAAAACAGACTTTACTGCCAATGTGAAACCATTCCCTGAACGGTGACGATTTGTTAGTCTATTAAAACTTTCTGTTTTTCATTATAGTAATTGTTTATTTCTAATCTTGAAATGTTCTTGTTTACCGAAACTTACAGATTCAAGTGTAGCCTAAATATTTATTACAGCAAAACAAAGGAGCCATGTGAAACATTTGGTCAATTCTAACAAACTTTTGGCTTTAGAAAAGATGCGCACAAAAAAAACCAGTTTTGCAGGTTTTCCAACCCCACTGCAAAAGATGCCACGCCTCTCAAAGCTTCTGGCTGGTCCAAACCTTTTCGTTAAACGCGACGACATGACTGACCTAGCCTTTGGAGGCAACAAAGCCAGAAAACTTGAGTTTCTTTTCGCTGACGCAAAAAACAAGGGCGCCGACGTCGTGATTTCTACTGGTGCAGTTCAATCAAACTGTGCATGCATGGTCTCGGCTGCTGCGAGAAGGCTTGGAATGAAGCCTGTTTTGGTTCTTGTGGGACCTGAGCCTGACGTGTATGATGGGAATCTGCTTTTGGATAAGCTGCTGTCCGCTGAAATTCATTTCATTGATGATTATGGTCCGCATGTTGAAGCTTTTATGAACACTTTAGCAGACAACTACAAAAAAAGCGGTCACACACCCTATGTTATTCCTGTGGGCGCCTCAACTCCATCCACTGTTCCTGGATACACCCTTGCCATGCAAGAGCTGGTTAACCAATTCAAAGAAATCGGAGAAACTGTTGATTATGTTGTTTGCGCTTGTGGAACAGGCGGAACTCAGGCTGGTTTAGTTCTTGGAACCAAGTTGCTTGATGTTCACACAAAAATTTTGGGTGCAAGCGTTTTCGCAAGCAAGGATGATGCATCCCAAACCATATCTGGGTTGGTTAATGATTCAGCAGAGCTTTTTGGTGTTGATGTGTCTATATCTCTTGAAGATGTGTTTGTCTTTGACGATTACATCAAGGAAGGCTATGCCATACTGAACAGCGATGTGACTAGTGCCCTCAAACTTGTTGCTAAAACTGAAGGAATCTTCTTAGACCCAATATACACAGGTAAAGCAATGGTTATGCTTATTGACTTAATACAGAAGGGATACTTCAAAAAAGACGATAATGTGGTATTCTTTCACACGGGTGGACTTCCGGCAATATTTTTGTACAAAAATGAACTAAGCAAGGCGTAATTTTTTATTCTTCATGTTCAAACGTTTGTGAAGCTTAAATTATATTCCCTTTTTTGGCATAGTTATTTGTATTGATTTGCTGTTTATTCTCTTAGAGGTGTAATTTTGATTTGGTGAACTGGGAGTATACTGTGATTGCGTTGAAAACTAAGATTCATATTAATCGGTATGAGAAAGAAAAAAATCCTATTATTCAAAGTGTTCAAAAAGAATTGAACGATTTGGGCGAACATGGTTGGGAGTTGGTGAGCGTTCAAAATGTTCGTCTAGAGACTGGTATGCTGTTTACTGTTGCATACCTTAAACGAGAAAAAGCCTAAGTATCTGAATTTTAGCCACGCATACTTGCCTGTTTAGGCGCCTACATTTTTCTTGTTTTACGCTAGATTTCTTCCAGCACTGTTTCTATACAAAAATGAATTACAAAAACCATCATGCCCTAGAAAGCGATATCGCTTTATGTAAACTGTACACCGAAATGACTTTCACGTGCATTTTTTTGTATTTGTTCTTGGTGTGCGTTTGGTTGCTGGTTTGTGGTAAACTGTTTCGTGTACCCTTAAGATGTTCAGGGTCTGGCTGAAAGGTTTAATACTGTATTTTTCTTGTTTTTAGAGTGAATAGGTGAATATGTTGAAGTTGTTTACTGCTGGTCCTGTTGCTTGCTACCCCGAGGTTCTAAAAGCAATGGGAATGCAAATGGTCAGTCACCGCAGTGCTGAATACAAAAAACTGCACGTTGAAACCGTGGAACTGCTGCAAAGATTCATGGGAACACAAAATGAGGTTTTTTTGTTTTCAAGCACTGGCTCAGGATTTATGGAGGCGTCTGTACGAAACTGTGTAAACAAGAAGATGCTCTGTTGTGTATCGGGAGCCTTTGGAAAACGGTTTGCTGAAGTTGGAGTTTCAAATGGGAAACAGGTTGAAACCCTTGAGGTTCCTTTAGGCGACCCTGTTACAGCCGATTTGCTTGATGAGCAACTGTCCAAAAGCAAAGATGTTGAAGCTGTTTGTATCACTCACAACGAAACAAGTGTTGGTTTAATGAACCCCTTAGCGGAGCTCGCTAACGTAGTAAAAAACCATGGTAAACTGCTTCTTGTTGACTGCGTGAGTTCCATGGGCGGAACCCGAATAGATGTTGACAAGTGGGGCTTGGATGTGTGCTTTTCCAGTTCCCAGAAATGTTTTGGGGTTCCTCCAGGCTTAAGCGTCGGAAGCGTAAGCAAAGACGCCCTCAAAAAGTCGGAGGCTATCAACGACAAGGGCTGGTACTTTGACTTCAAGGTCTGGCAAAAATATCAGCAAAAGAAGGGGACTCCTATGACCTCTGTTATTCCCCAGATTGCTGGAATAAATGCAATTCTAAACATGATCGAGAAGAAAGGCGGAAAACAGTGGTTCTTTGACCTGTATGCAAAACGTAACCGCACGATTCGAGAAGGCATCCAAAAGCTTGGGTTAACAATGTTCCCCAAAAGCGGATACGAAAGCCCTACAGTGAACTGTGTGAATGCTCCAGCAGGCGTTGATGGTGTTGTTGTTTACGAGAAGATGCGTGATGAGGGCTTTGAGCTTGCGAAAGGCTACGGAACCGTGCAAAACTTGACTTTTAGGATCGGCAACATGGGCTATATTCCATTTGAAAACATAGGCTCTATGCTGGAATCCCTAGACGGAGTATTGTCTGCTCTTGGATGGACCGTTTAGCTAATGAATTTAAACTATCCATAAATGCTTAAATAATGCGTTGAGCTCTCTCCCTGAGCTAAAGAGCTTGGTATGCGGGACAATTTCATCTGTTCAGTGGATTTCCCAAATTGCTTACCTAAAACCAGTAAAAGATAGTGTGTGAAGTAGAAAATGAGCAACCATACAATTCTAGTGTGCGACAACTTTGGAAAAGAATTTCTTGATCGATTATCCAAATTTGGAACTGCATTCCAATCCAGCGACATAGACTACACTTTGCCTCTAGACAAGGTCACTATACTTGTTGTCAGAAGCAAAACAAAAGTAAACAAAGAACTAGTTGACGTCATGAAGAGCCTTGAATGCGTCATAACTGCAACCCATGGAATTGACCACATCGACCTAGACTGCCTAAATGAGCACGGCATCAAATTCCATAACGTTCCAGCCCAATCATATGATGTTGCACAAGGCGTTATAGCTTACATTCTTGCACACGCAACAAACCTTGTCGAAGGCGACCGCTCAATGAAGCGAGGAGAATGGAAGAAAACGTCCCTGATTGGCTGCAGGGTTACTGGAAAAACTTTGGGGATCGTTGGCTGTGGCAAGATTGGACGCGAAGTTGCACGTTTAGGTTCGGCTCTTGGTATGAATGTTGTTGTTTCTGATCCATGTATTCAAGACGCTCCTGGAGTATCTATTGTTTCTTTGGAGGATCTTCTAAAAACATCCGATTTCATATCTGTTAACTGTCCTTTGACCGGTGGAACAAGAGACCTGATCGGAAAAGACGAGATTGCCAAAATGAAGGACGGCGTGTTTCTTGTAAACACAGCACGAGGCGGCATAATAAACGAAAAGGCGTTGCTGGATGCGTTAGAGGCTGGTAAAGTTGGGGCGGCTTTAGATGTTCTTGTTTCTAAGACTCCATTTGAGGATGAACTGGCAAACAGTTTGATTCAAAATGAGCACGTTATTGTCACGCCACACAGTATTGGTCAAACTCACGAAGCAATCGAAGAGAAAGGCGAAGGCGTAATACGTGCCATAGCCGAGCATGTGAACGCCAAAAAGCTTGACTAGACAGCAATAAACACCCTTTTTTGAATGGGCTATATTTTCTTTTCATTATTCTTTGTTTAGCTCTCCATAGAATCCATGCTTTTAAGCCACTGAATGTTTAGTATACTCTAATATTGGAGCGGGGTTTCTTGTTTGCATGACTCAATTTTAGATGCATCAAAACGAATAAAACAGCTTCAAGTTCAAGGAGCCAGAAACGTGGCTATCGCAGCCATAAAATCTGTCAAAGAAGCTGCAACACAATCCAAAGCAAAAAACAAAGAAGCATTTGTAGCTGAACTATCCGAAGCAAAAGCAGTTCTTTTTGCCTCTAGAGCAACAGAGCCCTTAATGAGAAACGCTATCCGTTACATCATTCAGGCTGTAGAATCCAGCAACAAAACAGGCGTCCACGAACTGGCGGCTGTAGTTTCGCAGGTTACCAGCCAATTTTTGGAGCGCCTTGAACAGTCAAAAGACAAGATTGCCGCTATTGGCTCCAAACGAGTTTCTGATCATTCAACAGTTCTTACACACTGCCACTCTTCAACTGTCACCAACATGTTGCGGAAGGCTAAGCTGAACGGAAAAACGTTTGAGGTAATATGCACTGAGTCAAGACCTGTTTTTCAGGGCAGAATTACTGCAAAAGAAATGCTGGACTCCGAAATCAAAACAACTTTGATTGTTGATTCTGCGGTGCGGCTTTTCATGAACCAAGTAGATTTGGTTGTGGTTGGAGCTGATGCCATAACCTCTGAAGGAAACGTGATAAACAAGATAGGGACAAGCATGGTTGCCCTCGCCGCTAAGGAGGCGCGAACGCCCTTTTATGTGGTTTCGGAGCTGCTCAAGTTTGACCATGCTACAGTTCTTGGCGATTACGAAAAAATAGAGGAAAGAAGCAGCAAAGAGGTTTGGGATGCTCCTCCGTCTGAATTGATTGTAAGAAATCCCGCCTTTGACGTTACACGAAGAGAGTTTATTCACGGAATCATCTGCGAAGAGGGCGTAGTGTCTCCAGATTCGATAAGCGAGTTGGTGAACAGAAAGTACCCCTGGATATTCAACACAACATAATTTTGCTTATTTGCTGCGCGGCTTTATCAACCTGATTTTCTTTTCTAATTCAATAAGCTTCTTTTCCAAGCTTCTTATCTTAACCGCGTAGCTCTCTAGGCGTTTCCCATCTATGGCAATCCATGCGGCAATGACTGCACCAGAGCATCCCAGTATCACATAGTAGCCGTAAAGAGCTAACCACCAATCCTGCTGTTGACCCCAAAAACTGTTTAGAACATAAACTGTAACAAAAATCATGACCAAAAAATTCGCCAACTGAAAATAAGCCAAAAAAGTACGCATCCTCAACAGCTCTCCACGCCCCAACATAAGATGATTTACTTACAGCTTAAAGCTTTCTGGAACCCTTGAACACTCATTTTTGCTGTCTGACCAAAAGTTTTTAGCGCCTTCTACACGTTTGTTAAACTAGACTCGCCCCAATTTGCCTCAAAAAACTGGATGGACACCTAAAAC
>PIXT01000088.1 GCA_003096235.1 Candidatus Bathyarchaeum sp. | reverse complement strand
CTCGTAAACGTCTTCTTCTTTTTTGGCGCCTGTGCAAACCAGCTTTCCACTTGCAAACAGAAGAATCACAACTTTTGGGACATCCATTCTATAGATGAGACCCGGAAACTGTTCAGGTTCATACATTGTTCGTCCTAGAGAATATGCAGACCGTTCAAGGTCTATCAAGCCAGCCAAATTCGCTGAAGCAACAATGTTTTGTATCTTCAAGTCGGGCTTTCCAACAATAATTATGCCGCTCTTCTTTAGTTCCCTGACAACCTTCATTACTGCCCTTTTTGACTCTCTTTCTGACTTTGCTCCAGTGCAAACCATCTTTCCCGAATTAAATATTAAAGTAGCAGTTTTTGGTCTCTTTAGCCTGAAAACCAAACCCGGAAACTGTTCCGGACGATACTCAACTCCTGGATACCCTTTGACAATAGCGTTCAAATCAAGTCTTTGATTTAATGATGCAGATGCTACAACATTCTCTATTCTGATAGAAGCTACAACCTCGGGTATCTCAAGCCCTCCTTATAAAACAACATGAAATTGTTGCAGTTATTTATAAAGGCTTTCTTCATCATCGCCGCGTTTAAACTTCTTTCTAGCCACAGGAGCCAGCTCTACAATTACAATAACTACTATCCATAAAGCAATGAATGCCACTTTCACTTCAAATGTCGAAAAAAACAGGGCAATGTTACCCAGCCACGGCACCTTAATGTCTAGATACCTGCCAACAATATCATCTTCCCCGATTTCCCAAGGGTCTGGATGCCTGTTTGTTCTTTCGTTATCTCCCTGTGTTTTGAAAACATACGTTCCATCTGCCTTGTCTATCTTTTCTATTGCTCTATGTACAATTAATTCGTCTGGGTCAGTCGGTTTATGAAATATTATTATGTCGCCTGGTTGCTCAGCATCTTTAAACCCAACTTGAATATCATCGATGTCTTCTATTCCCTCAATAACTATAAGGTCTCCTTTATACAACACCGGCTCCATGCTTTCTGAAGCAACCGCTAAAATCGGATTCCCAGTTCTTAAAACAAAACCTAAACCATACCAAAAAACTAAAACAGAGATTATCACAGCAGCTATCATTATAACGGTCTGAACGTGATCTTGTTTGAGTATCTCAGGCAACTTCATGCTGAATCTTGGCTCCGGTGAAAATCAAGGGTTTTTAGTTTTCCTCTTTGTGCCCGACAATAAAAACCTAGCGCCTAAAAACAAAAAAGGAGGATAATGTGGACCGCAGAGTTCACTTATTTTTCGTTTTCCTGTATTTAGGCAACTGCCAGATACTAACTGGCGTTTCATTGAACTTGATGATACACAGGCCTTTGAGGTCTGGACATCAAATCTTTTGTTTGTTTAAGACGACTTTGAAGGATTTGTTGCAGCTGGGGCAGTCGAAAAGTCCGATTGTTAATTCTGTCTTCTTTCCTTCCTTGTCTGGACGACCTGCCATCTTCCAGCTTTTTCTAGGATTGGCGACTTCGGCTCCACAGTTTTTGCACTTAGCCATTTCATACACTCCTCCATTAAATTTCACATTTATGTCTTGAATATGATGAATAAAAGATTTGCTATTCATTCTTAATTATGAAGAACCTGATAACCAACTAAATAGCCATTTTTTTAATCTGAAACACCTGTTTATTATGCCAAAATGCTTTTTACAACGGGTTTGCTTTACCTCATCGGCTTTGGTGCATACTGACTTTGCCAGAGATATCCAAAAACGTTTTCGAGGGCTTCGTTAAGCCCATCCGCAGACTAGTTGAAGCGAAAGGTTTCAAAAAGCCCACTGAAACCCAACAAAAAGCTATTCCAAAGATTCTTGAGGGCAAAAATGTTCTCTTGATTTCTCCTACAGCTACCGGAAAGACTGAATCAGCGGTTCTTCCAGTTCTCGACATGCTTTTGAGGACACCTAACCGAAAGCGGGGAATCAAAATTTTGTACGTTACTCCCCTCAAGGCATTAAACAGGGACATGCTTGAGCGTTTGGAGTGGTGGTGTAACAATCTTGATGTTAAATTGGCTGTTCGGCATGGTGACACCGACGCAAAGGAAAGAACTAGGCAGGCTAGAAGTCCTCCGGACATGTTGATTACCACACCTGAAACGTTGCAGGCTATATTGCCCGGAAGGCTTATGCGTCAGCATCTTAGTGCGGTGCGCTGGGTGATAGTGGATGAGGTTCATGAGATGGCTGACAGCAAACGGGGGAGTCAGCTGTCTTTGGCTCTGGAGAGGCTACGTTGGGTAACTGGCAAGGAATTTCAGCGAATAGGCTTGTCAGCTACTATTGGAAGTCCAATGAAGGTTGCCCAGTTTCTTGTTGGTTCTGAACGTGAAGTCGAAATTTTGCAGGTTACCTTAGCTCGGCAAGTTGATTTGAAGATACTTTTTCCGCAGCCCACACCGGAAGACTATGAGTTAGCTTCATCTTTGTTTACTCATCCTGAGGTTGCCGCTAGGCTCCGTGTTATCCGCAGATACTTTGAGGAGCACCGATCGGTTCTTCTTTTCACGAACACCCGCTCTATTTCAGAGGTTTTGGCTAGCCGATTCAAGGTTTGGGATGTAGACTTTCCTGTTTCTATTCATCATGGCTCTTTGGCTAAGCCCAGTAGATTAGCTGCGGAGCGGGGACTCAAGAACGGCGAGTTGAAGGCTCTTGTAGCAACTTCTTCTCTGGAGCTGGGAATCGATATTGGACGCATTGACATGGTGATTCAATACATGAGTCCAAGGCAGGTTACACGGCTGATTCAGCGTATTGGACGAAGCGGGCACAGAATCGGACGCACCCCAAAAGGCGTTATCCTAACCATGGATTCGGATGACACACTTGAAGCATTGGTTATAGCCCGCAGAACAATAAACGAGGAACTTGAGCCCCTGAGTGTTCCGCCAAAGCCTTTTGATGTTATTGCTCACCAGATTGCGGGTTTAGTTATGAAGCAAAAACAGTGGAGCTTCAACGAGATTCATGAACTGTGCAAGAAAGCTTTTCCATATGCTGATCTTACAGTAGCCGACATCGAAAATGTTCTGGATTATATGTATCGCCGTTTTCCAAAGTTTGTGTTTGTTTCCGAAGAAGACAAGCTGGTAATCAAGCCCAGAAACACAAAACCACTGTATGAATACTACTTTGACAACCTATCCATGATTCCTGCGGAAAAAAAGTTTCTGGTCATTGACGAAAGTCAAGACTCTGCTGTAGGCGTGCTGGATGAAGCCTTTGTCGCAGAGTACGGCAAACCCAGTGTCAAGTTTATTATTCAAGGTCGAGCTTGGCAGATCGTGAGCACTTCTGGAGACCAAATTCATGTGAAGCAAACTGAAGACCCAACAGGAGCTATTCCAAGCTGGATCGGAGAAGAGATTCCTGTTCCCTTTGATGTAGCTCAAGAGGTCGGACAACTCAGAGCGTTCGTAGAAGAGCAGAACAAAAAAGGGAAAACGGCAGCCAGAACTGCGGAGGAATTGTCTGAGAAGTATCCTGCTGATCCAGAAACTGTGTTGCGGGCGATTAGTGAAACTGTTGAGCAGGTCAAGAAGGGTTATCCTGTTCCCACAGATAGGCGGGTGTTGGTTGAGGATTGGGAAGAATTTGTTATCCTTCAAGCCAACTTTGGGTCATTGGCGAACAGGGCTTTAGCTCAGTTGATGGGTCACCTTTTGTCCGATCAGACCGGATACAGTGTTGTTGTTCAGCATGACCCGTACCGCATCTTCGTTAACACCATGGGTGCCGTCAACGCCGATCGCATAATACAACTGTTTGATTCTATGAAGAAGATGAGTGAACTGGAAATCAGAGACATTATGATCCGTTCCACCGTCAAAACTGGACTCTTCAAGAGGCGCATGTTCCATGTGGCAAGAAGGTTTGGTGCAATAAAAAAGTGGGTTGACTTGAGTAGGGTTAGCCTCCGTAAGCTCATGGAGAGTTTCGAGGACACAGCCATATATGATGAGGCATTAAAGGAAATTTTCAGGAAGGACTTGGACTTAGAGCAGCTGATCAGTGTGTTGGCTGCTGTTAGGGACGGCGCGGTTGAGGTGCAAAAATTGGAAACTTTGGGGGATGCTTCTCCGGTTGCGCGGATTGGAATAGAAAAAGTCAGCATGAAAACTGATCTAATTCCACCTGAGCGCATGAAACTTATCTTAGTGGAGTCTGCAAAAGCACGTCTGCTTACTGAAGTTCGAACTTTTGTCTGCACTAAATGCTGGGATTATCTTGAAATGATCAGGTTAAGCGATTTGCCTGACCATCCTGTATGCCCGAAATGTGGTTCTCCATCGTTGGGGGTGCTTAGAATGGAAGAATCTGGTGTTCAGTCCTTGGTTGACAAACGTGCAGAAAAACTAACCAAAAGCG
>PIXT01000087.1 GCA_003096235.1 Candidatus Bathyarchaeum sp. | reverse complement strand
TAGAAGAAAAAAATGAACAAAACTTGCTACTATCGCTTGGTCATTTTTCATTTCCGCGCATGAGCCTGTTCAGCCCCTGTTCTTCCAATGATTTTGTCTCCCACAAAAAAAGGGAGAAGGGAAAATTGTTTTTTTATTTTCGTTTTCGTAGTGCCAAATATGCTGCTACGCCTATGACGCAGGCTACTGCAACTGCTGCGATGATTGCTAATTCTGTAGAGATCAGTGGTGCTTCTGCTGTTGGAGTTTCCGTGTCTGGTGTTTCTGTATCTGGAGTTTGAGTGTCTAGCTGTTCAGTGTCTGGTGTCTCGGTGTCTGGTTGTTGCGTGTCTGGAGTTTGTTCAGGCTCTATTGGAATTGCGGGAGAAGCTGCTTCTGTTACGCCGATTGCGGTTTCTGCATAGGATCCCCAGTAAGATTCCGTTCCTTTGAAGGTGGCGATGATGGTGTACTCTCCTGGAACTTCGGGTTCCCAAAACAGCTTGAACATTCCACTTGCATCACTGGTGACCGTTCCGATTTCGTAGAAGTTACCGTTAGGGTCAAGTACCTCCAACTTTACTTCAACACCAGTTACGTCTGGGAGCTCAAACTGTTTGTACACGTATAGCATCCAGTTGCCCATGTCTTCGTCAGCTACAACGGGAATACCATTCGGGAAACGCATTGTCAAAATAGAGTCCTTTGTGCCTGGGGATATGTCGGTTACTGTTCCTCTTATCATTACAGAGTTACCCAGTGATACGCCGACATCTGGTGCTGTAACAGTAGTAGCGCTTGGACCTTTGCCGATTGCGTATATGCGCTGGTCATATGTATCCATAGCAATTATTGTGCTGTCGCTAATCATTGCAAAACCGCCCCAGTCAGTTTGACGGAACAAACCATCTGTTCGCCATATTACGTCGCCAGTTGTTGCGTTGAGACAAATGAAGGGTGCACCACGGGGTAGGGGTTGATTGCCAGAATGTTCTCCGTGTCCCACGTAGATTTTTCCGTCGGTAATGAACTGTGTGCCAATCCACCAATTATTGGAAAACAGGTATTCTGTGTATGGGTCTTCTGCTTCATACGTCCACAAGAGGTCTCCTGTATTTACATCATAACAGTACACTATTCCGCTCACACCACCAACATAGAGCTTGCCATAAGCGATTACACGAGCTGAGAGCTGATCATCCCACATGTTCAAGTAATACATCGATGGAGTTGGTCCCCATATCAAGTCACCAGTTTCGAGGCTGACACCATAAAGTTGTCTAGTTTCTTTTGTATTCAAGACTGCAACTTTATCTTCTGCACTTGCAGCAACCCAACCACGGTTCATCATACCCCAAAATGATATGTTGCCGGTAGTCCAATCGGCTGGTGCACTCCAAGTGTTGTTGAACAGAAGGGTTCCTTCTTCTCCTGGCTTCACACTGATTCCCCAGATAGTGACTTCGGTATTTGTTAGGTCTGCACCAATGATTCTGTCTTCAAGAAAGGTTGCTTTGACGCTTCCAGGTAAGCCTAAGGGTATACTTACATTCCATTCGTAGCCGCTATTGCGTGGACGTGTTGTATAGTCATCTGCTGACACGTTAAATGTTTGTCCTAAGTAGGCTCTACCGAAACTGCCTTCGTCTGAAACAACTCTGCTTGTGTTCCAGAGCATCATCCAACCGTCTTTTAGATTAACCTGATATCTATAGATTGCACCGTTTGAATCGTATAGGTTGCTGCCCGAGGGCACATCAGTCATGTTATACACCCAGCGTCCAGTGAAAGCATCATATGCGTTCCAAGTGCTGCCAACAGTTGTCCACAAGAATGGAAAGGTACCCTGATAATTGTATGAATTCCAATAGAAGTTTTGACCAAACGCTAATCTTTCATTGTTTCCTAAAATTTTGCTCCATATCTCTTCGCCTGTATGTATGTCTACGCAGACAACTTCTTGCTCAATTGCACTGCCTCCGTTGCTCTTATAACGATTATAGTATAGTCTTCCTGCAATGATCACCGAGTTCGCAAAAAAGCCTTCATATGCATCTCCATTTTCGTAGCCTACGTTACCAACAGCTCCTCCAACAAGACCCCCCATCGTCAGCGGCTTTGCCCACAGTATGTGAGCAGATTCGGGTCCATCATTGTTAGGAGCGAATTTATTATCGGGTGTAGTCATCCAGTCTCCGGCGATTGCTGACCATTCTCTAAGTTGTCCATCTATTGGACGACCCCAATATTCTGTTGGAAGTGAATGACCGGGGTAATATTCTACTTGTTCTTCAGTTACTATAAGATCCAGTGGTTCACTTGAGCTAGCTTTAAACAATACGCCATCGTATTCCTGTTCAGGGAAGTTTGTCACTAGAGTATATGTGCCAACCATAGTTGGTGTGTATACGGTGCCAGTTCCGCCTGTTGAGTCGGTTCGTAGTGGTCCTAAGATTTCTTCGTTTCCTTGGGGGTCAGTAACCGTTATGGTTAGACCTTCCCAGCCATCAGCCGCGGTCCCTATTGGGTCTGGAATACCAACATGCAGCAACGCTTGACCGTTAACACCAACGGGGTTAGGAGTGGCGCCAATGTAGGCGTATGTCGTTTTTGTACTCGTTTGGGCGTTAACACCTGAAAAAAGAACTGAAATAGCAGATAAAGTTAACAACAGACTTAAAGTGATAGTGATAATTTTAGATTTGTTTGTACCATAATTTATTGTCATTTTTTTGTTTCTCCTTTTTCTTTTTTTAAGGAAAAACATATCAATTGTAATAGAATTAAGAGTTTGTGAGTGTGGCTTACACTCACAAGTTCCAATAAGGGTGACTTGTTCTTTACTATCTGCTTATTGCTGAGGTATAGGTATGGGTATGAAAAAAGCTAAAGAGGAAGCTATTGAAACCCTGCAACATCTAGGATTAACTTTCTCGCAATCAAGAATTTACCTTTCTCTTGTAAATTCCGGTGAAGCCACTGCAAAAATAATTTCAAAAATGTCAGGAGTTGCTCGAGCTGAAGTTTACAGAACAATACCAACCCTTCAAAAATTGGGTTTAGCTGAAAAAGTATTAACAATACCAATTAAGTTTAAAGCTACGCCACCAAAAGAAGGTCTCGCATTTTTGTTGAAACAAAAGAACATGAAACATACAGAATTGCAAGAAAAAACAACGAAATTAATTGATGAGTTTACAGAGAGCAAAGAAACAAAGCTGATAGAAGAAGGTACAGAGTTTGTTATTATTCCTGAAGGCAAAATGCATAGACGGTGGATAGTAAAAAGGAGGTCAAAAACCCAGAAGAGTGTTGATGTTTTTGTGACACCAGGCGCCTTAAGGTATGAAATTCATAACGACTTTGAACAGTTTCAAGAATTATTGGAGAAAGGAGTGAAAATTCGCTACCTCGTCTTTAGTAGTTCTGAAATAAAAAATGAAGTAAAAATTAATCCATATTTAATTAAAAATCCCGACTTCCAGATAAGGTCGATTGCAAATGTTCCGCTGGTAGCAACAGTCGTATTTGACAATAAAGAAGGCGTGCTCAGTAATCCAACAAATAATCTGTTAATGGGTCCTAAATTGTGGTCAAATAATCCCCATTTTATTGCGTTAGTTCAAAACTATTTTGAAACAGTATGGAAAACAGCAAAAGAGTACAAAAACAGGAAAACTAAGGCACTTGTGGATTAAAGGATTCTGTGTAAGTTCAGGAATAGTTTGGCGAAAACTGTATAACAAATATTCGGCGGGGGTAGTTTCCAAACGTTTTCTCTAAAGTGAAGTTTTCAGAAGTGAGTGTTTTATCTAGTATATCAGAGGAAGTCCAGTCTGATTGAAAATAGTTCATGTCTCCGTATTCATACAGGAACAGGTATTTTGCATTCAAATTGTTGCACTGTTCAATCAAGTAGGTTTCATTAAAGACGGGCGCATAAACATCAACAGGATACTCAGGGTAATACCAAAGCTCTTTTCCACCTGAGTCATATGTCATCAAGTAAAAGTTCACCACATCTGGACTGAAGTAGTTTTCCGCAAACAAGATTACTGCAGCTTGATTTGACCCCAAATTCGAACTTACATACTGAGTTGCCTCTTGGACGGGGATGTGAATGTTGTCTTTTTCAACCCAATAGTAGGCGTTCTCTAAACTGTAGACTACAGAAGCTGCCATCAGTAACACGAAAACAGCAGCAACAATCTTGCGTATAGACCGTTTATACGATCTGATTTCAGGTGAAGGCATACTCGTCGTCTTTAATTTGTTCCAGATGAACAACATGAAGTCTGAGGCAGAGACCGCCAAGATAGGAAAAACGGGTATGATGTAGCGCCAGTTTCTGTTAGAGATAAAGAGTGTGTAAACCACGTAGACTACAACAAACCAGATTAAAGAAAATTTGTCCTCTGGATTTCTTCGCCATAGCCATAAACTTAAACCAAGAAAAGCAAGGGCGTATATGGGTAAAGAAATCGGATGAATGTCGGGGTAGGGGCAGGTCATCTCTATGAGGTAGAACACTGGAAGAGGAAAGCGTTCACCATATCCAAGTCGTTCCTCACTGCCTGCCTGAACAGTGTATAACCACGTTTCAAGCCCTTCTGAAGTATAATTGTTATACGCCAAAAAGAGCCAAGGCAAAATAACAGCAGCTGCAATTACTGCTAGAAGCAAAATTTTGCCCATCTTAACTTTAACACGATTTTTCCGCAACAAGAGCACACTAACAAACATTACTAATCCAGCAATTGCAGTCTGGTACTTTGCAAGAAAACCTAAACCTAATGCTACGCCGCTTAGAAGCAGGTTTTTTTGGTTGTTTGTGCGCATCCAAGAAAAGAACAAAAGTAAAGAAATTGAAAAAAAGAACATCAGCACGGTTTCAAGCAGCGCCATTCTGCAGACAACAATAAAGCCAGGCATTGATGCAAGCAAAATACTTGAAAGAAGGGCATGTTTGGGACCATAAAGGTGATAGGCATACTCGAAAACAGCCCATACAGAAAGGACGCCGAAGATAAGCGAAACAAGTCTGGCTGAAAACAGGCTTGACCCTATGAGGGTATAGGTTAATGCTACGGTTATGTCGAATAATGGTGGATAATAAGAAAACTGCAGGTACTCGTGGAGTTCTCCACGGCTCAGTAACAAACCACTAACTAAGTGCTGGGTTTCATCCCATTGAACTAGAGCATAATCCAAAGAAAATGACAAAAGGGCGGCATAAATCACAAGAAACAGCACAAGAACTAAACGCCATCTGTTGAAACGTTTCGCAAAACCAAAAAGAGCAGAAGATAATCTGCGAATCATTGCATGCCAACCAATTCCGTATACTTTGTTACCTTGAAGTGCCTAAAATATTATATAAAAATGTGGCAACTTGCTGCGGCAGTGTTCTTAGTTGTTAACTTTTCTCCGCAGTAAAACGCCTTCAACAAAGAAAAGAATCATAGCCAATCCAGTCATTGCGGTTAGGAAAAGAAAACTGGTTTCGATAACCAGCCATGGAACCAGACAGCTCAACAGAATAATTGCGGTTTCTGCTCCGAATGCTCCAATAAAAAAGAAGGAGTAGAACATTAAGCGGGGAACAAGGTTTTTGCCCACCCACACATGCCCACTGACACCTGTTTTCTCTTTGAGGATGTAGTTGCCGCTCTTGTCTTTTTCAAGCAATCCCAGCAACTCAAGTTTCTGCAGATGCCTGTGTGCCACGCTTGGGCTGCTAAGGTTTGCTCCGCGCATAACGTCTCGGGTGCCAACTGGTCTGTTTTCTCCCACTACATACGCGTAGACGATTAGTGTATTTCCTGCGAGCTGCTCATTATTACCCATTTTGTTGTTGCACCTAAGGAAGTTAATTTTCAAACGTAATCGGCGGACAGGTTAAGTCAATTGTTGATAGTTCTTCTTCAGCAAAGAGGTCATTGTATAGGAATCCTTCGCCGAATTTTTCAAGCTGTATTTGTTCGACAACCTCGTTGTTTGCTAACGTAACTATAGTGGAATTAGAGGTAAAGGTGACCCAGCCTACTCTGCGAATGCTCAAGAATAATGTCTCTGCTTCTCGGATGGCACAAACCAACTCTGAACTACTACTGTGCCCTATAGTGCCTGATCCAGCATTACCAACTCGCCACAGTAATGAAAAATCATCAACCCAATTGTTTCGAACCATGCCTCCGTTGCGATTGCGAACACTAAATTCGTCAGTGTCAAACCACTCATCGCGTGCGAAATGAAAGTCCTCAATGAAGTCTTGAAAGCTGAAGGAATCAACATCAAGAACGGTGCCAACGAACCAGCACCTAGTTTCAACGGGTCCTTTGTCCGAGCTTACATCTATTTGGTAGTATTCGATTCTGGCGTCAGCCGGGTAATCGGTAGCGTCTACATTTAGTGTTAGATTAAGAGCTATCAAATATTGCGAACTGACCAGAGTTGTTTCGTTGATTTCAGGGTCAACATCAAGACTGTCGAGTTTACCGTCCTTAGTCATCCAATAAGAGTACGGCACATTGATGCTGAACCATGGTTCAGATGAAAGGGCTTCAGATGAAGAGCTGGCTTTTGCTGTTGCAGACATCAAGAACACCAAAGGCAAAACCGAGGAAACCCCAATAATTACGGCAAGAATGCTGCATGCAATCAACTTTTTTTCGATTTTCATGATTCATCTCCACTTCATCGAGTATGCAAATAATCTATATAATTCTCCCCGAAGAACAATGATGTTCTTGTCAAGAACACTAGAATTTGTTAATGATGAATACACCGCCGCAGCTCTGACACTGTTCGTAATTGCGGCTGGAAGAATATGAAGAAAATGAGACAGCCAACAAATGAACCTTGCACAAAAAATAGAGATGTTTGTTCCGCTGCAAGAACAATGATGTTCCGCAGTGAGAGCTAAATGGAACTTTTTGGGTATTAACAATACAGTAGAGATGCTTTGAAATTGATAAATTATAAAGGTGTGTTTATGCAACTCAATAACAAGCAATCTGTTCTTTCTTGTTGTTTTGCTTCTGTGGTAGCGTTACTTTCACAAATCTTTGGTAAGACAACTATACGTGAATGCGTCAAAAAAGTCAGGGCAATAAAAACAGTTGGACTAATGTTAGTTGTGCTTTTGGCGGTCATGTTAAGCTTAGGCTGTGTGAATGTTCCAAGAGTGCAGGGTGCAAAAAGTTCCACTGTAGCTTTATGGCATCTTGATGAGATTGAACCAAGCGAATATTCGGAGATAACACCTGACACAGTTGGCTACAATCATGGAACAGTAGGTGGTGACACTGCGCTTGTTGAGGGAAAATTTGGAAATGCTTTACAATTTAACACAGGCGGTTATGTCTACGTGCCTATTGCCTTTCTGGTAGGCTTTCCGCCCACTCCAGAGCCAATATACATACCTGTTTCTCCAAACTTGGACATTCAAAAAGAACTTAAAATTGAAGCTTGGATAAACGTTCAAGGCTTCACAAACGCGAGCTACAACAACATTGTGGTAAAGTGCACAAGAACAGGTCCACTAGTAGAAAATGTCACCCGAGTGTTTGGGCTTGCTGTGAAACCAAGCATAGAACAGGAAAATGCAGGGGTGCTTAGTGGTTGCGTGTTCACTGATTCTGAAGGTTTCAACGAAATATTGACAACAAAACCCGTTATTTCTTTGAACAAGTGGATTAACGTCGCATTCACGCGCACATCCACGGGGATGCACCTGTATGTGGACGGAAAAGAACAAGACGTTACAGCAATAGAGGGTGTACAGAATCCTACAGGTCTGATTATAAACGGAACTGAAGTTTACATCGGGCACGACTCGAAGATAACAATAGACGAAGTTGAAATTAGCGATCTTGCCCCAGAACTTCAGGTTTTGTCATCCCAGATTGATATAGGAAATAATCTTCTTATCGCCGTGATTGTTGTTGTGGTGGTTTTTGCTACGGCTTGGGTTTTGCGCAAAGCCATCCAGATGTGGGTGATTTACTCAAAAAGTCGAGACTAGAAAAGAACACGGTGATTGTTGCATAAATCAACTCAAAGGGCGTGTTAGGGTTGGGTGTTGGCATCAAACTTGTTCAGTTGCTGCTCAGACAAAAGCTAACAGGTAAAGGTCTGAAAGGAAAACAAAACATTCCACAGATTGTCTCTTTTGCGGTCACCAAAGCATGTAACCTACGATGTTTACACTGTCACGCCGATGCACGGGAAGCATTCCCAAATGAACTCACAGTAAAGGAGGCAACACAGGCAATTGATGAGATGGCGGCTCTTGGAACTGAAGCCCTAATTTTTAGTGGCGGCGAACCTTTGCTGCGAAAAGAGCTTGTTTTGCAGCTTGCTAACTACTGCACTGACGTGGGAATTATGCCTGCAATGCTCACAAACGGGGTTCTGATAAACCATAAAGTAGCCTATGAACTCAAAGAAGCAGGAATCCTAGCTGTAGGTATACCTGTTGATTCGCCGGATCCTGAACTTCATGACAGGCTTAGAAACGTTCGGGGAACTTTTGACAAAGCATTACGTGGCATCAGGGCATGCATTGACATGGACTTGGAAGTGATAATTACCACGATGGCGTTGAAAAGCAATTTTGCTACTGTTCCGCAGATGATAGATTTTGTTTCAGGCATAGGGGTTGATCAGGTTGCCATCTACGATTTGGTGCCTAACGGAAGAGGCAAAGACATGAGGGATGATATGATGCTTCAAGAACAACGCGAGCAAGTAATACGCTATCTCCAAAGAATGCAAGAAGAAAAAGAGATGGTTTTTTTGTTCTCAGGAGGGCTTCCGCTTTATCCCGAAATCGCAGCAACAATGCACAAAACAAATGGTACCAAGCCGCCAGACCTGCTTTTGAAACAGTTCTGGATACACGCACCCGTTGGCTGCCCTGCAGGAATCAATTACGTCAGTTTGCGACCTAACGGCGATGTGTACCCGTGCCCGTTTCTGCAAATCAAGGTAGGCAACATCCGAGAACAAAGCCTTTCGGACATGTGGTATGGGTCACAGGTTTTCAAGGCGCTCAGAGACAGAAGCTTGCTAAAAGGAAAGTGTGGAGAGTGTGAATACAAAGAAACCTGTGGTGGATGCAGAGGCAGAGCCTATTCATGCACCGGTGACTACTTGGCTGAAGACCCTGTTTGTTTAAAGGAATTGATGATAAAAGAAAATGTTTACTCAGCAAGCGTGAAGCGTTTTGGATGGTGCGTCGGATAGCATATCAGCGTCTAGTCAGCTTTTCAATAACTGCAACATACTTTGGCGCATCAGAGTCTATGAATTCCTTGATTGTCCATCCTGTCCCTTCCAGTATAGCTGTTAGTTCCTTTTTGGACACCATCAGGTAATCAAACCAGTCACTAACATAGTTCTGGAATCTGGTTCTAATTCTCACTTGACCCGCCATTCTACCCTTTTTCTTGTTGAGACTATGATATGCTAGATGCTTAGGGTTGTCTGTTTTGTAGGGGTCACGAGTATCTGCAATAATCAAGGCACCCTCAGAAGTCATTTTATAAAATATCTTTAGTAATTTACGGGCTTTGCTGAAACTGCCAAACAAACCAAAGTTGTTTCCCATCATGATAATTGTGTCAAAAGAGTTTTGTTTGAAATCGATATCGTCAAGTGACAGCGCCTTTGCTTTTGCTAGCCCTCTTAGCTTGCAAACTTCTATGGCGATTGGAGAAACGTCGATTCCAAGAACATCAAAACCTTTTTTCTGCAAATACAACGAGTGCCTGCCAGCTCCACAGCCAACATCCAAAACCCTTCCGTTCACAAAGTCCATGGCTTTTTGTTCAATTGGATGCCAGTTTGTGTAATCAGAAAAATAGGCTTGTGCAAAGATAGTGTTTGTTGAGCCGTCATCTCTTTCCACGGTTTCAGAGACATCACTACCATTATAACAAGCCATCAGCATCTGCCCGAAAGCGTCCTCTTCGGCGTCCAAGCTTTAACTTCTCCATTATCGGGAACAGAAGATAATAACCACTCTAAATAAACGAAAAAATAAAAGACTTTTCAGCTTACTTGGTTTGTGCTTGCTTTGTTTTGGGTCTTCGTTTGAAGTGGCATCTTCCAAACCAGTTTCTTAACCGTGACTGGCAGTAACCATCAAGATTGTTTACGCAGTGCTTTTGGTTACACTTCACTTTAGTCCGCATCTGTTACGCTCCAAAACAGCAGTCTTGAATGTACCAGAAAACGGTCTGCTTTAACCCTTTCTTTTTGGCTTCAAACTGACCTCTGGAACCAGTATGCCCTCTTCGGTTATGACTGCGTCCACGTACTCTAAGGGCGTTATGTCAAAGGCGGGATTCAGAACTTTGATTCCTTCAGGTGCGATCCGCTCACAACCCACATTCGTAACTTCTTGGGGGCTTCTTTCTTCGATAACCGCATCCTCTGAGGTATGTGACTGATCCATAGTTGACATGGGCGCAGCTACATAGAAGGGAATCCCGTGCTCAAACGCCAAAACAGCAACATTGTAGGTTCCAATCTTGTTTAAAACCGCATCCTTTACTATCCTGTCCGCGCCGACCACAACCTTATCCACCATGCCCCTTGACATAACATAACCTACCATAGTATCGCTAATCAAACTCACAGGGATATTGTCCCGCATCAACTCGTAGCAGGTGAGCTTAGCACCCTGAAGACGAGGACGCGTTTCACATGAAATAACCTTAACGTTTTTGCCCTCTTCAATAGCGCCCCGTATAACTCCAAGAGCTGTGCCATAATCTACAGTAGCCAAGCTTCCCGCGTTGCAGTGGGTGAGAACCACATCGCCGTCCTCTATGAGAGTGGCTCCGTGTTTGCCCATTTTCCTGTTTGTTTCAACATCCTCATCTGCCATCTTCTGAGCTTCAGCCACCACAGCATCAGCCAAAACTTGCTTTGTTCCAGCTGTTTCTTGCGCTTTCTTCATTACACGATCAATCGCCCAGAACAGGTTCACAGCGGTTGGGCGAGTCTTACGAAGCACAGCAGCCGAACTCTCTAGCTCCGTTAGTAGTTCTTCTCTTGTTTTTGCTTTCGAGTGAAAGGCAGTCAGTGCAAGACCATACGCTGCTGCCACTCCAATAAGAGGAGCACCCCGTAGTTTCATTGTTTTAATCGCAGAAGCCATAACATTATAGTCTACTATTTTTACCCAAACAGTCTCGTTGGGTAATTTTGTTTGATCAATAAGAACTACTGTGCCGTCTTTCCATTCTATGGTTCGCATCAATCACACCGCCTTTAAGCTGACTTTACAGTTACACCGAATAATACGTTTTCTGCAAAAAACAAAGATTTCAAACAAACAAACAAGAGTGCATGATATGCAAGACACTGTGTTCAAGTGTAAACGTGGAGTTTAATTACTGGGATAATCTCCAAAAATTTGAGTGACTACGGGAAGCGTTCACCGTTCGGCAACGAGGTGGAGGGTTTTCATTTTTTCCCTACCTGCGCTTCCCCAAGTCCCCTACACACAATTTAGGGCTTACTTGCCATTTATCATTTGCGATTAACTTTTTTGTTAAGCTTTATTACAACCTCAACTGGGCTCCCCTTGGGAAGCTTCAAATTATCGCGCCAATCTTCCCCAACAGCAATAAGAGAATAAACGCCCGAAACCTCAGCCCTAGCCTTCTTAACAAAATTAACCAACGCAGCCTGAGTTTCCCCAGTCTTTATCATATCATCCACAATAAGCACACTATCCCGCCGCTTTAGAGCATCCTTAGGCAAATACAAGGTCATGGTATAGCCTGAATCACGCAAAACATAAGTTTCCTCTAAGAAAGCTGGAACACCAACCTCCTTGTTGCGCTTCGCAATCAACAAATCAACACCCAAAGCATTCGCAACCATAGCCCCCAGAGGTATACCATCAACAGCAGCAGTCAAAACTTTAGTCACACGACCCCCAGCAAAAGTTGCAAGAGCATGCTGGGATGCCTGCTGAAGGATATTATGGTCACCTATAATCCATGTATTATTGAAGTATCCAGCCGAGTTAAACTTTATTCGCCTACGAAGTTCAGCCTTCAAGCCAACCAGTTTAGTTAAAACTCCCCAAAGTTCTTTAGCGCGTTCAGCGTTTGGCAGAACATGACCTTTAGCGTATCTGCTTAAAACAGTCACTGGCAGGTTGGTTTTTGCAGATAGCTCTCGGTAAGTGTACTCTTTTTTTGCTGTTCGAAGCAGCTCTATTGTCATTAACCGAAGTTTCAGGTCTTCTGCGTGTGTGTTCATTTTTTATCCCTTTCTTTGTACACCAATAAATCAATTAATGCACATACAACCTACCTATTTTAACGTGGATAGATTTATAATTTCCGTATAGCAACGCGAACACTGCAAATAGGTTACAACTTCGAAAACCTGTTTCAAGGCTCACATTAACGCAATGAAACAAAAACAGACAACTTCAGCTTACTCAAACCACACTTTTTGAAAAGGTAAAGGTGGCGGATCCGCGGGGATTCGAACCCCGGATCATTGGATTTCTTCTTGTTAGATTAGAAGTCCAATGCCTTATCCTGACTAGGCCACGGACCCTATTTGAACCGCCATACTGTAAGAATTGCCTAGATATAATCTTTCATGAACCAACAATGCAAAGCCCTTGTTATGTCATGTAAATCGCGGGACGATACGGTTTAGCAAACCCAGCCTTCCGTTGCGGGTCAACAATGTTTGGGTCATCCTCCCTGCAAGTATGAAGCTTCACGTTGAACTCTTTTTCAAAGAAAGCTTCGGCTGTTTCCAGCAGTTTTGTTTCATCTAAGGCTCCAATCTGCAGTTGCCGCTGTTTCATGTCTTCAGGCATACGATTGATTTCCTGCGTGATTGATTGAGCAAATTTAGCAACCTTTCCAGCCACTGTTTTCAGTTCAGGGTCACTCATTAGTTCTTTCATCAAAGCGCTTATGACAAGGTTGCCTGAAGCAGATTTTTTGAGCGCCGTCTGATAGACTTTCCACTTCCATGATGCAGCAGAGTAGTAGTATAATTCTTGGGGCACCATCTTTGTTGCTCTAAGAATGTTCGCGGTGTCTTCTAGCACGTTTTTGATCAGGTTTTCGGTTTCTTCTGCCTTGACGTCTACCTTGTTTTGGTTGTAGGCTGGCCAATCAGCAACTGAAACAAAACCTGTTTTGCCTAGTTTGCTCCAAAGTTCCTCGCACAGGTATGGTGCAAAGGGAGCAAGCAGTCGAGTCCACGTTTCCAGAGCCTCGGTTAGGATGTTTGAGTCAAGGCTTTCTTTTCTTCGGATGTACCATCGGAAGTCGTTCCAGATTTCGAAGAGCGCGTTTTCTAGGGCTGTTCTGGTCTTGAGTGCTTCCATGTTTTGTGTAACTACTTTGATTCTGTGCTGTAGCACACTGAGCAGCCACGCTTCTAGGTGTCCTGTTGCGGGCTGTTTTGCTTTTTCTATTATGTTTTCTGTTAGATTTTGGAAGCCGTGGAGCTTGGTTTTTATGTCTCTTACTGTGTCTGCTCTCCAGTCTGGGTCGTTCATTCCTTCTCCGCCTAGGAGTAGTGCACATCTGGTTGCGTCTGCTCCGAACCTGTTGAGTGCATCTTTGAGGGTTATGAAGTTGCCTTTTGATTTGGACATCTTCTTTGATTCTATACTAAGCATGCCATTCACGCCAACTCCCTTGGGTAGGTGGTTGGGGAACAGCGCAGTGTGCTGGAAAAGGAAAAATGTTAAGTGGTTTGGGAGCAGTTCTTTGGCTGATACTCTTAGGTCTACAGGGTACCAGTATAGGAACTCGTTTCGCATCTCATCCAATTGTTTAGTTGGAATGTTTGTTTGTTCAGCGATTGTTTTTGGGTCTCCTTTTCCGTAGAATATGTAATCGAAGACCTCTGGGGTCAACTGTTCCCCTTTTATGTTGTATTGTTTGAGGTGCTTGTTTATTGTGTAAAACGCCATGTAAACCGTTGAGTCGGTCAGGGTTTCAACAATCCATCCTGGACTCCACGGGAGAGCGGTTCCTAATCCGCTTCTTCTTGCGCATGGCCACTCTTTGAGCCAGTCGATTATGTTAAGGAACCATTGCCTAGCCGAGTCAGGGTATATGGCTGCTTGGTTTAGGGTGTCTTTTGTTTTTTGTTTCCATGTCTGGTCTGAGTATTTTATGAACCATTGCTCTTCAAGGAGTTTGACTATACAGGGCGTCATGCATCTGCAGACCACGGGGTCGGGTAGGTCATACATGGAGTCTGCTATGCCCATTTCCTTAAAGTCTGTAATCAAAAGGTCTTTTATTTTGTTGACGGGCTTTCCGGCGTATTTTCCGCAGATTTGTTTTAGGGTTCCGCCGTGGAACTCTTTTTTGTAGAGAGTTTTTGTTGCTTCTTCGGCTTTGGGGTCGTGCTGGTCTTTTACTTGCAGTTGGTCAACTAGTTCGACTGCGGGGTATTCTCCGTAACCCTCCACTTTGATGAGCGAGATTGGTTGTATCTGTTTGACCTGTTCTGGGTCGATGCTGAATTCTTTTAGCAGGTCTGGGTTGTTTTGGAGGTCTCTTAGGGCTAGATAATCGAAGGGGGCGTGAGCGGGTACACTGTAGACTACTCCGGTTGCGTTGTCTGGGCTTACGAACCATCCTGGGAGAATCAGCATTTTTCTGGTGTCAAGCGGGCTTGTGAACGTTTTTCCGATTATTTGTCTGCCCTTGAAGGTGTCCAATATTTTTACTTTTTTTAGTTGTTCTGTTAGTTTGTTTGCGGCGGTTTTGCTGAGTATCCAGTTTTCGTTGTTGACGGTTGCTTTTACGTATGTTGCGTCTGGGTTTATCCAGATGTTTGTTATTCCGTAGATTGTTTCTGGCCTAAATGTTGCAGAGGGCAGGATTGTGCCGTCTTGCATTTTGTATTTGAGGAGCGTGTATTCTTCGGCTACTACGCCTTCTCCTGTTTGTCTGTCGTGGTCGCCTGTTGGGCTTTGGTCGTGTGGGCACCAGACCACGGGGTATGTTCCTTTTATGATGTAGCCCTTTTCGCGTAGCCGTTCGCATTGCCATTCAACAAATTTGCTGAAGGTGGGATAAAGTGAGGTTGTGTGGAATTCTCGTCTCCAGTCTACGGAGTAGCCGATTCGTTTCACGGATTCTCGGCTGTCGTCTGTGTAATATTTTGCCATGAAGACGGGGTCAACAAACTTTTTGAGGTTCTCCTCTGAAACCCCGTCCATTTCCCTGAAGGCTCGGATCAGGGTTTCGTCCCCGTTTTTTACGCGTTCGCTTGCTCCGGCTATGGTTTCGCCTGTCCAATGCCAAGCCCAAGGAAACAGGACGTTGTAGCCTTGCATGCGTTTGTAGCGTGCGTATACATCAACGCGGGTGGCTGTGAAGCCGTGTCCCACATGTAGAGGACCGTTCATGTATGAGAAAGGAAATGTGATAAAGCATTTTTCTTTGGCGGGGTCTGGGTCAGCCTCGAATATTTTGGCTTCTTCCCAGCTTTTTTGCCATTTTTCTTCGAGTTGCCTTAGAGATTTCATTAAACCATTGGAGTACCACGAAAGTTAAAAGTGTTTTCAGTAAACCAAACAACTAACATGACAATTTGTTTTAAGATAAAGGGTCGTTTTCAACAATATTTGGTTATAGATGTTACTAATTTGCGTGTGAATTCTGGCAACAAATTTTTGTGGGGTTTGTAATTCCAGAAAAAAGGCTGTTTTCAACAATGAACCTCTATTAGTATACTAATAGGTGTAAAGATTGTGTGAATAAAACTTAAGCCCTAAATCCAAACCGTTGAGAAGAAAGTAAATTTTTGGTGCCTAAGAAATAGTTTGTTTTGTTTTTTGTCGGATAGCTGCGTTTTGGATTAGAGTTTTCTACTTGTTTTGCCGTCGACTTTGACGCCCTAAAAATATTAATGAAGTGCTTCGATTTAACGTATAAGCAAGCAATAACTTGGTTGGGCAAGAATCTGATTGTGTTCCCATCCGAAGAAAAGAAACACCTTTCAAATCCGACGCAGATGAAACAGAACCATTTATAGTTTGTTACAGCACACTATAGCCATGTGGCAAACCTGTCATGAAAAAATGGGTTAACGTCATCTGGGGGATACTGGGTTTTCTCATGTTCTTAGCTGGATTTAGTTCACAAAATGTCGTCACAATGACTATTGGATCAGCAATTGTGCTAGGAAATGTGTCACTACATCTAACTTTGCAGGTAAACAACGACAAACCAACAAAAAGGGCGTTAGAGGTGCTCTTTTTGGTTGCAACCTTTGGAGTTTTTGGTTGCGGATACATCGTAACTCAAAGCCTCATGCTTGGACTAATGATAACATTCATAGTTGCGATGACTCTTGTCGCATTCACAGCCACATATCTGCTGCCCAAAATCCGAGACAAACCCAAAAACACTAACTAGAAGGACTATTTGCAGTCTGCCTCTTCTGAATTCTTTTGAAGCACTGCTCGTATTCTTCTGACGCCAGCTGCGATTCCTTTTTGTTTTGTTATCTTGAAGACGCCTAATTCACTGGTGTTTTTGACGTGGGGTCCGCCACAAATCTCTGTTGAAAAATCTCCTGCAGAATACACTGATACGGTGTTACCATATTTGTCATCAAACACTGCCTGTGCACCCCTACGTTTTGCCTCGTCTACACTCATCTCTTCTCTAACAACAGGCAAAGCCTTCTTGATCTGCTCATTAACCAAAGTCTCAACCGCAGCTAACTCCTCAAAATTCAAAGACCTATCAAAATTAAAGTCAAAACGCAACCGCTCAGGAGTAATATTTGACCCTCGCTGAACAATATCCTTCTTCTTCAAAACCACACGCAAAGCCTCATTCAACAGATGCGTCGCAGTATGAAGCTTTTTAGTCTCATTAGAAGCATCACTCAAACCGCCCTTGAACAGCTTTTTTGCACTCACAGCCGAAACTTTTTGATGCCGCCCATACTCATTCTTGAACTCTGCCTCGTCAACTTCAATACCATTCTCTGCGGCAAGCTCTTTTGTCAACTCAATAGGAAAACCGAAACTCTGAAACAACAAAAACGCACTTTTTCCATCAATCTTTGGACTATTACTTGCTATTCGCTGGAACTTCCGCAAACCCTTTTCAAGAGTTCGCTTAAACTTGACCTCTTCTTTACTCAACTCTTCAAATATGCTAGCCTGTTTCTCTTTAAGCAACGGATAATCCGACTCATTAAGCGATATAACAATGTCAGCAAGATCAATCAAGAAATCCCGCTCAATACCAATTAGCCGCCCAAACCGTATTGCACGCCGAATCAAACGACGCAAAACATAGCCCCGATCAGCGTTGCTTGGCTTAACGCCTCGCTCGTCACCCAAAAAAAACGTTGAAGCACGAACATGATCAGTTATAATCCTAATAGACCGCTCTTGAACAGAAGTAGGCGCACTAATTGAGGCAATCTCCTCCACCTTCTTTGCTATTGGTCGAACTGCAGCAATCTCAAAAACGTGGTTCTTGCCTTCAAGCATTGCAGCAGTATGCTCTACACCCATCCCAGTGTCAACGTTCTTTTGCTTTAAGAGCTCATAACCGCCAAAAGGAGCCTTGTTATACTCCATAAAAACGTCGTTCCAGAGCTCAAAATATTTACCGCACGAACAGCCAGGCCTACAAGAGGGACTACAAAGCGGTTTTCCAGTATCATAAAACATTTCAGTGCAAGGTCCACAAGGTCCCGTGTTGCCTACTGGACCCCACCAATTATCTTCCTTTGACAAAAAGATGATACGGTCATCAGGAACACCCATACTGCTCCACGCCTCTCCGCTCTCAATGTCTTTTGGAGCATCACTGTCTCCAGCAAACACGGTTACAGACAACCGTTTTTTGTCCAAGTTAAGCCATCTCTTGTTTGTGAGAAAGTCATAGCTCAAGCTGATGGCTTCTTTTTTGAAGTAATCACCTAAAGACCAGTTACCCAACATTTCAAAAAAAGTTAAGTGGGAACTGTCTCCAACACATTCGATGTCCCCAGTCCTGAAACATCTTTGAACGTTCGCAAGTTTTGTTCCAAGCGGATGAGGCTGCCCCAAAAAGTATGGGATAAGGGGATGCATACCCGCAGGAGTGAAAAGAACTGTTGGGTCATATTCTGGAATAAGAGGAGAATTCGGAATCAAATTATGCTGATTCTCAGTAAAAAAGTCCAAGAACAACGTTTTCAGCTTTTTTGAATCTATGACCATAGATAGGATTCTGGTAAAAACTACTTAATATCCATACCGTAAACAAGCAACCAACAAACTGGCGTACAGACTTTCGGTTAATACATGAAAAGACACAAAATATCAAGTGGCACTTTAAAAGCTTCAAAACTAGACCAAAGAAACACGAAAAAATAACTTTGCAGTAGCTAACAAAACAAAGAAATCAAAAAGAGAATCAAAGAGAGGAAAAGCCTCCCCTCAGTTCAAAAAAACGATACTAAGACCGTTTATCCGAACAGGGAACCTAGACCTTCCATTGCTTCTTCTTCTTTCTTAGTCTGATCTTCTTCAGGTTCTTCTTCCTTTTTCTCTTCTGCGGCTGGTGCTGTAGCTGCAGTCGCTGGTGCTGCTGCCATCATTGCAGGAGCAGATTTGATTGCTTCCTCGATGTCAACTTCGGCAATAGACGCCACTAAAGCTTTAACTCGAGCAACATCGGCACTTATGCCGGCTGCCGTGAGAACTTCAGATACGCTCTTTTCGTTTATTTCTTTTCCAGCTTTGTGCAGGAGCATTGCAGCATATACGTATTCCATATTCATTCTCCTCCATCTTTTCCATCATACTTACTTTTCAACTTTTCTGAACTTAACCCTGTGACTCACTTTTTTTCTCTACTTCATCCAGTTTTTCGTTTAGACTTAGCATTTCAGTGTTAGCCTTTCTGATAAGATCAGAAACAGTATCCTTGTTCATTACACCTGCATTCAACGCTAAACTGTAGGCTTCCTGATGACCTCGCCTAAGAAGATAATTGATGTTTTCTGGAAGAGCAATAGCCGCCTCCAAAGACAAATTGAAAGCAAACTGATGAGCCTCTTCGACACTACGTTTAACCGCATCAAGATCAACCTTCAGGTCTTCTTCAGTCAGGATTACACCATCATCATAGACGACCTTTAAGCTTAAACCGACCTCAACAGGCTTTATTCCAAGCTTAGACAGCAAACTTGCAAGTGGAGCACTTATTGGCTCACCTTTCTTAACCACCATGGTGGCTTTAGACACATAAACGCTACCTGCTTCTATTCGGGTACGCAAACCCACAGCAGTAAATTGGCTAATGATTGGACCTGGAGGCAACCCAGTGTTTCCAGCAGGAACTGTAACATCAAATGCTGCCAAGTCTCCGCCTCTAGCCGTTGCCTTAACTCTGCTTTTTTCAAGAAGAATAACAAGTTTGAATGGGTTTAGGTTTGTGAAAAGATACAAGTTAGGTCCAGTCAGATGTTCTGCAAGCTTTTCGATGCCAGCACTATCTTTGGTTTCAGAAACAGCCCTTACTATGAGAGAGTTTTTAACAACTCGAAGGCAAGCGTTCTCAGCCAACTTTTTGCGTAACTGTTGAAGCTGTGCAGACCTGACCTTTTCTAGGCTGGCGATTCCCACAGCGTTATATTGATTCAAGAATTCCTTTAATTCTTTAACTTTGTCAGCCTTTAACAGGGTTGATTGACGGACCACCATAACTCTTCCCTACATAGCCACCTTAACTGAGCCACCCATAGAGGTCTTCAGGTAAACCGACTTGAAGTTTTTGATTCCTCTTTTGAGTTTTCCTTCGATTCTTCTAACAACAGCCTGAACGTTTTCAGCTATTTCCTCATCTGTCATAGCTTCGCTCCCAATTCGGCACTGAATAACGGGTTGCCCTCGCATTCTCACGAACACGATGTTCTGATGTTTCTTAATCTGCTCTTCTATGTTAGCATTGGGAGGCACTGGAGTAGGCATCTTTCCTCTAGGACCAAGGGAGGCACCAAGACTCTTACCTACAAGAGGCATCATCGGAGCCTCAGCTATGAATAAGTCATATTTTTTGGCGACTTCTTTTTGTTTTTTCTTGTCGCCAACTAAAGCTTCAAGACTTGCGCTTTCTAGCACGCTAGCGCCCGCCTTCTTTGCTTTCATCGCCATCTCGCCTCTGGCGATAACACATACCTGCATTTGTTTTCCAGCAGAATGCGGCAATTCGATACGTTCCTGAATTCTGCCTTCAGGTTTCTTCATATCAATGTTCTGCAAGTTTATGGCGAGGTCTATAGACTGAGAAAACTTACGTTCAGACTTGTTATTTCTTACCTCTTTAACTGCAGCAGTGAGGTTTTTCATGTTCAATGGCATTCTATGAGCCTCGCGCCAATGACGTACAAGAGCCAGTTATAAAAATCTTGTTACTCGTAAATTTATTCTGTTAGTAAAGCGTCATGCTTTCCTTCAGTGATTTCATTTTGAACTTCACGTGGATCTTTGCCTTCCACTGTCACGCCCATGCTCACACCAGTACCCAAAACCTCTTTGACTGCCGCCTTCAGGTCTCTACCCAAAACATCTGCACGCTTCATCTTAGCAATCTTCACAACTTGTTCCAAGGACAAATCACCAATCTTTTCAGTGTTAGGAACACCTGAGCCCTTTGTTACCCCCAACTCGCTGACAAGCAACGCAGATGCTGTAGGTGTGCCCACAGTCACTTCAAATTCCTTATTATCGGTGTCAACGCTAATTTTCACGGGCACTTTCATGCCAGCGTAATCCTTTGTTATTTCGTTGATTTTGGTTACTATAGCTAGAACATTGACTCCCAACGGACCAAGTGCGGGTCCAAGTGGAGGTCCAGCGGTAGCTTGCCCGCCGTTCACTAAAGCTTCAACAACTTTCTTTTCTCCCATATTTTCACTCTTCTGTTTTTGATTTTTCGACAAGTTTCACATAGTCTGCGTGAACTGTGATTGGCAAAGTAAAGGTAGCCTCCAGCAATTCAAGGGTTACATCTTCCTTTGCTTTATCGACTCGTGTGATTTTGGCTCGCATGCCCTTGAATGGACCTCCAACAACTTCGACGAGGTCATTTTCATCCAATTCTTCGATTACAGGTTTTACAACTATGTATCGTTCTACTTCTGGAAAAGTAACAACGCCCGGAACTCGGGATCTTACATGTTTGACTCCAGTTATGGATTTCTCTACTGAATGTGGACCATCAGCTTCGATGAAAACGTAGCCCTTCAACATTTCAGGCACAAGTACAGATGTTACCTGAAGGTCATTCATCTTAACTTTGGCTTCGATAAGGTTTGCCACATTTTTTTCTTGTCCCGCAGTTGTTCGTACGGCGAATACTGCGGTTGAAATTTTCTTTTCTTCTGCCATAATTTATCAACCCAGTAGTCCGTTGACGCCCTGAAAAATGATTTTTATTAAGAAGCCGATTCCTCCGATTGCTATTATGCCTAGAAAGCATATTTTTATCGAGAGCCAGAGCTCGGTTCTGCCTGGTTTTGTGGCAAGCTTCAGCAATCTGGATGCTGACTGAAAGAATGATCTTAGTCCCAAGGTTCCTCGCACCTTTCAAATTAAATTCTAATATGTAAAGTTATCCCCAAGGAAAACCTGTTTTCAACATAGTTTTAGGGTTTTCGCTACTCATCAGGTGGTTTACAAGGAACAACAGATGTTAAAAGGAGAAAAACGATAATATTAGGTGGTGAATAAATGACAAAAGAGGAAGAGATGTTAAAGGAACTCACGCAGATACGTGAATTGCTTGCTGCTAAACCTGCTCCTCCACCTCCAGCGCCTAAGGGCATGTGGAATGAATTCAAAGCTTTTCTGGAAAATTACAAGGTTATGGGCTTGGCTGTAGCGTTTATCATGGGCGTCTATTTGGGTTCGTTGATTCAATCGCTTGTAAAAGATTTGCTGTTGCCAGTTATAGGTCTTGCATTACCTGGACTGTCAGACATAGCCAGTCTAGAATACATGGTAAACGAGCAAGTGTTTGGGGTAGGAAACTTTCTGGTAGCGCTGATAACGTTCATCATTGTTGCCTTTGTCATCTTCATGCTGGTGAAGATCACTAAAAAATGGGGAATAAAGTAAAGTTCCCCCATCCACATTTTTTACATCTAATCTTAAACTTTTTCTGAGGGCACACCAAGTTCCTTTAACGTAGCAACTATCTTGGGTTTGTGTTCTCCCTTGATTCCTTTCCAATCAAGAACCACGGAGTCTACGGGTTCCATGGTTCGTTCAACACATTGCCTTATGGTTTTAGCGTCAACTTCTGAAAGAGCATATTTTGGAATCATGTGACCAAACGCTTTCTGGTTGCTTAGTGCCAGTTTTGTAAATTTTTTGTTATAATGTGGTCCACCGATTCCCAGCGATACAGAACAGTCAGAACAATCAGAAACAGCAGCCACCGCCGCATCTGCAACAACTTCAGCAGCCTTAATGTCTTTCCACTGTTGTGGTGAACTGCCCAGTTCTGCAAACATGGATGGAATATTCAAGGATGGACCATGGTGAGTGCATTCGTAGGAAACCTCGTAGTCTAGACCTTTTTCAGTTGTCAGTTTTGCCATTTCTAAGAGTGCACTTTTCATTGCACATGCGGGGGAGATGGAAACTGTTCTAGGTTTTCCGCCGAATTTAGCCTCTGATAGGTTTCCGGGGGTGTGCACAGATAGTGTAGGGATTGCTTTGGCGCTACTGTGTCTAGACAGGAAGATGAATAGTTGTGGTTTGAACAGGTCGCCCAAGAACTGGGTTTCTACTATCTCTGTGTTAACGAAAAGTAGTTTTGTTTCTTTACTGTGAAGCGTTTTTGAGTAAACATGGTTATTGTGGAAGGTTTCTGAGAGCTTTTCGAAGCTGTAGTGGTCTATGAGTTGTTTGGCGATGTTCATTCCAGCGGTGTCTTTTGTGGATGCTATGAACAGTATCAAGGGTGGTGTCGTCCTTGAACGGTATTGTGGGGTTGGAAAGATTAAGGTTTTCATGTAAGAAAATTGGTGGTCTAAAACAAAGGTTCATAATACAACAAACTCGGCATTGAACCAATACTTGGGTTATTGTCGATTATTGTCTAGAAATTAAGTATAGAAAAAGTCACCATGACCGCTTATATGACAGATTGGTTAATTGTAATAGATGTGCGCCAAGGAGAGGGAGTAGAGATAGTGAAGAAAATAAGGATAAAACGTTATCCTCCTCGAAACTTTCCGGCAAAGTCTCTATGGGAGGTAATAGCTGTTCCCCCAAAATCTGAGCAGGATACCGAATTTATGATGCTCTACAAAGCCAACCCTAAACATCCTGCGGTCATAGAAGAGATGACAGAGGTTGTGGAACTTGAAGTTAACGAAAAAGCGTTCAACGAATTGATGTGGCTGTTTAAGAAATATCAAGTGCCATGCAGACCAATCGAAGAAGGAATAGAGATAAAGCACACTGGAGCCAAATCCAACTGCGTCAACGACAAAAACCGTTGAAAGCTCCGAGTTTTTTGGTAAATAACCTAGTTTTACATGAAGCGTGAAAGCTTAGTTAAGCCGATTATCTCCTCAAAGTCCAAGCCCAAAGCATCAAGAATCTGATCAAAAGTTGACTGCAGATAGGCAACGTACTTGTCTATGTCTATCTCGCTGTTTGTTGCTATTTGCACGGGCTTAACGCCTTTTATGACTTTGACGTAATTTATCAGGTCGCCAGCTTTCATGTCGTAGCCTATCTGTTTTAGCATAAGAGCCGCTTTCACATGCTGAGGCGTCGTTTTGGTGTAAGATTCTAATGGTTTACCGAGAACAACATGAAATGCCAAATCTTCAGGAGTTTCTCCCCATTTTCGCTGCTTCAAACACAAATAGCGGTTTCGAATAATTTGTTTGATTTCTTTTTTTGCTTCCTCGAATTCTGTAGGAGACTGCACCTGTTCTAGCCGCGCTTCCAGTTCGTAAAACGCTTTTTTGATGTATGGCGGAATATGGCGTTTCTTTCCAGTCATTCCTTTGACGTCAACGCCGCCACCCTTCAAGACTCCAAGGTAGTTCTTTTTGCGTGAACTAAATACCGCGTAGCGATACCATTTTTCTACTTCTAGCTCCATTCCCATTTTATTTTTAGACCATTCTGCCAAGATGTTTACTTGCTCAGGGGATGGATTCTTCAAAAAGACGCTGTCTGTGTCGCCGTAAAGAACTTCGATATCTAGTGAACGGGCTTTTTCTATGGTTTGGGTTATTACGTGTCTGCCGATGGCTGCGGTTGCTTCTGCTACGGGTGGGCAATATAAGCCAAAAGCGGGTGACCCAAAAACGCCGTAGCTTGCGTTCAAAACGACTTTAAGGGCGCTTGGGATTACGCTGTACCAGCTCTGCAAATCCTTGGGCAACGTCTTGTCTTTTGCTTTGGGTTTGTACCATTTGACTCGTAAGTCTCTTAATGAGCCTATCAGCAGGCTTTCAAGTGCCTTGTTTTTGGTGCAAATCCAGTGAGTGGTTTCAGGAACTTTGTTTGTTTTACATTCTTCATGATTACAAAGCAAAGTCTGGTAGCCCAGATTGTAAACTTTGATTATGGATGGATACAGGCTGGCGAAGTCCATAACTGCCACATTGAAGTGGACTCCTGGCACGGGGTCAACTACGATGGCGCCTTTGTATTTTTTTCCTTTAATCATGGCTTTGGTTGTGGTTCCGCCTTTGAGGGCAAGTATGTCTTCCATGTTTGGAATCAACATGTTTCGTTGCCGATGCTCATGATACAGAAAGTTTCGTATCCACCTTGAAACACCTTGAAGGCTCACGTCTTCCATGGGCATATGTGATATTCTTGACATTGCCAAGATTAGTTTCATGACCAAGTTGTCGTTGAATGCTGTTAGGTCTAAGGTGATTTCGGAGTCGCGTAGGTTGTATTCGGCTAGTTCGGTGTAGCTTAGTTGTGAGATTGATTTTTCATGTTCTATTTTTGGGAGTTCTAGCAGTGCGGTGCCCACTGCGTTTAGGGTTATGTCTCGGTATTTGTTGCCGAAGGCGTAGATTTGGATTGAGCGGTTAAAGAAGAACTTGTAGAGGTCAATGTGTATTCCGTGACTAAAGGAGCAGGTTCTTCGCCCAACCTCTATAGGAATTTCCTCTTTTTTGAAGCCGAAGTGGGTTCTGGCACGATTATACAAATACGGCAGGTCGAAGTCGTCACCATTAAACGTTAAAACAAACGGATAATCGCGAATAGCCTCAAACAGTTTCTGGAGCAACACCCTTTCAGAATCAAAATACTTTACTATCGCGTCGCGAGGCAATTTTTTGTTGCCCTTATCGGTACCATCACGCTTTAAAATGAAAAGCTGCTTTTTTCGGTCAGAACCAAACAACGCCACACAAACAACAGGATCATCAGCCTTTTGTGGATCAGGAACACGTGTAGCAATCGCTGAGCTAACTTCGATGTCTAATCCAACTCTTCGAAAGTCTGGAGCTGGAGATTCGAGGAGGCGCGCCCACATTTCTACGCTTTCTAAAAATGCTTCGTCTACGCCAGAGAATTTGTCCAGTATCTTGTGGATGGTTTCTTCTGACGATTTTTGTTTTACTCGAACAAGGTTTCCGTTCTTGATTTTATACAGCATACCTAACGCGAGGTTGTTGTCGTAGATGTAAGATTGGTAATAGCGAATAAAAGATTCCCAAACTTTGGGCGGCTCGGTTATTCCGGTTAATTCGGGGTAATCGTTGGGGATTATGTCCCGGATACATCCGTGTTGGCGTCCGCCTATAGCTAACGGGTCTTTAGCTACAACTTTGGTCACGGTTACTTTTTTGTTAAGAAGCGGATCAAACTTTTCAACGGTTTCTACGTGGTCATATCCAGTGTGAGATGTTACGCGGCTGAGTTTTTCAACCTCTTGTGGAGGAAGACTGGTTAAACAGTAAGGTCTGTGACCAGTATTGTCGTCCCAGAAATAGATTTTTTGGGACACAGGCTCATACAGTTTAAGAGAAGCTAACGCCTTTTTGCCATTATACGACACGGACACAAGATATGAGGGCGGCAAGTCTTCTGGAAAATCGGGGTAAACAACAGTTGGCTTCTTCTTTTTGGGCGCCTCGGTTTCACGCGAAGAAGGCTCTGGCACCTTTTTTTCAGGCAACGATTCTGGTGAGGCTGCTGGTGCTGGCTTCTTTTCCTTTTTTTGTGGAACCCCAAATAAATCAAGTGAGCTCTGTGCAGTCATTTTTGTTTGTGTCCGTTAAATGCTATATTTCGTGTGCCCATTAAAAAAATCTCTGATACAAAAATTAGGGTCTTACGCACTCTGCTTTAGACCTGAAGGGACGCTTACGTTTAGGTCGACTATGCTTCGGGCAACGCTTAACACAAACCATTATGCCTTCCTGAATCTCAAAAACGCAGCCACAAAGGTCTACTCTCTGATCAACCAACAGCAATCCCCGTTTATCGTCACTAGTTAAAACAACTTTCATATAAATTGTTTCAACTCAAATCAAATACTGTTTACGCTCTTGGCAGTCTTTTTGAAGAATGTGAACAAAAGTTCATGTAAGAAACTTGCCAGAAACGCCCGCATATTTGTAGTCTAATAGCAGAATATTGTTGAAAATAGTACTTTTTTCTGAAAGGCTTCCGTAAACAGCAGTTAACCAAAAAGAGAAAAACTGTTTGTTTGCCAAAAAGGAATAGGGCTTTGTTGCTGTTCTTCTGAGAAGTTATCGTGCAAAACAGAAAAGCTATGCTGTTGGTTAAAATTTAAATAATGTTTCAGATGTAACAACGGTATTTATGGGGATTTGAAGTTGGACAAGAAAATAGTAACAGCAGCAATAGTTGTCATAGCAGCAGTAGCCATCATTGCATTAGTTGTTCCTAACTTACTTCAGAATGCTACAAACGATAACAACAAGGTACAAAATCTAGGTTTGAAAGAAACAATCTCTGCAGATAGCAGTGGCGGTCAATTTTCTGTGTTTAACGATAGTGTTGAAATGAATATTTACGCAGGATCAGTTCCGGAACAAGTTGACATCACCATCGAAACAATAACTAATCCAGTTGAAGACTCGACGCTGTGCATGCTTTCCTGCTTTGAATTTGGACCTAACGGGCTTACCTTTGATAACCCCATCGAGTTAATCATCCACTATAACGTAGATGATTTGCCGCAAGGCGTTAACGAATCCGACATTAAAGTCTACGTGTTAACAAATGGAGTCTGGGAGCCTATCGAGGACAGTTTTGCTAATCAAGCAATGAACTATGCGGTTGCCAGTGTTTCACATTTCTCAAAAATGGGATGCGCCGCTTATACACCATCTACTGAAGACGTCAATGAACCTGCAGACGACGACAGTGACTCAGAGGATGATGACGGCTCTGCTCAGTATTGGTTTAAAGCAGACTTGAATTATTACACTATTAAATCCCCTAGACTGCTAGATTCCGACGATAATGACATGTATTATGTGGGGGTCTGTGCACATTGGAAACCTGTTTCTTATGTTCAGTATTATGAAATGAAATGGGTGTTTAACGGCAATTTACCCGAAGATTACGGATGGTCTGGCGACTATCGAGAACAAGGTAAATCATATGTTAATCCAAGCTACTACCCAATCAATGAAGGCTACATCTACCATCTTGGCGGCGACCCAGAGATCAAGGGTTTTCTTAGCGTCATAAAAACTGGAGAATGGACAGCATCAAAACTTAATGAAGATACTGGTGAAATGGAAAGCATGGTGTACGGAAATGGATGGCCTTTAGGCAACCATGGTTACAATTTTTTCAGCGTTCACACCACAGTAGAAGATCATGAAGAGCTAAGCGCAATTCAGGTAGGGTCTATTGTCAGTGAAATGGAAACTTTTGTTCAGCAGTATGTTAACGGCTGGGAAGTCTGGGTAAGAGGAGTAACAGAAACAAAAAACTAATTCTTTTAAATTTTCAAGGTGCTCCAAGCAATTCCCCAAAAAACTTGAGAGCATCATCTTTTTCTTTAACCCCTTCAAGAATCATGACTCCACTTTTCAGAACACTTGCTTTAATCGCTTCCAAATTAAACGTCAACCCCAATTCAGCTTCAATTTTAAGATTAAATCCTTGTTTAACCACGGATTCTTTCAAGCCTACCATGTCAACATCCAAGTTCTCTTCGGGAACAATAACAAACACTTTTTTTCCTTTACGTCCACAAATCTCCTCAATCAACTCATGCTCAACAACAGACTTGGACGGACGTTGACCACAAACTGTACAAGTTTTAACTTTGGCAAGCTGAACCTCAGTAAACTCCAACTCATCTAAATCAAAATACAAAAGCTTGTTAACCAAACGAGGCTCCCGCCCAGTCAATATGCGGATAGCTTCACTGACTTCCAAACTTGCAATCACATTCACCACAGAAGGATGAACACCAACAACCCCACATTTAGGCAATTTTTTGTCATCAAGATTGCCATAAAAACATTCAAGACACGCAGTTTCACCCGGAACTATCGTGGACAAGTTTCCAGTAGTGGTTATCGCAGCCCCAAAAACGTAGGGTACACCAAGTTTCACGCAAGCCCTATTAACTGCGTATCTGGCAGACATGCCGTCTAAGCCGTCAACAACAACGTCCACATCGTGAATAAGCTCTTTAATGGTATGCTCATTCACGGAATATGTAAGCGGCTCCACTTTGATGTATGGATTCAAACGCCGTAACCGTTTCGCGGCGGCTTCAACTTTTGGAAGCCCAACATCGTCTATTCCGTAAAGGTGCTGTCGATGCAAATTGGTTGAATCCACAACATCGCGGTCAACAATGCGCAGATGTCCAACGCCCATAGCCGCTAACTGCATCGCAGCGGGAGAGCCTAACCCGCCTACACCCAACAAACAAACTTTAGAGCGCTTCAGCTTCAATTGAGCATTAAAGCCAAGTTCAGCCATAACAATTTGACGAGAATAATAGTCCAACTCTTCGTCAGAAAGCTCAGGTTTGTGGGCACAATTAACGATCTTTTTAACCTCCAAACGGATTGAAGAACAAACTAACAACAACCCAATAAAAGAAGCGTCCATTTCAGCTTTTAAATAGATTACCCAAAAGCACAAGTCAAAGACTAAGTGTTTGAAGCAGAAGCCAAGATTTGTTTAACATCGTCTACCGTAGTGCCGCAGACTAGAAACTTCTTTTGCCGTGAAGTAAACCCTGAAACAAGCTCAACTTTTCGAGCAAAAAGCCGCGAAAACTGCTTCAGCAACTCCTTGTTGACCTTGCCCTTCACTGGAGCTTCCCGACACAAAACTACAAGTTCATCCTCCTCGATTTTTAGCTGAAAAACTTTTGCGTTGGGCTTAACATACACATCCAATACAACGCCCTGAGCAGTCTCCAGCAGCCTCATAGCATACAACAACCCTAAACATCAATACTCATAGGGGTTCGCATTTATTTAACACTCTAATCAAGCCTTTAATAGGCACCTAGTTAAGACTCCTTGAAGGCAAACTGAAATGTTAAGGGATGCTTGGGCGCTCGCCATAGAAACCCTAAGCTGGGTTGAATTAAAGCGGATGGGTGAGCGTTTAGCCTTAACAAAAGCCACAAAACAACTTAGAATAAAAGACCCAAAAGCCATCGGATTAGCCCACAGGCTAGTATCAGAAACGCTCAGAAAAAAGAATTACATCGACTACATACTAAACTTGATATTAGCGCCCCGAACAATAAACGACATCAAACTTGGTCCAAGAGTTTTCCTTCGCCTGTACGTTCATGAAACAAAACTTGTAGACACAAACTTAGAGAAAGCCTCAAGGATAGCACGAATGGGACGCACCATACTGGGATGGTGGAAACTCAAGGACATAGAAGAGGCTCTAGGCGAAATACTGAGCATCAACCAAGAAAACATCCTAAAGGGACTAGAAGAAACACAGAAAATTGGACTACAAACCTATCATCCCACATGGTTTGTGAAATACTGCTTCAGGCTTCTTGGAAGAGGAGAAGCCATAAAGTTTCTAGAAAAATCCGCAGAAATCACACCCACATACGTACGGCTAAACACCCTAAAGGCACCAAAAGAAAAACTACTCAAAAACATACAAAACGAAAACATAGTTCTGGAAAAGGTTCCACAACTCAAACACACATACAAACTAATCGAAACAAACAAACCGCTCACAAGAACACAAAGCTTCAACCAAGGACTATTCTACATCCAAGACAAAGCCAGCTGCCTAGCCGCAGAAATAGCAGACCCCAAACAAGAAAACACTGTACTTGACGTATGTGCAGCTCCAGGCTCCAAAACAACCTACTTGGCGCAGCTGATGAAAAACACGGGAACAATAGTTTCTGTTGACTACTCAAAACGAAGAATACAGGTATGGAAAAAAGAAACACAACACATGGGCACAAAAAATGTGCAGCCAATAGTTGCGGACGCAAGAAACAGCTTACCATTAAAGCTCTCCGCTGACCTAGTGATTTTGGATCCCCCATGCACAAGCACAGGAACCTTCGGCAAGACCCCAGACGCGAAATGGAGGCTCACTAAAAGGTCGATGCTGGGCATGTCAAAGATTCAAAGCGAAATGATACAGCAGTGCGCTCAATACGTGAAACATGGCGGATTTCTGGTTTACTCCACATGCAGCATAACACTGGAGGAAAACGAGATGGTGATCGAAAATTTTCTGAAACTGAACCCAGAATTCAAGCTAATCGAGCCAACGCCTAGAATTGGATTGCCGGGACTCAGGGGACTAACCAAATGTCAAAGGCTTTATCCGCACATTCATGAATGCAACGGCTTCTTTGTAGCAAAACTAAAAAAAGAAACCCAATGAACTGGTTCAGACCTAGCTTTGTTGTGCACGTTCCAGAAAGCCCAGCATTTCGAAGATGACTTTTGTAGCTTGGATAGCAGTTACGCCTTGGTCATATTGAGGCGCTACCTCAACAACGTCAAATCCAACCACCCGACAATCACACACAGCCTGTAGAAGATCCAATAAAGTTGCCGTGTCTAGCCCTTCAGGTTCAGGGTTTGGAACAGCAGGAACAACAGAGGGATCCAAAACATCCATGTCAACTGTAACGTAAACTTTTTTGTAACCCTTAAGCAGGGTCTTGATGGTTTCAACCGTTTTTTTGACGCCATCTTTTCGTATCTGATGGGCAGTCAAATAGTCAATTCCAGCCTCTTTTGCGTAATCAAGCTCTTCCGTGCATACTGCGCGGGTGCCAATCTCCAAAATCTTGGCGGGCTTAACGTCCTCGTTGATTCGGCGCATAAAAGTTGTATGAGAAACACTAAGACCCAAATAGCTGTCGCGCAGGTCCAAATGAGCATCAAAGCTTACCACGGCAACATCTTCGCCAAGGCTACGCGCAACACCCAAAGTAATAGTGTGCTCGCCCCCAATAAACACTGGAACTTTACCGTCATCAAACAAATCCTGTGCAACCAACGCTAAGCGCCCCAGAGTCAATTCAACATCTCCAGAGACATGCAAGTCTCCTAAATCGTGGGTTTTCAGGTCCTCAACATCTATGCCAGTTCTGAAGCTGTAGCACTCAACATTTTGGGACGCATCCCTGATTGCGATGGGCGCAAATTTTGCTCCACAACGGTAAGTGCTTGTTACGTCAAAGGGAACACCTAAAATCGCATACTTTGCAGCTTCAAAGGATTCTTGGCTACCCGTGAATACGGGAGACGGGGACACGAAGAGCTCACGGTAACTCATACATGATTACTCCTTAGAAAAAATAAACGGTTACACATCAAAAATAACATAATGAAAAAGGAAAATTTAGGGCTATTGGCTCTGCACTGTTTTGGAGTAGCAGTTCCAACAGAGTATTTCACAATTTTCTACAGTAAGCTTTCCGCCTTTTTCTGGGCTAACAAAGTAAGTGGCTTCCCACCCGCTTCTTTCAGTTTTGTTTCCTCTATGCTCCCATATAATCTGCTTGAAGCAAGTAAAACTTCCATGATCATGATTGTCTCGTTCACATTGGCACCGACAATTTGCCCGTGAAAAGGCTTTCTTTACAATATCTTCAGGAAATTGACTCATCGCAATTCCTCAACAACAGTAAGCCAAGATTCAGTATACTATTAAAGCTTACGAAAGAAAACTCAAACAAAAAGACCAAAAAACCAAACGTAATCTGACAGCCTAAGGTTTCTTTGTCACAGTTAGACAAAGTACGCTACAGCAGCTCAGGGAACAATCAAGGTACGAAGAGACTGCTGCTTCTTTTGTTCTCTTTGCTGTTGAAGCTCTTCCCTCAGGCTCTTGACTTCTTTTCTTAGATTGATCAACTCTAAAAGAAGAAAGGTGTTGCCATGCCTGAAGAATTGATCCACCTTTTCAGAAACTGTTTCTTCGCTTATGTGTCCCCTGACTTTGGAAGTTATCTCCTTCGAAAGCATCTTTTTCGGATCCATCTTAATCGACACCACATTACAACAGTAGAGGATAACACTTATGAAAACAAAATAATTACAAAGAATCCATCTTTCCCATCATGAGCAATAATCTCCGACTTGCCGAAAACTCGCCTGGAAATAACGTAAAACAACAAAAATGGAGAAACTAATTTATTACCAATCGTATTATAGCGGTAGACAAGGGACGCGATATGACTTCGGAAAATAGCACCAAGATCAAAAACCCAACCATGCGGCTAATAGCAATTTTTTATATCGCAGTCGGGATTGCTGAAGTAGGCTACTTCGCTATCGAAAGCTTTGCTGCACCACCACACATCCCAGTTCTGGGAATCCTAAGCTTAATCACAGCATACACAATATTCACAATGAAGAAGTGGACTTTGCCTCTTGCAGCTGGACTCTTTGCAGTGGGAATAACTTTTGGATTAACAACACTCGCCAACTCGATTACACTACAAACGTTTGGAGGCGCCATGCTGTTCCATATCGCCCTGATAGCATACATGATAATACTGCTGATAGCATCAGTCTACGTAATAGCGAAAAGAGAAAACTTCAACTAAAAACACTAAGCTGTTTTTGTTTTTCTAAACTTTCCAAACAGGTAGACATCTATCTTTGTTCCCGCAGCTATAAACTGCTGTTTCTCAGAAATTTCAACAAAACCGTCAGCCTTAGCCAAAGTTGTTATAGCACCAGACAAGCCAGTAGGAACAGGACTTACAATCAGGTCTCCAGTTTTGTCATAGGTTAGGTTCACCATAACAAAGGTGCGCCGTCCCCGCGCCGGAAACATCTTCTTGGCAGTTACTGCCTTAAGGCTAGGCAACTCCTCTTCAGGTCTTCCAGCAAGCTTAACAAGAATTGGGTGAACAAATACATTGAACATGAAAAGGGACGAAGTTGGGTTGCCGGGCATGGAAAAAACAGGTTTCCCGTCAACTACTGCAATTGTTATCGGTTTTCCGGGTTTCACGGCTACTCCAGAGATGAGCACGCCAGGTTTACCTAAACTATCCACGACTTGAGGAGTGAAATCTTTTGGACCAACTGAAACTCCGCCAGAAGTTATCACTGCATCCGCCAAATCCAAAGCATTCCTAAGAGCCGCTGTCAGCTTGTCCTTCTTGTCTGGAACGATGCCCAAATTAATAGGGTCTCCTCCAGCTTCTTGAACAGCAGCACTCAGAGTGTGAGCGTTTATGTCATATATTTTTCCGGGTGGAAGCGGTTCTCCGGGCGCTACAACCTCTGCGCCTGTAGACAGCACAGCCACTTTTGGGCGCTTGTAAACAGTAACTTTTGTCAACCCTATTGCAGCCAGAACCCCAATTTCTCGGGAACCCAAAAACCGACCCTCCTTTAGGACGGTTTCGTTTTTGCGGATATCAGAACCTGCAGCCATCAGGTTTTCGCCTATAGTAACTGGGCGGTACACAGAAACAGTGTCTTCTTGACGGCTGGTATACTCAACCATGACCACAGAGTCGGCGCCTTCTGGCAGGGGCGCACCAGTGACTATTTCGGCAACTAAACCGTTTTTCACAGCCACTTTTGGAGATTCACCGATCGCCACATGCCCACAGAACTTGAGTGAAATTGGTTTGTCTTCGCTTGCGCCAAAAATGTCTGCAGCTTTTACTGCGTAGCCGTCAACTATTGACCTAGTGAAAGAGGGAATATTCAAGGCTGCCACAACATCCTGAGCTAGCACTCGCTCATGAGCTTCTGGAAGGGAAACCTGCTCTACGCCAACAGGCTTTGCAGAAAAGCTTTGTTCAAGAAGTTGTTTGGCTTCATCGAAAGAAAGAAGTTTTCGGAACATGCTACTCCCTCACGATGCTAGAGAAAAGATGCACCAGAACAGACTCCTTTTCATCTATGCCTTCACGGTTTTCTGGAATAATCACGTACCCGTTCGCCTTTGTAATAGTTGTGAGCACCCCAGACCCAGTTACCCGAACAGGCTCAGCAAAAAAGCCACCGTTTCGCTCAAAAACCCTTACCCGCAAAAAGACTTTACGCCCCAGAGCACCTGCAACTCTCCGCGTCAGCTTCGCCTCAACAACGGGTCTAGCCTCATTTACGCCCAGCATCCGAAACAGTGTGGGTCGAGCGAACGCCTCAAAACCTACAGTTGCCGCCACAGGATTTCCAGACAAAACAAAAACAGGTTTACCTTCAAGGATCGCCAGCGCCGTTGGCATACCCGGTCTTATTGCAACACCATGAACGATTATTCCAGGCTTTCCTAACTTGTTGACCGCCAAGGGAACAAAGTCAGGATACCCAACGCTTGTTCCTCCAGTTGTGATTACCGCATCTGCTTGTGCTAATCCTTCTTGAATCTTGGACATGATCACATCTAAATCGTCCTTAACTACACCCAAGTCAAGCGGCTCCGCGCCAAGCTCCAAACACATACTAGAAAAAGTCAGCCGATTAGTCTCCACAATCTTGCCATACTCAAGTTTGTTCCCCAACTCCACAAGTTCATTTCCAGT
>PIXT01000086.1 GCA_003096235.1 Candidatus Bathyarchaeum sp. | reverse complement strand
TCATAACTGTGAAGTTCTTGAACTTTTTTTGAAAGTTTTTCGAAAAGGTCTTGTTGCGACTTCATGATTACTAGAACTTCTTTTTCTTGTTCTATTTTGTCTTGCCACCAGAAAAACGACGACACCGAATCAACAATGTTTGCACAAGCGATTAACCGTTCTTTAAGCAGAACTTTGACTATGTTTGTTGCTTCTTGTTTGGTGCTTGTGGTCATTAAAACAATTATGTACGGCATCAATTTTCAACTAGAACTAGGTAGTTAACCCTATTTTAAGTAATTATTTGAAGTTTTATGCCCTTAAGTGCTGATTTGCATCTTAAGGAATTACACATCTGGTCCGCGGGAAATCTTTGAGTCCGGGTACAGATATGGACACTTTCAAGTTTTCGACATCTAATATTTTTCTTAGTTTCAGAATGTTTTCGTAAAGGTCTGTAGCGTCTTTGAATGCTAGAACAGCGTATCCTTCAAAGTCGCCTATTGTTTTGGTTGCTATGATAATGTTTGGCGTTTTTCTTAATTTGCTCATTGTTTCCGACAAATTACTTCCTGTTGAACCAGTAATCAACAAATGAGCTGAACCAGCATACCCAATTTTTTGCAGGTTCACTGAGATTGAACAATGTTGAATTAATCCGCTTTTCTTCATTTCGTTGAATCTTTTTATGATTGTCTGAGTTGAAACACCAATTTTTTCAGCAATTTGCCTGAAGGGCTTTCGAGCATCATCTGTTAGTTCTGCAATAATTTGAAGGTCAATTTGATCTACCATTTCTTTTTTTCACCGTTGGTTCAATTACTAGATTTTCTGGAAAACAAACATCTTCATTTATGCTGGCTGAAATTCCTACTCTTCTGACGCCTTTTTGCATCTTAATTTTGTCTCTCAGTTTATGAATGTCATAAAGAGATTTATTCAACACAGATGCATGCACGTCATACTTTCCTATAAGTTGGAATACGCCGACTACATTTGGCAGCTTATTTAACCACGCAATGAGATTAGATGCTTCATTTGCGTCAACGTTGATGTCTATTGATACTGCAATTTTGTTTTTGAATTGGTTGATGTTCACTCGTAGTGCTGTTCCGCTGATTACACCTGATTGTTTTAGCTTGTAAAAACGTTTCAAAATGCTGTTTGTGGAAACCCCACAGTTTCTTGCAATCTCTGCGAAGCTAGTACGCGCATCTTTTAGTAGCGTAGTTAGAATTTTTGCGTCAATTTCATCAATTTGCACTGGCGAATCCGTCATCTGTTTCACTTTGGGTTTGCCGTTTTCAATCACATCTTATTTAATAAACCTTTTTCCAATTCTAGCAAAAATTTTTTTAGTGATTTTCAGTTTTTTATAACCTAAATTCGGTTATTAAGTTTACGTTTTCAATATTTTTTTGAACTTGATGGCAAATTTTAAATTAACATTGAATGATAAATTATGTTTTGTTAATATAGGGGGATTAACATAATGGAAATTTTAAAGGTAAAAACAAAACTGACAGCGATTTTAATCATAACAATACTGGTAATATCTGCTTTTATTATCATGGCAAATGTTCCAGTACACGCTCAAACAGGAGACGAAGTCCCAGTCAGTGGGCCGTTACCTGCTGGAGCCACACCAGATGTTTTCATTGATACCACAGCTCATCTCAGTTTCAGACCTAACCCAATTGGTCTAAACGAAATTTTCTTGGTTAACCTTTGGACATCTCCAGCAACACATCGTGCTAGGTATCACCCAGATTACACCGTGACAATCACAAAACCAAGTGGACACCAAGACGTAATTACAATAGACTCATACAACGCTGACGCAACAGCATGGTTTGAATGGATAGCCGACGAAGTAGGCGATTGGACAATCAGATTTGATTTCCTTGGAACCTACTTCCCAGGAGGAGAGGTGCCAGGAGGATTTTTTGAACCACCTGTGGTTACCCTTGATCCATCTTACTACAGACCAAGTACATCTGGAGATTGGACTCTTACTGTACAAGAAGAGTTGGTTTATCCGTGGCCTGAACCGGGAATTACAAGTGACTACTGGACAAGACCCGTGCAAGTAGAACACAGAGATTGGTGGCCTTCTCTAGGAAACTGGCCTGCAACTGGTTACGTTGGATGGGCTGACCCAACATGGGATGAAGTTTACCCTGGTTGTAACCCACACTGGTCTAACACTCACAAATTCACACCATGGGTTGAAGGTCCAGACAGTGCACATATTGTGTGGAAACGGCAAGAAGGAATAGCTGGAATGATTGGTGGTCAAGCAAAGCAATACGGTGATGATGCAAGCCTGCCTGCGCCATCAATTATTTTTGCAGGGCGCGTCTATGACACCTATGAGCGACCAGGGACTGGCGGAGAACAATTCTGGCGTTGCTATGACATTAGAACTGGAGAAGTCTATTGGGAATACCAAACACCGTTGGTCTCTGTTCCGTCTGGATTCTTTGGAACTAGGTTGGCTCCTTTGTCACCTGACATCATTGAATATGCTGGTCCAACAACGTCTGAAGTTGCTGGTGCAGAAGCAGCTGGAACTTGGGATGTAAATCTGATTGCAATTACTGGTGGCAGGTTATACAAATTTGATCCTTGGAGTGGAGTAATGACGGTCAACGTTTCAATATCGCCGTTAACGTCTGGTACTTATTATCAGAACTCGTATGGTCGTGATACTGATCCTTACGTGTTGAGTGTTCAGAACATTGGTAACCAAAGTAACCCTGAATACCGTCTAATTAACTGGACGACACGTGGTTCAACTAGCAACTTTGAAAGTAGGGTAATCAGTAACACTACGTATGCCAGAAGCAGTTTGCCTAGCTACATTGATTGGAGTGTTGGACTGGGAGCTAATGTGGGCATCATTTCTGAGGTTGGAGTTTGGACTGGGCAGACATTAACTGGCTTTAATGCATACACTGGAGAAGAAATTTGGGACATAGAAATTCCTGGTGAACCCACTTACACTCCGTTAGGTTCCATTGCTGATCATGGAAAAATTGCAATTCTTTCAGGTACTGGTCGATACATAGCTTATGATTTAGCAACTGGTGAACAAGCTTGGTACGGTGAACAGATGGATTATCCTTGGTCGTCTTCAGCTTTTGGTGCTTATTCTCGAATGTCGGCGTATGGAATGTTGTTTAGAGAAGCTATGGATGGAATCTATGCTTACAGTTGGGATGATGGAAGCATCGTCTGGAAGTATGAAGCCGAAGCAAAATCTGTTTTCGAAACTCCTTACACGTCAAGCAACGAAGGCTCAGTTTATCCATTCTACTCTTTCGGAGTTGGTGGAATAATAGCTGATGGCAAATTCTTCACGTGGAACTTCGAACACACTGAAAGCTGGCCACTCACAAGAGGCTGGGCACTACACGCTATTGACGTCTTCACAGGTGAAGCAGTTTGGCAAATCAGCGG
>PIXT01000085.1 GCA_003096235.1 Candidatus Bathyarchaeum sp. | reverse complement strand
TTTTAGCTACGTTTCTGAAAGTACTGTTGTGTGTTGCCCGAAAAGCAGTCAATGCCGTTTCCGTCATGCATGAAGCTTCCACTGACTGCTGGTCATATAATGCTTTATGTCCACCTTTTGGATACCAACCGTTGTTGCCTATTGGTGTGAACATATTATTGTTCATCTGAGTTTTTATGATGAAATTGAACGAATCCATTGCCACCTGAAGATGGTTCGCGTTTCTGGTATGTTTGTATGCTTCAAACAGGGCCTGTGGAAGTCTTCCGTTGCAGTATGTAATGTATGCTTCAAACCAGGGCCATTTAACGGAAGATTCTTTCTTATACAGTATTAGAAGTTGTTTTACGAGTTTTAGCATATTCCTTGAAAGGGCTTGATCCTTTGGATAAGTGCTTTGATACATGCTTAGACCCAAAACTGCAAAGGCTTTGGTTCTCGGTGATGTAGAGTTGATAGCATGTGGTAGTGCTTTGTCAAAAATCTCTTTTGAAAGCAATTTTTTTTCTTCACTAAGATTGGAATTAATGACGCAACCACACGCCCAAAGTGTACGGCCCAAGCTATCATCAGAACCTACGTCGTCGAGAAATCGGCGATCATAACCCAAGAAATTGTGCAATCTACCATCCTTCATTTGCATATGATAAAGAAAGCTCAAGTAGATGTCTGCGAGCTGGACTGTTTCCAAGGTCCTATCGAATTTGCTGTGTTTTGTACAAACGATTAAGGCACGAGCGTTATCATCTGTGGTATAACCCTCTCCTCTGTTTGGTGAAGCAAACTTGGAGTGTTGAATGATTCCAGTTTCGTCAGTGATAGATATCAAATGATCCAGTTTAATTGGTGGTAGCTGAAACAAATTATTCTTCAAGAATTTATCATTCTCCTGAATAGCTCAGCGTATCTCTTTGCAACTCGGGCCCAAGTGAAATCTCTGCTGTAACTGTAAACCTTTCTTTCCATGTTTTTTCTTAGTTCATAATCCTCCAAGAGTTGAATAATCGCGTGTGTAATAGATCTGTGATCTCTAAACTTGCAGAGAAGTCCCCGGTTCTCAGCCAGTACCTCTTGGGCGTGAAGGTAAGGTGTAGCGATTATTGCCTTGCCAGCTCCCATTGCATATACAAGTGTGCCGCTACTGATTTGATTCGGTTCAAGAGATGGTGTGATGTAGATATCTGTTGCTTGAAGATATTTGATTAATTCACGTTCAAGGAGAAAGCGGTTGTGAAACTTGACGTGATCTTGAAGATCCAGCTTATCAACCAGTTTGATAAGTCTCTTACGATAACGCTCCCCTTCAAACTTTCTTACCTCTGGATGAGTTTCCCCGATTACCAGATACACAATTTTTGGATATTTATCCACAACCTCTGGGAGAGCTTTAATAACATATTGTATGCCTTTACTTCGGCTTAATAGTCCAAAAGTTGATAATACGAGTTTTCCTTTCAAACCAAACAATGAAGGTTTAACTTTGTTGCTATCAACAAAGGAAACATTGGGGCACCCATGTTGGATGATTTCGATTTTGCTACGTGGAACATCGTAGGTCATAAGTATTCTAGTGGCGGTGTTGGTCATAGTAACTATTTTTGAGCTGTGTTTGGCGATTTGTTTCAAGACACTTTGAGCTTTTGGTTCAAAGCTAGGAGAAATGGTGTGGAGGGTGGAAACCACGGGTTTCTGAAGTTTATCCAAGAAACAGTTTATGTATTCCCCCCATTCTCCCCCAAATAGACCAAACTCGTGTTGAAGATTAACCAAATCTACTTGGGAGGAATTTATGTAATCAGCTGCTTCAGAATAATCTTTCTGAACGTCTCTTCTGATTTGACATCTAACCAATCGATCATAATTGTAAATCGCCTCCTTTTCATTCATCGCAATAACTTGAGGTTTTCGAAAAATACCAAGTTGATTTGAAGCTACAACCAAATTTTTTGTGAAAGTTGCTATCCCACATTCTCGTGGAGGATAACTGCTCAGGTAAGCGATCTTATTCCTAACAAAATATGCCTGTGAATTCTTACTCATACATCATCAACACTTTTCAATCTTTTTTGCCTCGAAGAATTTCCACGTTATAGCTGATGTAATGTTCTGCAAGTTGCTTTTGTTTTGTCGTAGGATCTAAACCGTTGCACATTTGAACAAACGTCTTCTGCAACTTCTCAACGTCTTCACTTGATATCTTGAAAGACAACTTATTTCGCTCGTAAGCAGCTAATATTGATGACAAACCATCGATATACTTCCTATTTTCCATAATATTCTCACGTTTTTTCCTGTAAATGTTGAACCATCGCGACACTTTCTTATTGGTGATTTTGTTTATGCAGTTATAACATACGTTCAGTCTACCGCCATCTTCGTTTCTAATAACTGAAACGTCACTAATCTGATGGTTACCACAAACATTACATTTCATGGAATGTGATGGAACAAAATTGTTATCCAAAAGATACGTTTTGCCTTCATACTGAAAAGATCCAACCCCAATAACGTATTCAGAGATAGTTCTCCCTAACGCCAGCAAAACATCGTCAGTTTTTGTCAGTTTGCACCGCCCCCTACACGGTTACGTTAACGGAAATCTTCGCCTCAAATAATCCTTAGCAAATTCACGGTCATGTGCTAATTCTGTGCTTTTTATAATTTGACCCTCAAGCCTATCCAAAGCTAACCTGAAAGTCTGCTCGACACCCCAACCTTCACTTGAGCTGAAAAACGACCCCTTCTTTGTTCTGAATTGGAGTCGACAGTGAATCAACTGATCGCCCTTGAAATTTGTACCATGTGTCTTCATATAAACAAATAACGTGCCCGACTCTAATGTTTCTCCATATCTGTGCGTGAAAGATTCAAAATCGCCAATAACATAACCACGTTGAATTTCATCAATTTCCACGTCTTTAACTGAAAACTGCACCATAAGCCTTCTCACTGGTTTTTCCATTTGAGCTAAAGGTTCAAGAAAGTCCCGTTTAGTCAATATGCCAACAGGCCTTCCTTTGCTAACAATTACCAAAGAGGAAATATCGAATTTGTGCATTTGAGCCTCAGCTTCTGGCAATTTGGTTTCAGGCAAAACATTGATCGCACGCTTCATTATCCCCTTCGCGGGCATACTAAGAACAGGAACTTTCTCGCCCACTAGTTCACCCCTCTTTTGACTCTGTCTCGGTTGAAAGACGTTCCTAATAATATCGAAAATACTCACAATTCCCACAAGCTTTCCATCTCTAACTATTGGAACGTGAGAGATTCCCTCTTCTCTAAAAAGGCTTAGAATAGCCCCTACCGACTCGTCTTCTTCGATGACAAATGGCTTCTTAGTCATTATCTCCTCAACACGGGTATCACTCCATCGTTCCATTACAGCTCCATGGATCACATCATCATCTGTAACAAAACCCAAGAGTTTCTTTCCACTGTAGACTGGAAGTTGCCTAATCTCGCTCTCAATCATCAACCTCGCAACCTTTCCGAGAGAATCATGCAGAGTCACAGCAGGCACTGATCGCATCAAAGTCTTGACTTTCGTTCCAGAAGAATCAAAACTGGACCGTATTATCCATTTGCGAGAAATTACCCCTTTATATTCACCTTTACTATCTAAGACGGCCAAAACAGGCGGCATCTCTTTTTTGAAAAGTGATAAACAAGAAGAAAGTGTATCATTTTCATGAACTTCTAAGAACCCTTGTGAAAAAACATCTTCCACGATCTTAACCATAGAAACCCCTTTCATTACTATTATTCTCATGGCGTGATTTAAACATTAAAAGAAAAGTTGCATGTATTCACTATAGGTTTACTAATGAACATAATTCGTAAATGCGCGGGCATCTCTCTTCCAAAATAATAGAGAACAGGCACAAAGACCTTTTT
>PIXT01000084.1 GCA_003096235.1 Candidatus Bathyarchaeum sp. | reverse complement strand
TGTTTTTGTGGGTTTTTGCTAGTGCGTAACCGATTATCAATCCAATTACGAGACCGCCAAAGTGTGCAATTACGTTGACGCCTGAGCCTGTGGACAACATTAAGAACAGAAATGAGTAGAGCAGTGCACCTGTGATTGATTGCCCAAACGTTTTTCGCATGTATATGATGCCTGCGCCGTACATTCCAAATATTGCTCCTGACGCCCCAGCGGAAATGCTGTACCATGGCATCAAAAAGAGAGTTAGTATGCTGCCTGCGAGTCCAGAGAGCATGTAGACTGTAAAGTACTCTTCTGTGGTGAAGAGTTCTTCTGCTCTTAAACCGAAGATAATCAGGAACAGCATGTTTAGTGTAATGTGAGTTATGTCCACGTGAACAAAGATGGATGTTAACAGTTGCCAATACGCGCCATTCATTACATTGATGTTGGATTGTCCTAGCTGAATTAGAACGTTGATGTCTGTTTCAATGAAATTTGAGCCAAGCCATGACGTGTATATGTAAACTATTACGTTGACCGCAACTAGGAATGTTGTTGGCGTTAGCTTAAGCAATTTCCTCATTTTCGGGGGTCATCCGCAAAACCAATCTCCCCGTCGTATTTATTCATACCTTGATTAACCAATTTGAGTTTAACCGTAATCTAAATCTTCAAGAAGCTCTATATCTGTGGGCATGATAATTGATGTTTTCCTTCCCTCGGTTCTTTTCCTAATTGGGTTAGCCGTTGTCTTTTTTTACTCACGCTTAGACAAGAAAGTCACTTCCCTGTTCGGAGGACAACAACTCCAACTAAAACACATAATCTTGCTGGTTGCAGCAATGGGCACAATGGTGACCGTTTTAGTGTTTCTCCCAGAGCAGTCTATTCTTGTTCTCTTCTCTTTTTCTTATGTTGTAACCTTGTTTCTTTTCACTTACCTGTTTGTGCCAAAATGGTACCTGGCGATAGTACCTCCAATTCTATTCATCTTAACATTTCTTTACTGCTGGAACCTTTTCCTATTCAACTTCTTCGCCATAATATTTGGAATCAGCATCTCAGTTTACATGGGAAGCCTATTCACATGGAAAACAACATTAGGTTTTGTCTCCTTACTGACTATAGTTGACATCATCCAAGTGCTCGTCACCCGATTCACTGTGGCTTCTGCACAAAAAGCTCTTGACCTAGGGTTACCCGTGGGAGTTATGTTGCCCGCAATCCCCTTCACCGGCAATTATACTTTTTTGGGTTTAGGAGATGTATTCTTTTTAGGGCTTCTTGGCATCCAAAGCACACAAAAATATGGAAGAAAGTTTGGGCTTGCATCCATAGCAACAATGGCAGCCGTTTTCTTTTTGTTCCAAACGTTTATGCTAAACTCTGACGTAAACAATTTTCCTGCAACAGTCTTTGTTATCAGTGGCTGGTTAATCTCTCTGGCAGGAAGATATCTCTATAGTTTGTTCAATTCTAAGAAGCAAACAAAAGTCTAGTTTACTGTATCCGTTTTGCACAAATCCCGAAGCCTCACATCGCCCTTAATCTCTTTTATGTAATTGGCAACGCTGCTTGGGACAAGTTCCTCCCAGTTTCCTCTGGTTGACATGCGGCTCCGAATTTCTGTAGCCAAGTAAACCTTACGTTTTATAAAATCCATCGATTCAACTTTGAATCCCGCTTCGGTGAACAAACGACGAGTCAGCGGCTCGTTAGCGTAGACTACATCAAATTTGGGCGCGTGCCCTACTATCTGCGAAACCCATAGCGCATGTTGATGAACATCCGGAACTGGTATAATCCAGATTCTTGACAGCTGGATTCCCTCTTCTTCTATGGCTTTTCTGATCATAGTGATGCGCTCGCCAGCCGTGAACGGATTATCAAGTCTGTGGCTGTACTGTGAACTACCCACAATTATGACCAGCTCATCCGCCTCTTTCACAATTCTTTTTACAATTTCTAAGTGCCCTTTATGAAATGGCTGAAATCTTCCCACAAAGACGCCGCGCTTCAAATGCTTTATTCTCTCCTTTATGACGCCTGCAATTTCTTGATTTATATGAGCTTCTTTGTCCTCTTAAAAGCTCTCCTTGTTTTGTTTAACCCGTTTTACCGCAAACAAAGCCAGTTCCCCATCATCCACTTTTAGCCTCTTTGACTCTTCGTAGCCTCTCTCTTCTTGTTGAAGAATCTGCATCTTAACATGCTCTCCATATCCGTAGCCACCAACCTTCAAATCAGAACAAACAACCCTGTGGCAGGGAATCAACAGCGGAACAGGATTTGACGCCTCAACACGACCCACAGACCTTGCGATTCCGCCCACAACCTTGGCTATGGCACCATACGTTGTCACGTATCCCACAGGAACCCGACTTGTGCAGTTAAGCACCTTTTGCGAATAACCTGAAAGATGTTTCATATCTATATTGAATCCATGTTTTTCATGATTCTTTCCATAGAAAACTGTCTCTAGAGCCCTCAGAACTTTTGCTAGAAACAAACTAGGTTCTTCCAAAACCTGAAACACAGCACCTTCTGGCAACCTGACTAGTAGACGACTTAAATCAGCTTCTCCTGTAGAAAAGCACGTGGCAAGAACTTGATTATCCTGCACCGCTGCACCATACCAGACACCGCCACTATTTTGATAGCAAACACGTATCACACAAACACGTCCCACGTTCGCCTTTTCACTAATTTTTGTTGTAATCAGAACTTTTTGAGCATACCCCTCTTTCGGGCATAAACATCAGTTAAACGAAATACAAGCACACCAAACAAAATCCAAGCTGCGCCCAGAACTAAAAGATGCACAAAGACGTTGCCGACAACCTCTGGCACATATTCTTGTATCAGGAAAGTTCGCATTCCAATTAATGCTGGTGCAGTTGGAAATATGGCGCTTGCTTGTTGTGCTAATGTGGGCAGAACAGTTAATGGGTAAGCTACGGGCGAGAGAATCGTCATGATGCTGTAAAAGCTGTCAGAGACTATCCAGCCCTCCTTTAACAGTAAGCTCAACGCTGCTATTACTAACCCAAAACCGTAGAGCGCAAACATCATGAGCGCAAAGATGCCTAATGCCGGCAAGATTCCTTCTATGTTCAAAGCTAAACCAAAAGTGACGTATATGAAGACTGATTGGATGAGTGTACCTATGCCTTGGTGAACTGTGCTGTGTAGCGCCATTCCCAAAACTTGCCCTAAACGGCTGGCTGGTGTGACATAGATTGCTTCTAAGGTTCCAAACCATTGTTCTCTTCGCATGCTAAATCCCATTGCCCAAACAGCGGTTCCTATGAATCCCATCATAATGTAGCCTGTGAAAATGAATGCAACCACATCTCCTGTTCCAACAAGCTGTGCCAAGTTTTCGCTGTATCTGCCTCCAATCAATACAAGTCCATAGAGCAGGTATGGTAGCATAAAGACAACCGGAGAAATCAGTTGACGGACAAAACTCACAGGATACGCAAAATCAATCTTCCACGCTTTAACGTTAGACTCCCAGATTGCCCTTAGTTCAGCCTTTAAATTTGCCCAGTTGAATCCAGTTGGGCATTTAACTTGACGTGTCTTGTAGTCTTCACTGTTTTTTTCCAATACAATTTCTCCTTAATGGTGGCTGATTGTTCCAGACTTTTTTGTTTTCTTTTCCATCCAATTGAACATGTAAAACCCAGCAACTATCAAAACAGCATCGATGATTAGAAGCGCAAAAATTTCCCAATACATATCTGAAAGGCTCGCTCCAAGAAGCATAATGCTCCTTACAATAATGAGCGCATATGTGAGCGGAATGAGTTTGCCGATGATTTGTGCCCAGCTTGGTAGGCTTTCAATGGGGTATCTTACTGGAGAAAAAACATAAAAAATGTATCCAATGGTTTCCGAGATGTCATGAGATTGCTTGTGCATAAGCGAAACCGCAGCTAAAACAAGAGACAGCCCATACAATCCAAGTATCAGCAAAATAACTATGAAGAACACTGGAAACATCACTTCCAATGTAAAGCTCATTCCAAAAAGGAGCGCAGATATGGTAAGTTGGCTTGCTGCAAAGATTGTGCTGGATACGCTTTCACTTAGAGCTTTTCCGATAAGCACATAGGCTTTGTTGCAGGGCGCTGCGAACACATAATCTAGTGTTCCTTGCACTGCTTCGCGTCTTATGTTTTCTCCCATGCCGTAAAGCAGGGTGTTTACGTAGCTGTTGAGAACCGCGCCTATGACAATGAATGAAACATAGTCGTCTGTGCCCGTTATTTGGGCGAAGTTTGCGCTCTGTAAACCTCCAACAAATGCTTGTCCTTGGAGTATGAATGGAATAAACCAGAAAATTGGAAATACTGCCCAGAAAACGAATATGATCGGATATGCCATCAGAAATTTCATGTTTTTAACTAGCTCATTCCAGACGACAAAGAAATTGCTGCGTACTGCAGACTGTTCATAGACGCTCTGCGTCATCTACTGTGTTCCGCCCTCCGTGAGTTTTGTGCCAGTTAATTTGATGAAAACGTCTTCAAGTGTAGGCACACCAACGTTCAAGCTGCCGATGCGAACGTTCTTTTGTCTGAGTGCATCGATAATTGTTCCTATATGTTCTTCTGTGGTTCCTCCAATTATTTTGATTCTTGAAGGATTTCCTTTTTCCTCATTGCCTGCAATAAGTTTGACAACTTCTACGTCAGGTAACATTGACCGAATGTATCCTTCGATGTCTGCGGGTGGACGATAAACTGTTACCTCTACTATTTCTTTTTCTTTCACCATTGCCTTGAGCCTGTTTGGCGTGTCAACTGCGACAATATTGCCGCTGTTTATGAACGCCACCCGATCACACAGCTGATCAGCTTCATCCATATAATGGGTGGTCAGAAGAACAGTTTTTCCGTGCTTTTGTGAAAGTTCTTTTATTTGTTTACGAATCTGCCTTGCAAAACCTGGATCTAAACCTAAAGTCGGCTCATCCAACAGCAGAATTGGCGGATCATGCAGTAGCGCTCGAGCTATGCTGACTTTTTGTCTCATGCCTGTGCTGTAGTCCTCAAGCCTCTCATCTGCCCTGTCATAGAGCTGAAACGTTTCCAAGAGTTCTTTAACTCTTTTTTTTGCATGTGCCTTTTGCATCTTGTACAACGACGCAAAGTACATGAGATTGTCTCTGGCTGTGAGTTTCCAGTATAGTGTTCTTTCTCCGCCAACAACCATTCCTAGACTCGCTCGAACCATGGCTGTCTCTTTTTGGACATCAAAACCGTTTACCTTGATTGTGCCTTCGTCTGGAATCAAAATTGTTGACAAACATTTGATTGTTGTAGTTTTTCCAGACCCGTTTGGTCCAAGAAGCCCGAAGAGTTCTCCAGGACGAATTTTAATGTTGACTTTATTCAAGGCTAATGTAACATCATTTTTTTCTTTACGATAATTTTTCGGTTTGCTTCGCAGAAAACCAAAGACGCCTCTGTGCTTCTTTTTGGCAAATCTTTTAGTCAGATTTGTTGTCTGAATACTGAAAACTTCGCTTGTTTTGTTGTTAACCAAATCTTAATCCTCGCATAGCTTCAAAGAGGAACTGGTGAGACTTGTTACCATTCCAACGAGCCTTTCAGATAAAAAGCTAACTTGTCCTTTTAATTATTTATACCTTATAATCGGTTGGATAAACTGGCTGCTTTTTTTCTATGCTGTATGTTTATCTTTTTTTGGCTCTTTATTTGCTGCCGTAACAATATCCGCCATAGTTATCTTATCTGAATTTTTTGTAACTTGACATGAGGCTGCTTTGAGTGCTATTTTCTTTATGTCGCCACCGCTTATCTTCCACTTCGAAAGCAAATCAAAGTCGACATCCTCCAACGAATGGTTTTTTTGTAGAACTTTTCGCCATATCTCAATCCTAGACTCCAGCTTTGGCATCGGAAAATCCACAATGAAATGCATCCTCCTGACAAAAGCGTCATCAACTTTTTTCCCTAAGTTACTGGTGAGAATAACAATCCCATTGTGGTTTTCCATCTTTTGAAGCAGATAATCAATCTCTGCGTTCGCATACCGATCATGGGAATCCTTTACTTCGCTTCTTTTCCCAAACAGGGCATCAGCCTCATCAAAAAATAAAATCGCATTACTCACTTCGGTCTCTTCAAAAATCCTGTTCAGTTTCTTCTCTGTTTCCCCAATATACTTACTCCCTACCATAGACAGGTCGATCTTGTACATGTCAAGCTCCAACTCAGAGGCAATAATTTGAGCAGCCATCGTTTTTCCAGTTCCAGAGGGACCAGAAAACATAATTTTAACGCCTTTACCAAGGGACTGTTTTTCAAAATCGTGAGCCTTATTGCCCCTTTGATGTTGCTTTACGTAGTTGCAGACTTTTTTTAGCTGTGTTTTCTTATTGGCTGGTAGAACTATGTCTTCCCAAGTGTATTTTGGAATTGTATTATGTGCATAGAATCGCAACATTCCTACCCCAATTTGATTTTTAATCTTCTG
>PIXT01000083.1 GCA_003096235.1 Candidatus Bathyarchaeum sp. | reverse complement strand
CCCAAGGGAATCGTTCTGATAATGAATACTATTTACAGGGGTATTTCATGCGAAAAAAAATTAGTTTCTTAGTAGTTTTTACATTAATCGCATTATTGTTAAGTGTTGAAGTACAGGCTGTTTTAGTGCCAGCCGCGTTTAAAGTTACTTCAATTATCCCCCCAAAAACAGGTTCTAATTTGAAAGAACTTGTAGATGCTCTGCTTAGCTCAACATCTAACATGACAGACACAGACGGTGACAACCTGCCTGACTCCGTGGAAATCGTTATTGGAACAGATTTCAACAACATCGACTCTGACTTTGACCGGTTAACTGACTATTACGAAGTAATGAATAATTCTCTGCCTTGGCACCCAGACTCTAACAGTGATGGGTTACCAGACTATTTTGAAGTAACAAATTCTTTTGGACTGGATGTTGATGGAGACGGTGTTTTGAACCTGTGGGATTTTGATAACGATGGAGATGGAGTGAATGATGGTGTTGATTTGTCTCCCTTCTCAAAGTCAACAGCTAATGATCAATTTCACTTTGATATAGCCACTGGGGGAAATCCCACTTACGTTACTTTCCAGTTGAGACCTGCAAACCCTGAACATTTGAGGCTGTTTGACCAGTTTTGGGATTGGCCTAATGACGATCAAGAAGACCCAATGAAAGACTTGGACGCCTCCAAAGAAGACATTCACGTGGTTCCAATTCTCAACATCACCGCAAACATTCTTCCCGACCCCTCAGAGGTAATAGATTATGGTATCGCTGTTACTTCAAATTCCATTTATCTTCCTCTGTTTCCAGTTTGGGAGTATGGAAGTATTGTTGCGTTTGGAGGTAAGATGTTTTATCCACCCTCTGTATCGTCTGAAATTTCCATCGACGCGAGACTTGTTTGGAGAGTGATAGGAAATTCAGACGAAAAAATTGCTGCGTTTCAAACCTCTTCAGGCAAATATGTTACTGTTAGTGAAACCGGCAACGTTTTTGCAAACAGCAGTGAAGTTGATGCCTTAGAAACTCTGATGTTGACGAAGTTAGACGAAAAGAGAATTGCTCTAAGAGCCCTTAATGGGTTGTATTTCACTGTTGGAGATTACGCAACAGTTACTGCATCAAGCACTGAGCTTGGCGATAAAGAAATTTTTGAATTGATAACTGGTGAGGGAAACACTGTAAAGCTCAAGGCGTGGAACGGTCTTTTGGTTTCAGTTACAGGCGATGAACAGCTCGCTGCAATTAGCGACCCTGCAAGTTCAAAATTTGAATTACTTGATTTGGGAGTTTGGCCAAATCCTGTGCCCCTTGCAACTTACAAAGAGGATTTCATGCTGACAGGTTTCACTGTTGAAGAGAATTATGGTTCAGAGGTTGGCTTGGTTTATGGAAGCGACTTGAATCAGACCGTTGCCGCAAACTTGTTGCTGGCTTATGATTTTCTGAGAAACTCTACAACAAACGTTAGTGACATACCCGCAATATTGTCTGAACAAAATCTTGCTGCGTTTTGTGATAATGCGTCCTTCACACATAAGGACGAAGCCTTTCTGGCTATGACAAACCTCATGATTCCATCCGGGTTGGATACATTACCTGAAAATCAAAACGTTCCTTTAGTCATCGCTTTTGAAGACAATTTAGTTAGTGTTGAGATGTCTGAGATTTTGTCTGGCTCTTATGTTATGGGGAATTCTTGCATTGTTGACATGTTTAATTTCCCTGTTACTACAACTAAGGCTTTGAAGACAAACTGGCACAACACAACCACAAATTTGGCTCTTGAGTTAGAGGAAATATCCACTCACATTCAGAGTTTAGGTTTGAGTGAAAATGTAGCACTTAATCTGGTTAGTTTCACTTCAATATGGAACATAGGAGAGCAAACGGTCACAAAAATAGATGGTCTGAACACAGAATTTGAAGTACCAGAAATCGAATTCTTGTCTGGAACTCTATGGAACATATCAAAGAACGGAATTGAGGCTGCATCTGTTTTCCATGACATCATAGAAGACGTGTCAGATGTTTGGAAAAGCTATCAGTCTTTAAAGTTGATAAAAAATCTAAAGAATGCAGGCTGGAGCCTTAGTGTGAAAGGCAGTCAAAGTTGGTGGAAAGTTCTCAAATCTACTTTTAGGCAGCTTTCCAAAGTCAAAACAGGTATCCAAACCTCAAAGATTTGGAATGGATTGGGAAAAACCCTTGAATTTGCAGGATATGTTATGACCGCCATAGACGTCGGCATTACTTTTTACAGTCTGTTTTCAATTATCAACGCTGTTGAAAGCCCAATGGCACTCAACTCAGCTCTGCTTGAATTATTTATTGAATTCACGTACAATGTAATACTGTTCAACATAGGCGTAATCCCAGTGGTTGGATGGCTAATTTCTCTTGGTTTGGTCTTATCTGATGTTTTTGGCGGATGGACAAACGACTTGTTCGAGTGGATAGTAAGTGTAATGTCCCGGGTCAAATCATCCGTTGAACCTAAGGTTATGTTTGCAGATGAGCCCTCAATTTCTATTGATGACAAAGACAGCAATGGTCTTGATGTAGGAGACCGAATATCGTATACTCACTCGGTGATAGGGAGAATTGAAGGTTTCGATTGGAGTCTTGTATCGCATAGTGGCATTTATCCATACATTAACCTAAATGGCCCCCCAGGTTCCAACTCCAATGTTGGTCAGTATTATTCTACTGAGTGGGTCTTTCAGGCTCGCGACTTGGGAATGACAGGTAATGACGTACACCTTTGGCTTCCCATACCTCCCAAATCAAGTTGGATTAGATCATCAAGCTCTTCGAGTCTTCTAAAATGGGATGCACAGCAATATGAGGTAGGAGGCTGGATAGAACCTGGAATTGGTATGCCTAACTTTCCTGTGACCATTAACATGGACGCAGTTTATACTCTTGACTACAAGTGGGAACATTTTGTGTTTCTTGTATTCTATGGCTTCTGGTGCGAACACTTAGATTACAATAAAGGCATCCAAAGTTTAGGAAGTCAAACAATCTTCTTCGATGTAATGCCCGCCAATATTGATGATTTTATTAGTTGGAGAGGAATCACTCCCCTTGATCATGACGGAGAGGGACTAAGAGACAGCCAAGAGTCACTAAGTGATGCTTGGAAATATGATACTGATGCTGATGGATTAAATGACAAGTTCGAGTT
>PIXT01000082.1 GCA_003096235.1 Candidatus Bathyarchaeum sp. | reverse complement strand
GTTTATTGTAAAACTAGCAACAACTGAAAAAAAGGAGAAAAAAAAACAAATGACAAAACTTTTCGTTATATCTAAATCAAAAATTACAACAATCGCTTTAATTCTATTGTTAACTATATCGGCTATACTGGTTGCTTTTCCTTATGTTATTGCACAGACAGAAACTAAGAAAACATATCCTTTCATTGGAGCTATACCAAACCCCGTCGGGGTCAACCAAGAAGTACTAATTCATGTCGGAATTTCACATCAATTGGCAAGCGTAGAGTATGGGTGGGAAAACCTAACCGTAACCGTAACAAAACCTGATGGAACAAGCGAAACACTGGGACCATACAGGACAGACGCGACTGGCGGAACTGGTGCTGTATATGTGCCTACCATGGTTGGAACATATACTCTAAGGACAAACTTCCCTGAACAAATATTAGATGTTGCTGTAGCTGGCACTGCCGCAGGTACCTTAATGGAGGCTAGCACCAGCGAACCTCTAGACCTTATCGTTCAAGATGAATCAATACAGTATTATCAAGCACATTCACTTCCGAATGAATATTGGGCTAGACCAATAGACGCACAACTTAGAGAATGGTCAACTATTACAGGAAACTGGCTGGAACGTCGCCCTCCTAATTTCTTTGCTGCTGGCAACGGCGATGCACCAGAGAGTGCTCACATTCTTTGGGCTAAACCTTTACAGAGTGGAGGTCTAATTGGTGGAGATTTCGACGCGTTAAGCTATGAACATGGAGATGCGTATGAAGGTAAATGGGTACCCTCAGTAATAATCAACGGAATCTTGTATTACAATCTATACGAGGCTGATGGCGGCTCTAACGTTGAGCAGAAAGTGTGTGCCGTGGATCTAAAGACAGGTGAAGAATTATGGTGCAAGACTCTAGGAAACAACGAGCGCCTAGAGTTTGGTCAAATAATGTATTGGGACTCATACAACGTTCATGGGGCTTACCCATACTTGTGGACGGTTGTTGGGAGCACTTGGAATGCATACGACCCATTCACTGGACGTTTAGAATACAGCATGGCTGGAGTTCCTAGAATCACCAACTTATATGGTTCCAAAGGAGAAATCTACGGATACACTGTCAACATAAACGCTGGCTGGATGACTATGTGGAATTCAAGCAGAGTAGTCTCTGATGAAGGCAGTTGGCTTACAGCAGCAACAGGAACGACACTTAACGCTAGTCGAGGAATCGAGTGGAACGTAACTATACCAACAGGATTACCTGGGTCTGCAGCTGTATATCTTGAGGATAGAGTAATCGGTGGAAACTTCGGTGGCACAGGTAGACCCACGCCTGATCCAGTTGCATTGTGGGGCATAAGTGCACGGCCAGGTCACGAAGGCGAACTGCTGTTCAATACCACTTGGAATCTGCCCTCTCCTGGAATGTACGCAAGAATCGTGAAGTCTGCAAGTTTAGAAGATGGCGTTTTCGTTGTGGGGCTTAAAGAGACTAGACAATATTGTGCCTTTAGCATTGACACTGGAAAGAAACTTTGGGGTCCAACAGAATCTGAGCAATATCTAAACATGTATTCGATACTGAGCGGTGGATCACATCCGGATTGTATTGTTTACGGAAAGCTCATCACAACTGGTATGGCGGGAACAGTGAATTGCTATAATGTAAAGACCGGTACACTACTATGGACTTTCGCTGCCCACGATCCATGCAATGAAATTCTGTGGAGCGCTAATTGGCCTCTTCAGATGGCGTTCGTCACTGATGGAAAAGTCTACGTATCTCATCAAGAACACTCTACAATCGACCCCCGAGCCCGTGGTGCCCCCTTCATTTGCCTTGACATCGAAACAGGAGATGTAATATGGAAAATGGATGGAGGTCTGCGTTCAACCCGTTGGGGAGGAGGAGCAATTATAGCCGACAGCACAATTGCCCTGTTCAACACCTACGACAATCAGATATACGCTTTAGGTAAAGGTCCAAGTGCAATCACAGTTACAGCCCCTGATATGGGTGTACCTTTAGGCTCCAGTGTTATACTTAGAGGAACAGTTACTGACGAATCTGCAGGCACAAAAGAATCTGTTTTAACTGCGCGTTTCCCGAACGGTGTTCCAGTAGTATCTGATGCTTGCATGAGCGAGTGGATGAAATACGTCTATATGCAGTTTGAGCGCCCAGCAGATGCGGTCGGAGTTACCGTGAAATTGGAAGCTGTTGATCCTAATGGTAACTACCAGAATCTTGGTACAGCAACAAGTGACTCGTATGGCAACTACGGCTTCACATTTGAGCCTGAGATTGAAGGACAATATACAATTATAGCCACCTTTGAAGGATCCGACTCCTACTATGGTTCTACATCCACAACTTATCTAACAGTAGACTCGGCGCCGTCAGCATCAACTCCTATTGAGCCTGACACTGAAACTCCAGACAACCAAACTCCAGACAATGAGCAGCCAGACATTGAGACCCCAGATACAGAAACCCCCGACACTGAAGCTCCAACAACAGAAGCACCACTGATTTCAACAGAAGTAGCCATCATCACAGCAGTTGCAGTGGCATGTGTCATAGGCGCAGCAGCATTCTGGACACTACGAAAACGAAAATAAACAAAAATTTTCCCTTCTCCCTTTTTTTGTGGGAGACAAACGCATTGGAAGAGGATGGGCTGAAAAGGCTCATGCGCGGAACTGAAAAATGACCGAGCGATAGTAGCAAGTTTTGTTCATTTTTTCTTCCTCTATTGCCCGTGCAAAAGCCTCAGCAAACCCCTTCTTCCTTGAATATGTGGCTACGTTGACGATAATAACACGTTTGGTGTATGTGTGTTGCTGAAATGTTTTTGGAAAGTGTTTACGTTCAAATGGAAGTAAAGGTTTCAATACCTGTACTTTTTAGAGTTCCAGCAACCTAGCTTTTATTGTTTGATTTTCTAAGATTTTTTGGTTTACATGTTGGTTCTTATGTATTTTACAAAGAACATGAACAACTGATTGTTACCTTGATTACTAGATTTTTCATAAAATTGTTTATGTGAGTGGCGGACCCGCAGGGATTTGAACCCTGGGTCTTCGGCTCCGAAGGCTTGCGCGTCACCGTTTCAGGCGACTCGACGCCTTATCCAAACTAGGCTACGGGCCCTACCGAGAATAGATGTCGGAATAGTGTGATTAAAATATAGCGGCGTTTCAGTCTTTTCCTTTAATCGGGAGATAACCTGAACAGAAGCTGTTCTGATTTGTGTATCTTATTTTTCTTGGCACCAGAATTTGAGGTGAACTTTGTTTTCGCCAAATGTTTCTGGACCTATCATGTGTGTCCAGCCACAGTTTACACATGTTAGCGTTATCTGTTCTGGAGAGTTTCGTTCAGCTTTGAAGCTTGAGTTTTCGCATATCTGGCATACGATTTCGTTTCTCATGTAGTTCTTTAAGAAGTTGTTTCTTTCTGCTTCGCTGTCGAAGTTGACGATGTGTTCTGGCATTGTTTGTTCCCTTTTTCGTCTTTTTAGACTCTTAATGAAATAACATTCACACATTATAAAATTAAATGACGATTCATATATATATGTTTCTAAAAACTGAACAAACGTACTATTTGATGAATAAATGTTGAATGATGACTCTTCATGAAAAACAAAGGAAAACATTACACCTGAATAAACCAGTTAAAGTTAAGAGAAACAAACAACACCACATCTTAAACTGAAGTTTATCATTTTGGACTAGCGCAGGGGGTTAACTGTTTGACACACCATGCAGTTTCAGAATTTTGGTCATCTTTGTTTATTTTGTCGCTTACACTCATTTTTTCGGCTGTAGCGTTTGTTCGCTGGTATGATTTATCCTTCTTTGTCGGTTCCTTGTTTTTTGTACATTGGATATGTTTGCTAGCAACTGCCTTCACCGCAATTCTAGTTCCTATATATTATGTTCTAAAACGTAAAAGACCACAGAACATCAAAACGCTGCTAAAGATACACGTCTTCGGAAACCTTTTCTCTTTTCTGCTAATTTCAATCCATTTTGCCCAAAACACTGGAAGATTAGCGGCGTTCTATCTAAGATTAGAAGACGGATTTGCGTTATTTTTGGTTTTGAATATACTTGTAGTAACTGGAATGCTTGAAAGATTTAAAGCAAAACGAAAATTTGTAAGATACACGAAACCCGTTCACAGATACACAGTGGCAGTTTTCTACTTAATCCTCATAATTCACAGTCTGCAAGGTTTCAATATAATTTAGTGTCTTACGGCTGGCTTCCCTGTTTTTAGTACATGTACACGCTAGTCAGTCAAGGTAAATGCTTTAATAAATGGAGTATTTTATGATGTGCTTATGGGCTTGTGGCTCAGTTTGGCTAGAGCGTTCGGCTGATAACCGAAAGATCGAGAGTTCGAATCTCTCCAGGCCCACCTTTTCATTTTCTACATTGGAGTTATGGTAAATCGTGTCAAAACTTAAGTGGGTTTCAATTGCGCTTTTAGTATTGTTGATTGCTGTTGTTTCTTGTGTTGCCCTGTACTTTGTATTGCAACCGCAATTAAACACGAACAAAGAAACTGTGTTTCAGGTTGGTGCATTTACACCGTTTGCTCAAGGAGATTATGATGGCAACGTAACCTACGCCGAATTGGCAAAACACGGTGACTTTGGACTGGGCACCCTTAACGGTTTAGACGGAGAAATGGTTGCGGTAAACGGAGTGTTCTATCAGATTCCAATTGACGGTGAACCTAGGCAAATAAGCTCTGCAGAAGAGACGCCTTTTGCGATTGTTACTTTCTTTGAGGCAGACCAAACCCTTCACGTTGCTGAGTCCATGAACTATTCAGAGCTAAAAGCTTTCATCGACGAAAACATTTCCCCTGAAAATGCCATTTATGCCCTAAAGATTCATGGTGTTTGCGATTACGCGAAAACCCGTAGTGTACCCGTGCAAGCAGAACCCTACCCAACATTAACAGAGGTTATAGAACAGCAGACAATCTTCACCTCAAACAGCGTTACTGGAACTATGGCGGGTTTTCGTTTTCCAAGCTACATGGATGAAGTCAACGTAGCGGGATACCATTTACACTTTATTGCAGATGACAAAAATTCGGGTGGACATTTACTGGATTGCGTTGTGAGCGATGCCACCATCGAAATAGATTACACATACGATTATGAATTAGTGCTGGACTAATTCAAAGACTAGACAAGTTTCAGCGTTTTTAGCCGTTTTTCTGAAAAAAGGCTGTTTTCAACAATGAACCTCTATTAGTATGCTGCTATGATTGTTGGTTTGCTGTTTGCTTGATTGTGCTTTTATGTTATTTGAGGAAAATGTTGAAGCAGTTTGTGTCGTCGCATCGAGAAGGTGACAAAATGGTTTCTGAATAAACCTCAAATAGTTCCCTGCACTTTCAGAATGTGATCGTGTTAAACCCGTAAAAAGTGCCATTAATATTCAAAAAAATAACATTAATGAGACTAAAAATATGACACGTCTTAAACTTGCTTTCCTTGCAACGATGATTACTGATACAGTGCCTCTTATTAGCGCTGTTGAATCTGTGAACAAACGATTTGGGGACGTAGTAAACGTTCGCCTTCAAACGGGAGTAACAACCCAAGACTTCGACAAAATGGATGAGTTCATCAAATTTGCCAAAACTTCTCATGTGGCAATAGTACATTTGATGGGCACTTTTCCAGACTATGATCAGTTAGTATCAGTCATGAAAAGCGCCAGTGTTCCCTTGCTTGTTGTATCTCCAAATAAAGAGCAACCAAGCGTATGTACCATTGATCAAAAAGATAAGCAGAAAATCTTAAAGTATCTTCAGTATGGCGGGAAGCCGAACTTTGAGAACCTCTTGTTGTATTTGGCAAATCGGTTCACAGGCTCCAATTACGAAGTGTGTCCGCCTGAAAAAATAAGCTGGGAAGGCATTTATCACCCCGACTTTGACAGAATTCTCACCTTCGACGAGTATGCACAAAAGAAAATTGTGCCCGGAAAACCCACTGTGGGCATTTTGTTTCATCCAACCCAGCTGCGGGGCGAAAACACCAGTTTTGTTGACAGCTTAATCGAAGCTGTTGAGCGGTTAGGTGCCAACGTTATTGCGGTGTCTTTTGGCAGTAAGCTAAACTGGGTTGTTGAAAACTGTTTTATGAAAGAAGGCAAAATTGTGGTCGGTGCAATAGTAAGCACTTTGTGTTTTTCCTTAACTTCATCAAATAGTAAAGCTCTAGATGCTTTGAACAAATTGGGCGTGCCTGTTCTAAAGACAATTTTAACGGTCAACACTTTTGAGGACTGGCGTGATAGCATGCAAGGTCTTAGCCTTATTGATATTCCAGCTAGCGTAGTTATGCCCGAGTTTGACGGTTTTCTTATTACTGTGCCTATGGCTGCAATGGACTCGTCTAAAATCAATCCTTTGACGGGAACTAAGATACTTAAATTTGAGCCAATTCCTGAAAGAGTTGACAAAGTAGCTCGTTTAAGCGTAAACTGGGCAAAACTAAAACACATTCCAAACAGTGAAAAAAAGATAGCAATAATTTTCCATAACTATCCTCCCCGAAACGACACTATCGGCAAAGCCTTCGCGATTGATACTCCAGTCTCTGTTTTGAATCTACTAACAGACATGAAAAATGCAGGATACCATTTGGACGGTTTGCCTGAAAGCAGTCAGCAGTTGATAGACGGAATAATCGAGAGCGTAACTAATGACCTGCGTTGGCTAAGTGCTGAGGAGCTCGCAAAAAGAGCTGTAGACAAGACTTCAGGTGAACAGTACGTTGCATGGTTTAATGAATTGCCGTTTGATGCTCAAAACAAAATGGAAGAGAAGTGGGGAAAACCGCCCGGTAAACCTTTCAGCTACAAAGGCGACCTGCTGGTTCCTGGAATAATCAACGGTAACATCTTTTTGGGGCTTCAGCCTCCTCGAGGTTCCTTGGGAGATGATTCGGCTAGCTATCATAGCCCAGACCTTTCTTTGTCGCATCATTATTACGCTTATTATCGTTGGATTCGGGACGTGTTTAAGGCTGATGTAGTGATCCATGTTGGGACACATGGCAGCTTGGAGTGGTTGCCCGGAAAATCTGTGGGGCTTTCTGCGTCTTGTTTTCCTGATGTGGCAATTTCTGATTTGCCTAACGTGTATCCTTACGTTATCACAAACCCTGGGGAGGGGACGCAATCTAAACGGCGTAGCTACTGTTGTATAATCGATTATTTGGTTCCCGTGATGCATAACGCTGACACTTATGAGCAGACAGCAGAGCTTGAGGTTCAACTGCAAGAATACTATCAAACCAAACTTGTTGATGCCGGAAAGTTGCCTGTTTTGCAAAAGGTGATTTGGGAAACTGTTGTTTCTGGTAAGCTGGACCAAGACCTCGAAGTTACCCAAGAATTTGCTTTTGCTGATTTTGATGGCTTCTTAGAGACATTACATGCCTACTTACATGAACTGGCAGACGCTCAACTGCGTGACGGCTTACATACACTAGGTCAGCCACCAGCTGATTCGCGGCTAGAAGAGTTTCTAGTTACTTTAACCCGATTAAGCAATGGGTCCGTGCCTTCTTTGAGGCAGTCTCTTGCTGAGTTAAAGGGTTATGACTATGAAGACTTGCTTGCGCATAAAGGAAAACTGCGTTCTGACGGAAGGACAAATGGGGACATAATCAAAGAATTGCATAATACTGCTTTGGAGTTGATGAAGCAATTCAACTCAAAGGGGTTCACGAACGACAATGTTGATGAACTAATGCAGGATGTGCTTGGCTGTAGCAGCTCTAAGGTGAAGCAATGCTTGTTGTATGTATCGGGTTTTCTTGTGCCCGCTTTGGAAAAGACTACAGATGAATTAGCCAACGTCTTGGCTTCCTGTGAAGGTGGCTATGTTCTTCCGGGTCCTTCAGGTTCCATAACACGGGGCATGGCGGATATTTTGCCGACAGGCAGAAACTTTTACTCTGTGGATCCTCGTTCTGTGCCTTCAACTGCTTCTTGGAGAGTTGGTGTTGCTTTGGCTGATGGCTTGCTAGAGCGGTACTTAAAAGAAGAAGGCGGCTATCCCGAGAGCGTGGGCACTATCCTATGGGCAACAGACACCATGAAAACAAAGGGTGATGATCTTGCTGAGATTCTTTATTTGATGGGCGTTAAACCTGTGTGGGAACAATCAAGCGGGCGCGTTGTAGGTATTGAAGCAATTCCTCTTGAAGAGTTAAAACGCCCTCGCATTGATGTTACTGTCCGGATTAGTGGACTGTTTAGAGACACCTTTCCTAACATCGTTCATCTCCTTGATGAAGCCGTGGCTTTGGTTGCTGGTCTTAATGAGCCTAGCGATAAAAACTATGTACGCAAACATGTAGAAAAGGAAGTTACTGAGCGCGTAGCTGAGGGGGTCGACGCTGAGAAAGCGCGAGAAGAAGCGCATTACAGAGTTTTTGGTGACCGACCTGGAGCTTATGGCTGTGGGGTCAGTGAGCTGGTAAGTTCTAAGAATTGGGAAACTCAGAAAGATTTGAGTGACATCTATGTTGCTTGGGGGAGCTATGCTTACAGCAGGAAAGCTTATGGGCATTCGGTTCCTGAGCGGTTTAAGGCGCGTCTTAGTCAAATTAGCGTGACCGTAAAGAATCAAGATTCTCGTGAATATGACATACTGGACTGTGATGATTGGTATGACGTTCATGGTGGCATGATTGTTTCTGTTAAAACCTTGAGTGGGACGGCGCCAAGATCTTACTGTGGTGACAGTTCTGATCCTGACAGGGTGAAAATTAGGAGCACAGCAGAAGAGACATGCCACGTTTTTCGTACTCGACTTCTTAACCCCAAGTGGATTAGTAGCATGGTGCGTCATGATTATGCTGGGGCTTCTACCCTTTCAAAGACATTCGATGACGTTTTAGGTTGGGACGCTACTGTCGAAGTTGTCGAAGACTGGATGTATGAAGACCTAGCCAACAAATATGTTCTAGACAAAAAGATGCAGGAGTGGCTAAAAGAGGTTAATCCTTACGCTTTGCAGAACATGGTTGAGCGTCTTTTAGAGACCATTGGGCGGAACCTGTGGAACGCGACTGAGGAGATGAAAAAAGAGCTTCAGAAACTCTACTTAGAAATCGAAGGGGTGCTTGAAGGAAAAAACGAATAGAATAAGGAAAATTGTGTTTATTTTACCAGTTGAGTTAGGTTTTGGAATGTTTGGATTTTTGTTTCTGGTCCTTAAGGACAAGGTCGTAACTAAGGGGCTTTCGTTTTACTAGAAATCCATGTAGATTGGTGTGATTCGAATGAAACTGGTATGTGACTGGCAAATTCAAAGAAACAATAAATGACAAGTTTAGTGCATTTAGTTCTCTTTAATTCGTCGTATAATTCCGAGCAAGAAATTTGCCCTAGGAACTTTTTTCATGTATGTCTTGTAGTCGTCCCCGAATTGCTTTATCGCATCTTTATCGGCTTTAATTAAATCAATATATGTTAAAGGAAAAATGGGAACTCCCAGTAAAACGACAATCCAATGTTGAAAAAGCAACATGCCAGCTATTGCCCACAGCATGAAAGTCACATACTGTGGATGCCGAACAATAGAATAAATTCCCGTTTCTACAATTTGGGTGGTGTGAATGTAGCTTTTTCCATTTTTCACTTTTCCTTTTTTACGAAATTCAATTATTGGTAGCCAACCAAAAACTATGCCCGAGAAAGCATAAAGCCCTGCTCCAGTATACGCCAGAATCTCATTTTGGGGCACCGTTGATAGCAAATAAATGCCGACGATAATTTGTAAGATGAAAAGAACAGTGTTAAGCGTTGCTGGAAGCAAATCAATCAAAGAAAAGCTCTTTTTAGGCGTTCTGTTTTCCCCTTATTGTGGTTTTATCTGCATTTACTATTATGGTTTTTGTTTAGAATCTAAACAAACAACAAAAGAACGAGCCTAGTGGCTTTGCATGTTAACATTCGATGTGTTTTCAATGAGCCCGTAGAAATCAGAATTAAATTTCAGATTGTTGGAGATATCTTCAATATTAGAGTAAATCACATTTTAGTTGGTGTTTTTTTGGCTTATCACACTATTTGATTTGACTTTGCTTTTACCTTTTTGTCCTAATT
>PIXT01000081.1 GCA_003096235.1 Candidatus Bathyarchaeum sp. | reverse complement strand
TCGAGTCGCCAAAAAACATAGTTCAGGTGCCTTCATTTTTGAGATTGCAAGATCAGAAATCGGTTACACCAATCAACCTCCAGTTGAATTTGCAAGCATGATTTTGGCAGCAGCAATAAAAGAAAGCTATTCAGGACCAGTTTTCATTCAAGGAGACCACTTCCAGGTAAAAGCTGACAAGTTTAAAGAAAATCCAGACAAAGAAATCGAAGGTGTAAAGACACTAATCAAAGACGCCATCAGTGCAGGTTTCTATAACATTGACATTGACTCGTCAACCCTTGTTGATTTGTCCAAACCAACACTAAAAGAGCAGCAACTGTTGAATTATGCGGTCTGTGCAAAACTTACCCAGTTTATTCGCGGCATTGAACCAGAAGGAGTTACAGTTTCTGTTGGCGGAGAAATTGGTGAGATTGGTACTCAAAATTCGACACCCGAAGACCTGCAAGCATACATGAATGGTCTTGAAGAAGAACTGGAAAAAGGGGCTACGGGAATAAGTAAAATTTCAGTTCAAACAGGCACAACACATGGCGGCGTTGTCCTACCCGATGGATCAATAGCCCAAATCAAGCTAGATTTTGGCACACTAAAAACTCTGTCCGAGAACGCACGCAAAGAATACGGAATGGCAGGAGCAGTCCAACACGGCGCATCAACCCTGCCTCCAGAAGCTTTTCACAAGTTTGTAGAATGTGGAGCCGCAGAAGTCCACTTGGCTACGGCTTTCCAGAACATAATTTATGAATCAAAACACTTCCCAGACCAGCTAAGACAGAAAATGTACAAGTGGCTAAAAGCCAACCTTGCAAACGAACGCAAAGAAGGACAAACAGACGAACAGTTCATCTACAAGACACGCAAAAAAGCCTTCGGGCAATTCAAAAAAGAAGTCATGGCACTGTCCCAACAAACTCGGACAACCATTGCATGTGAAGTTGAAAAACAATTCGAGTTCCTGTTCAAACAACTCAACGTAATAGACACGAAAGCACTAGTGGAAAAATACTGCATGTAACAGTACAGGCATACAGAAGAGTTCAGAAACCAAGGACATTCGTTAGTTCAAATTATGAAATATTTTGGATGAAGTTCTGCTTTTTCAACCCAAAAGGATACCTGTAAATCTTTTACCCCAGATATCTTTGCTATGTTTTCACCAGTTTCAATCAGGTGTTCAACATCTTTGATTACGGCAATGGCCAACATGTCATGGTCACCAACTGTCTTTGTAGCCAAAATTATGTCAGGCATTTTAATCAAAGTTTCCAGAATATACGATGACTCTTCAGACGCAGAGGATTCAGTAGCTATCACATTCGTGGGTGAGGTGTCTATCATGAAGGCAGCCATTCCTTTGTATCCAATTTTTTTTGGATCAAGCACAACTGTTGATCCTCGAATGACACCTTGTTCGTGTAAAGCCTGATATCTGCTAATCACGGTATCTGGAGAAACTCCAAGGTCTCTAGCTATTTTTCTGAAAGATGTCCGAGCGTTCGCAGTCAGTAATTTGATTATTGTTGCATCAGTTTCATCCAATTTTGTTCACCGCATCTCTGATTTTTGAAACTCAAAATTCTCTGGACACAATAATATTTCACCCACCCAGATGCTTGTTGTGACTGCCCGTACAGCAGGATGCCCCTTTATCAAGTCTTTCACTTGACTGAGCCGCCCAACATTTTTGAGTACCGCAATACAAAATATGTCGTGCTTACCCATTGAAGTGGTGCAAATAACTACCTCAGGTATTTTTTGTATTGTTTCAAGAACCGTCTTTAAATGGGGATAGCTGACATCGACACCAAAACTTCCCACACATTCATTTCCAAAACTTTTTGGGTTCAAAAGTACAGTGGTTCCTTTTATGATGCCAGCGTTTTTCAATTTTCTGAATCGTTTGCTGATAGTATCAGTTGATACTTCACAATTTCGTGCAATATCAGCAAAATTAGTACGTGCATCTTTTTGTAGGGCTCTAATGAGTTTACGGTCAATTTGATCAACTTTTGGTTTATTACCCATAAGTCTGCCCTTCTCTTTTGACAGTATCACGTTAGTGTTTTTAAAGTATATTATTTTTGATGAAAAATCTTAGAATGTCGACTGGTTACACATGTTTTTTATGATGTCAAACAAAATATAATATTTCAACAATTTTATCTTATAATGTCAATTTTAATTTATAATAAACGAACAAAATACATAAATATTTACTCAATATGCTTATAACGTGGGGTAAGTCTCTTGGAAATTACTGAGGTAATCAAGGAGATAAAAAACAGAAAAAAAACAGGTAACCTGATCAAAAAAAGGTTCACCTGCATTCATTGTGGAAAAACATGGATCGAATTCGTTGGTGTGATCGTTGGGCGCAAAGATGGATGTGAAGACATGTGCCTTCGCATCGGCATGGAATCAGAAAACTGTTTTGCATGCAGATGGAGATCGCTGAAGTGTGAAAACTGCAACACAGACGATGTATACGAAATAACATTCCCCAAAGACATCCCTGAAGAAACTGCACTAAGTTTCAAAAGCATAAAAAAAGTCGCCAATCATTCGGCGCACACAAATTAATTACGGTGTTAAAAATGGCAAAAGAAAATTCATTTAAAATTGCACGAAAACAGCTAGACGACTGCGCAAAGATACTTAATTTAGATTCTGATGTGCACGAAATGCTGAGTCATCCTATGCGTGAACTACACGTATCAATTCCCGTTCGAATGGATAACGGTAAAACGAAGGTTTTCCAAGGATTCCGCGTTCAGTATAATGATGCGTTAGGTCCTACAAAGGGGGGCATTCGTTTTCATCCTGAAGAAACAGTAGATACAGTCAGGGCGCTTGCGGCGTGGATGACGTGGAAATGTTCTCTTTTAGATTTACCACTGGGTGGAGGAAAAGGCGGAGTAATATGTACCCCAAAAGAATTGAGCAACAGTGAACTTGAACGTTTGAGCAGGGCGTACATCAAAAGCATTTGGCAATTCATTGGACCTAGAAAAGACATTCCCGCTCCTGATGTATATACAAATCCCCAAACGATGGCGTGGATGATGGATGAATACTCAAAAATTACAGGAAACAACAATTTTGGTTGCATCACAGGAAAACCGCTATGTGTTGGAGGTTCGTGTGGACGCAACGATGCTACTGCTCGCGGTGGAATGTATACTATTCGAGAAGCTGCAAAAGAATTAGGTATAGACATGAAGAAAGCCACTATTGCGATACATGGTTACGGTAACGCTGGTTGCTATGCTGCACTTTTAAGTAAAGAATTCTTTGGCGCAAATGTTGTGGCAGTAAGCGACTCTAAAGGTGGCGTATATAATGAGAACGGACTTGATCTCGATGGCATTTGCACGTGTAAAGCAGAAACGTCTTCAGTTGTAAATTCGCCAAACACTCAGAAAATCTCAGGTGAAGAACTACTTGAACTTGATGTGGACATCTTAGTCGCAGCATCCCTAGAGAACATAATCACGGCTGAAAACGCCTCACGCGTCAAAGCTAAAATTGTTGCCGAGCTAGCTAATGGACCAACAACACCAGAAGCAGATGATATCTTGTACAAAAATGGAGTTCACTTGATACCTGATTTCTTGTGCAACGCAGGCGGTGTAACCGTGTCATATTTTGAGATGGTGCAAAATGCTTCAATGTATTACTGGAACTTGGAAACAATCCATGAAAGGTTAGCAAGCAAAATGAGTACAGCTTATCACTCTGTTTTAGATTCTGCCAAAAAATATGATGTGAACATGCGACAAGCGGCGTATGTAGTTGCAGTAAGCCGCGTAGTCGAAGCGATGAAAACTCGAGGATTGATTTGAACCAGATTAGTTTGAAAACCAGAGCCTTACTGTAAACTTGACCAATTGAAAAAGTTGGTTCACATTGCAAGACAACGAAAGCGTCAGAAAAGAAGTCGAACTATTAAGAATCTTGAGCGAGTTTGACAGCCCTTTGGGGTCAATATTGCTGAAAAGGGAGATGAGAAAACGAGGTTTTCTTCTCAACGAAAGAACCGTGAGATACCATTTGCAGTTGTTGGAAGCAAAAGGCTTCGTGTTGGGGCACAACCGAAAAGGAAGAACAATAACTCAAAAGGGTCTTGAGGAGCTGAGCCGTTCTCTTGCTACACAAAGACTGGGTTTCACCACAACTCGTTTTATGTCACTGGCGTATTCAGCAACTTATGACCCCTCCATAGACAAGGGAACAGTAATCACTAACGTGTCATTGCTAGACAAAAGTCTACAAGACAAAGCATTGGAAATCACGAAGGCGCTTAAACACATGAATCTTCTATCAGCACCATATATCAAGGTGTTAAATGAAAAAGAGGAATACCACGACATATCTGCACCCGAAGGACAGTTTGCGTTATTCACGGTCTGTAACTTAACTTTAGACAGCATTCTAATCCATTCTGGAATTCCACTGTTCTTCAAGTATGGCGGTCTTGTTCAAGTAGTAAACCGTAAGCCAATCAGATTTGTAGAAATAATATCCTATGAAGGAACAACAATTCCCCCACTGGAAGTATTTGTTCATAGAAAGATGACGTCGATATCAAGGATACTGAAAACGGGTTCAGGCATGCTGTTGGCAACGATACGAGAAATACCTTCCGAAGCAAGGGAAAAAACCTTTAAAATCATTGAAGAACAACAGAAAAAGGGTTGGGGAGGAGTTCTGGTTTTAGGGGAACCGAACGAGCCCGTGTTGGGGATACCCGTAAGCATGGACAGGTTTGGCATATGCATGGTTGGCGGCATCGTCCCCGGAGCAGTCATGGCAGAAGAAGGAAAAAACATCATTACATTTGCTCCTCACTGCTTCATTCCAATCGATAAAATGACTCGAATCTAGATGACCTGTTCAAACAACTCAACAGGATAAACACAAAGGCATTAGTGGATAAACGCTGCACAAGCAAGTAAAACAAAGCAGATACTGTCAACAGACGAGTTTCTGCAGCAATTGCATCTTCAAGCAGGCATACAGTTTTAATAGCAAATAATCCAAGTGTTGATTGGTGGGAATTGGTTGACAGCTCATTATATGTTATGCAAAGTATCAGGTTCTTTTGAACAAGTTACTCAGTATTTGGGGAAATACTTCGGCAACATCCACAACGACCAATGGAACACACCAGAAGGACGAATAGCAGTCATCCTTGGTGAATTATATTTCATCAGGTCAAACAGCAACGCAGCTATATTGATAACCGTAAAAGAAGCTGGCGCATCTGAAACAAATCTGGAACTCATATCATATGCAGGCGCATCAGGAGTTTTGGACCTATCATGGGGAGCCCATGGTTCGTACGTTCAACGAATAAAAAACAGTTTACAAAACGCAGGCTTCACTGTTGAAGTAACAAAAGAGATACCCAACTATGACGCGCTGTCAGCGGGCGCATTGAAAACTACAGTTCCAAAATAAGGTAAAAGTGGTGGGCCTGGAGAGATTCGAACTCTCGATCTTTCGGTTATCAGCCGAACGCTCTAGCCAAACTGAGCCACAAGCCCGCAACCACATCATAAAATTAGTTCGTTTATTAAAGCATTTTGCGTGT
>PIXT01000080.1 GCA_003096235.1 Candidatus Bathyarchaeum sp. | reverse complement strand
CTCCGTTTTCTCTGAGATAGCTTGCTATGTAGAGCATGCCAAGCGGAGGGGCTGCTCCCACCATCTTTTTAACATCTTCGATAGGCAACTCAGGATTTGGACCCGGATTAATAAACGAGAACTTCATACTGTACCCTTTTCAGTCCGTAACTTTTCTGCAGAAGCATTTAAGTTTACTGTCAAAACCGTAATTAATCGGCTAAGTCAAATTCAAAAAAAAGACTGCGCCTCCAACCTTTTCATGGAAAATGCCAGTTTTTGATGATTGTTTTTGGTGCACCAGTTTTTTCTTTTCCGTATCTGCAATGTGGCTTCGTCAGATGCCTTTGAGACCTTGGAGATGTAATGTAAAGCCCAGTCTTGATTGCCCGTTCTTCTTTAACTTGCAGCTTTTCTTGCTGTGAAGAACGAAAACCACATTTGTCACACCTGAACGCTTGATTTTTTCCCATAGACTTCATTCTTTTCCCACATTCAGGACAACTTGGATTAACAAACGACAAGCTGGGAGCCAGTTCCAATATTCTCATCTTCTCAAGATTGATAGTTAACTGATGACCCCCAGACACTGGACGAACCCCACCATACACCTTCAAGATGTCTCCAACCATCAGTTTTCGTGCAAGTTTAGACAAAGTCACAGTTGGTTCATAGGCGGCGCAATCCACTTCTCCGGTCTTGTCTTTAATCGCAAAAATCACATGACCCCCCTGTATTACTTGAGGCTTTTTGGATACTATGCCCTGAACAACCACAGGATTGTATGACGCTATTTCCTTAACTGCACTGACTTTTCGAAGGTGCGCATCAGTTCCTTGGTTTGTGCGAAAAATCATCCACCGCTCAACAGGCTCATCTATCTTAAGCAGCTTGTATGCCTGTTTAACAGCCTGTGCAGTTTCACCTCTGATCCCGCAAAGAATCGGGTCAGGTCCTCTAGGAGTTATAAGAACTCTACCTGTTTGTGGGTCTATGTTGTTGAAGGTAAGAGGAGAAAGTGCGTCCATGTTTTTTACGGATGAAACTTGTACACGACGAGGCTTGTCACGATTTTCTGCAGTTCTATAGGGGATAATTTCAAAGGTGTGGTCTGTGTTCAGGTCCTCTCCGATAGCGGCTAAACCTCCGATAATTCCTCTTCCTTTTTTGAATCCTACTGCCTCGGCGTTGACTCTTTTAGCGAGCTTTGATGCCTCTTTTATTGTTAGCATGCTCTGTTCGGCTTTTTTTGCAAAGTCCTTGACTTCTGGTGGAACATCTTCATGTATAAAAACTACGCCCGGGTCTGTTCCTTGGTAATCTAGATCAGAGTTTGCTTCAACCGTTTCTATGACTGTTTTTTTGATTGTGTTTACGCTGTTTTCTGGGCAAACTAGTCGTAGGCAGAGGGCTCCGTTGCCTCGGGTTTTCCATGGAACATTGGGGTTAAGCCTGATTAAACAGGGGTAATCTGTGAAGGAGACGCCCATGTTGTTTAGTTTCTCGACGAGAAGGGCAGCTATGTATGTGGTGCAGCCACCGTTAGGTGAATCTGTGTCGTCGAATCCTATGTGCAGCTTAACCATTTAGCTTCCGCTCGTTGAATATCGTTAAGGTTGGTGGGCGGATAAGAACGTTCAGTTAATTGTATTTTTCGGGTTTAAGAGATAACAAATAGAAAAGGGGGAAGGTGGAGACCTATTTTTGTCCCTCGATAACGATCATGGTTAGGGTTGAGCGAACTTTGTCTAGTCGTCTCACGTTCCATGTGACGATTTCTTTAAGTTTATCCATGGTGTCTGCGCCGACCTTAGCTACAACATCGTAAACCCCATAAACCATGTAAGATTCCTTCACTGCGTCGATCTTCTTTAATTCATCTAAAACTTCGCTTTCAGATCCTATTTCAGTGTTTATTAACACAAAAGCCATTGGCATAAAACCATCTCTCCACAGTATAATGATAGTTCTCGTCTACCTAAATAATTTGCGGCTTTTATGTCAAATAAATAGGCTTTTGCGGGTTTTTGGGGTTTTCTTTGAGATGTTTAAAGTTCAATTTACGTAAAATCGACAACTATAAAGAATCGATTCGCGATGAACTAAGTGGTGATTGCTTCTCTTGCAATGTGAAGTATGTGGTCGTCAAATATTTGGTGCACCTGTTAGAGCAGTAATTGAAGGCGCTAACATGACTGTCTGCACTAAGTGTGGTAAATTAAGTTCTGGAAACTGGGAACCTAAAGCTCAACCCCGACCAAAAAAGAGTGCAGTATATCAGCCAATACAACCGTTCAAAAAAAGAAAACAAATTACAACTGTACCTGAAACATTGGAGCTTGCGGAAAATGTGGGTCAGCTAGTTAGACAGGCTAGAGAAAGTTTAGGTATTAGCCATGATGATTTGGGTAGAAAGACTCGAGAAAAAGTTTCAGTTCTACGTAAAATTGAAAGCGGTAAAATGGTTCCAGACCTTGTGCTTGCAGAAAAGCTGGAGCATACGTTGAAAATTAAGCTTCGAGTGCCTCCTGCAGAGCCTAAAACTCAAATTAGTACATCCGCTAAACCTCATGGAACAACATTGGGAGACCTTATCCAATTCAAGATGAAGAAAAAGGGGGCAGAGAAGTAACAAAAACGATAGTTGTTCAACGACGACTTGCCACTGAACCCTCAAACTTGGAGGAACTCAAGAACCTCGCTAAAGCAGCAGGATACACCACTGTAGGTTCCATTGAGCAGGTCAGGAAACGGGACCCCAAATACCAGATTGGACGAGGAAAAATAAATGACCTATCCAATTTAGTGAACGAAACTGGTGCAGAGAAGATTATTTTCGATAACTCCCTGACTCCGGTTCAAGCTTACAACTTGGCTAAGGTTACAGGCTTAACTGTTATTGACCGATTTCAACTCATTCTCGAAATCTTCTCCATAAGAGCATCCACCTACGAGGCGGAACTCCAGATTCAGTTAGCTAGTCTTAGATACGAATTGTCTAAAGCAAAAGAAAGGGTGAAGCTGGCGAGAATGGAAGAGCAACCCGGTTTTATGGGGCTCGGAAAGTATGAGGTTGATGTTTACTTCGAAACGGTTAAACGGCAAATAAGCTCCACCAAAGAAAAGCTGAAAAAGAAGCAGCAAGAACGCGAGTTGCACCGTGTTCGAAGAACTGAACTAGGGTTTTCTTCGATTTCTTTGGCGGGTTACACAAACGCGGGTAAAAGTTCACTGTTTAATTTGCTTGCAGAAGAAGCTGTTCCTGTTGACAATGCATTATTTACCACTCTTTCCACAACAACTCGGGCGGTGCAGTTTTCTAAAAGAAAGGTTTTGTTGACGGACACTGTTGGGTTTATTGACAGGTTGCCCCTGAAGCTGGTCAAAGCTTTTCATTCTACACTTGAAGAAACAATCTTTTCAGACTTGATTATCCTAGTTGTCGATATGAGCGAGCCCGAAAAAGAGATTGAGCGAAAACTCTCTTGCAGTTTGGATACGATACAACAAATCGGAGCAACAACTATACCTGTGGTAACTGCACTCAACAAAATTGATTTAATTGAACAAGATGAACTGCAACAAAAGATGGAACGTCTAAAGGATGCTGCGCCAAACCTTGTTCCTATCTCGGTGATGCAACAAACAAATATTGCGTCATTAAGGCAAGAGATTACCAGATACCTTGAAGGCTTTGTTGAGGCGTCCTTTTCCGTGAAAATTAGTGACGAATCCATGGCATTGGTTTCGCAGCTTTTTGAACGTGCCCATGTGCTGAACATAGAATATGAAGACAAAATCGTGAAGGCTGTCTTCAAGGCGATTCCTTGGTTTGCGGACAGGGTTAAGGGGCGCGTGGAAAAACTGGGAGGCGAGTTTAAGCCTGAATCAAAAAGCGAAGGGTAAAGGGTCAAGGTTGCCGAAAGTTGTTGTTCTGAGGTGGGGGCATAGGCACAGAGACCAAAGGCTTACATCTCATGTTGCTTTGACTTCACGAGCATTAGGTGCTTCTGGCTTTGTTATGGCAGATATAACAGATTCCAAAGTGAAAGAGACCATTGAGAAGGTCACTGACTGCTGGGGAGGAGATTTCCAGTTTGAGATGGGGCGACCATGGAAACGTGTGGTTAAAGAGTGGAAAGCAAAAAATGGGGTCACTGTTCATCTTACTGCATATGGAGAAAACATCCAAACAAGCGACGTAATGCAAAGAATCAGGATGACGAAAAAAGATGTGCTGGTTATTGTAGGCAGCCAAAAAGTGCCGGCTGGGTTTTTTTCAGAAGCAATTTCAGATTTCAATGTTGCTGTGGGTAATCAACCTCATTCAGAGTGCTCTAGTTTGGCTGTTTTTCTTGACCGTTTTTTTGAGGGTCAGACGCTTTCAGATGATTTTGTTTGCAATGCGAAGAAGAAAATTGTTCCTCAGGTTCGAGGCAAAAGGGTCGTTGATGTTTAGCCTGTGAACAAATTTGGTAAGAGATTTAAGCTCTGTTTCCCTTGTATATGGGAAGAGCGTGGAGTAACGATTCAATGTTAACTTTCGTAGACGATAAAACTTTGCAAAAGGTTGCCGAAGCTTTTGGTGGCGAAGAAGCCGTTCAGATTGTTAGTGTCCTCAAAGGAATTGGAGAAACTACAGATGATGAAATTGCCGCCCAAACCGAAATAAGGCTCAACACTGTTCGAAAAATTCTCTACAAACTCTACGATCACTCTCTAGTGGGCTTAAGACGATCCCGTGACAAAACCACTGGCTGGTTTATCTTCCACTGGAGGCTTCAGCTTGATCAGCTTGCAGGCTTCATTTTGAACCAGAAGCGCCGTGTTCTAGAAAAGCTGGAAACTCGGCTCACTTATGAGCAAGCCCATGACTTTTACGCCTGTTTCACAGAAGGATGTAAACGGATTCCTTTTGAGGATGCTATGGAACTTGTTTTTCGATGCCCCACATGCAACAAACTTTTGATGCACTCAGATAATACTGAACTAAAGGCTTCCTTGGTTGAGCGGATTGAGGCTCTGAGGAAGGAATTAGGTGAATAAGAACCTGCCATCGTCGCAGGTGGCATTGAAGCTTCTTTCTGAATGTGGGTGTTCAAAAAGGGTTATTGCTCACTGTGAAGCGGTTTGTGCTCTGGCTGTGAAGTTTGCTAGAGTCTGTGAAAGCAGGGGATTAACTGTTGATGTTGACCTTGTTGAGGTTGGGGCTCTGCTTCATGATATCGGGCGCTCAAAAACACATAATGTAGATCATGCTGTTGTTGGCGTGGAAATCGCCAAATCTTTGAATCTTCCAGAAGCCATTGTATCCATAATCGAGTGCCACATTGGCGGAGGAATAAGTGCTAAGGAAGCACAAAAGCTTGGCTTGCCCGTAAAAGACTATTTTCCAGCGACTTTAGAGGAAAAACTTGTGGCATACGCCGACAAGCTAATTGAAGGCTCTAGTGTTGTGCCAATAGAGCGGACAATAGAGCAGTTTTCTAGTAAACTTGGAGCTGACCATCCTGCTATAGATCGGGTTATAAGGCTCCACGAAGAGCTTTCTGTGTTGATAGGCGATTTGAATGCCGACAGTCACAGTTCTTGAGAAGCTTTACGGCTCAATCATCCCTGCAACCTTTGAAGAGCGGTATTCAGGTTTAGTCAGGGGTCTTAAGGTTCAGATGCGTTTCGTTGGCACAACAGACCGCGGATGGATACAACTAGACGTATCAGGAGATGACCAAACAGTAGCCTTGAGTCTGCTTGACCGTGAGGTCGGATTGGCTCCCGTTTCTTTGGATGGTCTAGAAAAGTTTTCTGTGATGCAAGGCAAAGTCATTTTTTCCAACAAAAGCAAAGATAATGTTCGTGTAGATGTTGGAGCTGTTTTTTCGCAAACCTGTGATGCTGTTGTTTCAAAGAATCAGTTAGGTGCTCAGTTGGCTGACGGCAAGGAGCTTTCGCTTCAGAGATTAGTTGAGCTTTTTTGTTTGTATGATAATGTGCCTCTTCAAGTCAAGATTCTCGAAAAAGCAGGAGAAAATTGCAAAACTGTTGAAGCTGCTCTTTCTGAGGCTCAGCTTTCCATATTCAAAAGTTGGGTTCATTCCCGTTTTGACCGACTGATTATTCTGGGTTCTCTTATGTCTGATGTTGAACGTGCTGTGAAGCTTTCAAGGCACTCTCGGGACATAATCAAAACAGAATCCTTAGGAACTCTTGAACAGGTTGTCCTCTGCAAACTGGGAACAGATGCGGTGGGGCTGATTCCGAAGCTTGGACGTTACCTTAAATCAGGGGTTCTTGTTCCTTTTTCGCCAAAAAAAATTCTTGAAGCTGTTGGCAGCCAAACTTTTGATTACTAAAACTAAAGCACATTAACATTCAGTGCTTCTTTTAGTATATTCAAGTCTACGACGGTATTGATGCATCCGTCTTTAAGCAGTTCTACGCCTTGACCGATTATTCCCACTTTTTCGCAGAGGTAGCTTCCGAGGATAAGTTCTTTGGCGCATGCAACACCCAAAGATGCCTTTGGTTTTAGTTCAAGCAGAATCTTTTGTGCCAAGCTGCCTCCGGGCAAAATAAATGTGCCTTTATATCCTAAATCTTTGGTTAGTTTCATGATTTTTGCGACGCTGCATCTTCCACATTGTTGGCATTCGTACCCGTATTTGCCTATTTCTGCGGGGCAATCTTTAGCTCGGAGACATTGAGGCAGCAATACGACTCTCTCGTTGTAGGCTGTAGCTGCAAAACTGTCTATCATGGAACGGTTCTTTGCTTGAACATATAGCTGAAACAGTTCTTGTTCTTCTACGCCAACCATGTTTGCGATTTGCTCTAGCTTGTGAATCGCGAGGCTGCTGAGCTTTGTTTTGGCAAGTTTTTTTACAACACGCATGATGGAGCTGTGGTCGCTTTCATTCATGTGTTTCGATGTCTCCCCTTCCGTAAGTTTGCGTAGAACCTTGTTGGTTAACTTGTGAGAGGTCAATAGGGAGCATATAAAGGTTAACCAAAACTAGAATGATTTGTGTAAATTCATACAGGGCACAAACGTTTTTCGGGCATATTTTCGGCTTTTCTACGGATTTGATGTTGTTTGGTTCCAAAGGTAGATTTGTGGATATTTGCCTGTGACTGGAAACGCTGGGTCGTCGTAGACTATGTCCAAACGTGTACCGTATTGGTTCAGAAGATGCTGCAAGATTGTCCAGATTTGCGGTGATTTTTCGTCTGCATCCCAAAATGCCCAAATCGTATCTTCGGGGTATCGCATTCCCCAACCATAATCTTGTGGCAGCACCAACACCGCCTCGGCTTTCACTGAACCATGAACAACTTCAGGGTTTGTTACAACATCATTCCAGAAACTTTCTAATGCACCAAAATGCTCGTCGGTCATGACTCCATACGGGTTTCCTTCGGGGTATGTAGGATAATTGAAGATAATAATGTAGTCTGCACCAGCGTCATAAGATGTTACCATTTGGTCGTAAATGTTCTCTGCAGTGTCCAGATAAGGCGACTCAAAGTATTTCCATGTAAGTATTGTCCCCCAACTTTTATTCTGCAAATCTGCTGCACCCCGTACCAAAGCAATGTCCTGTGCTATTGTGTGATTCCAGCCTAACTGAGCAAACATAACATCGTAGCCCATCAAGTAGTCAAACCAGTAGAGCATATAATCTGAAGTGAAAACTGTAATCGAGCTGTTTCCTAGCTGCTGGTACCCTTCATCAAAATGCGTAAATTCTATGTAAAATTTTGCCACATCACTGTAGGTAAAGTTGTATATTGGCTCAACATAATCACTCCAACTGGCATAATCGAGCCAATTCCCACCTGGCTCATCATAATAGTACACTCCAAGGAAGCTGTCGCCCCACTTTTGTTTAGCAGCGCTTACCCAAGATACTCTCCAAAACAAATCTTTTCCAAGTTCCTGCTCTTTTTTAACGAGATTCTTTGGATCAAGATCACCAAAATACACTATCAAATCAAGCCCAGCGTCAACGGCATAGTCGCAGATTTCAGTTGTTGCCGTTTCATTCTCGCTTACGGGTCCAGACTGCAAAACAAACAGGTTCGTGTAATCTTTAACCCTATCAATAAGCAACTTTGCTTCTGCGGTTGTGTTTCCACAAAATGAGATACCGACATAACAGTCCACCGTTTCTTCTACGTTTTCGTTACCCAAAGACACAAAGAATGCGGTGCTTGCTACCAACAGAAGGCACACGAGGAGTATAACGAATAGTTTGTTCATGTTTTTTCCTCTTTTATGGTTCTTGGTTTTTCAGGAAAAAGGCTGTTTTCAACAATGAACCTCTATTAGTCTGCTAATATGACAGTTTCTGTCAAGTTTCTTTGATGCCATGTTTTGCTTCTAACCACATTTGCTATCAACAAATTGCTTTTGGGTTAGACTTTATCCTTTATGTGTTGTTGTAACTTTTTTATTTCTTCTGGATTTGCAGAATCAATGAATTCTAGAATATTTTTTTTGGTTCGAATTTCTTCAAGTCTTTTTTTTCTGCTTTTTGGTACAGTATACACGGGATAAACTCGCCATACTTGTTTAAGCATCAAGGAGATTGGGTCAACTGTCTTTGTGACAAGCCCTTCATCAACTAATTCTTTTAGATATTCAGATAGTCTTTGTCTGGAGATGTGCTTTTCTGGTCCACTTTCAACAAACGCCTTAACAAGCATAGACCATCGTGTTTTCCCATGCTCATCAATAAACAGGGCAATATCATATTTTGTCAAATTAGCTGATCTCATATTTAGACATAGTCTCCAACTAGACTTTATCTAATATTAGACTAAATAACATTACGGTTGAATTATTCGAAGTTGATTAAAAAAATGGCTGATTTTTTTTATTTAACCATTTTTAGATACGACTATACAAGTTGTGGATAAACCTTTTTAAAGAAGAAACACAGTGTGGGCTTTGACTTAAAAGTGGAGGCTATAACTTGACTAAAAATAGCAAGAAAGCAAAAACTGCAGGATTAGAACAACACAGACAAGCACTACGAGCAAAAAAGATGAAGAAAAAAGAACGAAAGAAAGTCGAGCTCCCGTCAAAACACAAGAAAAAATAGACCAAAAACAGCAAAGCCCCAAAAGTAAGTATGGGACTAAAACCTGTGGCCTATTTTCTCTGACAAAAAGAGGAGTGCTCAAGACAAACTCTCAGCAAATTAACCAAACATAACGACGCCCACAGCATCAACTTTTATTTTATTAGAATTCTTTTTTTCCGAGTCGGATAGTAACATAACTGCTGAGTTACTTGATTAAACTCTAGAAGATTTGCTGGTGCGGGGGACGGGATTCGAACCCGTGGAGGCCTGCGCCAGAGGATCTTAAGTCCTCCCCCTTTTCCTAGGGGATCTATATTTTTGACCCGCTATTTAGACCTGGCTCGGGTACCCCCGCCACCTCAATATTCACCACGCACCTACGACATAAATGTTACTTGACCAACAGACAAAGATAAACGCTACCAGCAACTAACGCCACAATGTTGAGCATGTCTGGTTGGATTTAAGAGACGTAAATACAACTTGATTATTTGTCTGCGGCAGTTTTCTTTTGGCGTTATGGTTATAACAGTCAATATGCAAGACATATTTTGGCGGGAAAAATCTGGGCGGGTATAGAAAGTTATGTTGGCTTTCTACCGAAGCCTAGCCAGGATAGGGCACGAACGGCAGAGCATGCCGGTGTAAGCCTCCTAACAGGGAAAATGGGAGAGAGCTCGGGGTCACGGGTTCGAATCCCGTCCCGCCCGCCATCAAAAATTGGTTTTTTCAGCGGTTAGAGTTACTATTTGATGGATTACAACAGTAGTTTGGTGTGTCGCCAGCCTCTTCCGCCTTTCTTTTGTTGTTGACCCTTTTTGTGGGTTGGCTTAGGCGGGGTGTATGTTCGTTTTGTTGTGTTTTTTTGTTTGCGTATGTTAGTTCGGATGAATTTTCCCCATCCGCCTACTGTTGCGTTTGGAGGAACCGCTTTTTGTGCATCGCACCCAAGGTAATCTTCTACGATGTCGAAGAATTCGAGGGGTTTGTAGTCTCTTGTTGCCATGATTACTGTTCCTTGTTCGACAAGCAGTTTGGAGTAGTCTTGTTTTGCTATTCCTTCTGCTCTTATTTTGTCATCTAACCGATTTTGCCATAGGTGTTTCCATTCGGTTCTTAGACCGTCAACGAATTCTTTTACTTCGGTTCGTTCCATTATTTTTTTCCTCCATGCGCCTGCGGGTTTTGCCAAACATGTTTGTTGTTGGCTTGTTTGCCGCTGTTGTTGGTGTTTTTAGGTGCTTGGATTGCGGTATGTTCCTTTGGCATTATTGAATATAAAGATATACGAAAGGAAGTTCCCTACCAGTTTTCTAGAACAGTGATATAGAAATAAAATATAGAAAAAGTCAATCAAATCTCTAGAACATTCTAGGAGACGAAAAATATGAAGAACAAATTCACAACACACTTATGCACAATAACAACAACCTCAATCCCATCAAAGAGGAAAACACATGTCAACAATCGATGAAGCTCTATCGTTACTCAAAGACGGCAAGTGGCACACCCTAAAAGAAATCACAGAAAAACTTGCACTATCCAAACCTAAAGCAGAAAAGGTTGTCAGCTTCCTAAACGAATACGACTTCATTAAACTAAACGAAGACACAAAAGAAGTTAGAATCCAGCCCACAATACTTGAATTTATCAAAGAAATACAACGCCTTGAAAAAGAAAACACTTCAAACCAGTAGCTATTCACAGCTAAAAAGAGGCGTGAAAACAACTTAAAGGCGCCTAAAAATTTTGGCTAACACGGCAACATAACATCTGTGAAAGAACGCCGCCCACATCATGAAACTTAAATCCCATTCAACCATTCACTGTTACATCTAAACAAGTAAATTGTCGTGGAGCAGCCTGTGATGATGTTTGATGCATTGAGGATTTTTGCCAAAATGTTTCTGGTAGTGTTGGTGCTCTTCACGGTTTTCTTGTATTTCCTAGCAATTGTCTTAGAACCAGCATTGTTCTACTTTACACCTGAAGGATTGAGCACCAGCATGCTTCATTCATCAGTTTTACAGGTCTGGGTTCTTAACATGGCAATAGATATTCCGATAAGGCTGGAGGTAGGTGTAATCTTTTTTGGGCTTTGGAGCATCTTCACGTTAAGCCTAGTTGCAGCGTGGAAAGTCAAAGAAAGTTTCCCCCAAACAATCAAAGAAAGCATCACCAAACCCACAAGAAAACTGTTCAACAATTGCCTATTCGCAATGCCCATCATAAACAGCATGACGTTAATCGCTGTCGTAGCACTACAAAGCGTTCAAGAAGCAGGGGGAATCCCAACAGGAACATCCCCAATACAAAGTGACCTGTTCGTAGAGTTTTTAGACCTATCATACGCTGCCGTGTTTGAAGAAATCGGTTTCCGACTAATTCCAATCGGAGCCATCCTTTGCATCTACTTATTTGTAACTAAGAAAAATGTGGCAACGTTTTCTTTGAGACAAAAAACGAAACTTTTCGTTATGTCCTTCTTGTTCCCAGATAAAGCAAAAAGAATGGCTGGCGCAAAAACGGTTAAAGAACATGGAATTAGAAACGGAATCAGTTTAGTCGAGTGGGGCGCCATTATATTCACTTCAGTAATTTTTGGTTTAGCTCATTTTGACCCAGGAGTCAGCTGGGAAATTGGAAAAGTCACATCTGCAGGGTTTGCGGGTTTAGTCTTAGGCTTAAGTTATGTAGTGTATGGCGCCCAAGCATCCATAATCATGCACTGGTTCTTCAACGTATACACCGACACCTACATTCTACTTTCAGAGCTGTACCCCGCTACGTTACCGTTTGCCAATACAGTAACCATCATAAGCGTCATTCTTGGAGTTTTAGGATGGACTATAGCAGCAGCCTTAGGTTTTCTTAAGTTGGTTAGAACAATTGAAAAAAGAAGAGAAAAAAATAGCCAGAACCAAACTACGCCGAGCCCGCCAATATTTCCTCAGCAAGATTACTGATCTGGACTGTTCGCTGTGTGCTCTTTTTCATTTCCCGCAGAACAACTTTCTTTTCTGCCAATTCGTTGGGACCAACAATCACAGCGTATGCGACGCCCCTTCTGTCAGCATCCGTCAAAGCTCTTCTGATGGAACGCCCCATAACCGCAACTTCCACTAGCACTCCACTGCTCCTAAGCATTGCTGAAAGCTCCAGAGCCTTCGCCACACATTCATCTTTTACAGAGATAACCGCAACGCTCCTATCTTTTGATGGTTCTTGGATTGCGTTTTGTTTTGTTAGCGCCAAAACGATTCGGTCAATTCCTTGGGCAACTCCAACCGCAGCAATAGGTTCGCCTCCAAAGAGCTCGATCAGCTTGTCGTAGCGACCTCCACCGCCCAAGGCAATGTCGAGACCCGGAACATAGGACTCAAAAATCATTCCAGTGTAGTATTCTAGACCTCTAGCGAAGCCCGCCTCCACAACAATCTCTAGTTGTTCTCCGCTGTCTTTTATCAGCTCAAGTATCTTCCACAGATTATCTACGGCAGCAACAGCAGTCTCGTAGCCTTGAACGCTGTCTTTGATTTGTGATAACACCTCAAAGGCGTCTTCACCTTTTGTTTCAAGAAGACGCTCAAGAACATCCAGACCCTTCTTTGAAACGCCAGCCTCACGCGCAACATCAAGAGCCTCAGCCCAAAGTTTCTTATCCAAAAGCTGGCGGACGCTGTTCTGTTTTTTGTCATCCAGCCCCTCCTGAGTCAGTATTCCCCTAAGGATTCCTGTGTGCCCAACCTTGAAGCTGTAACTCTTTAGCCCCAACTTGCTGAGAACATTGTTTGTAAGTATCAAAATTTCTGCGTCTGCTTCGGGTCTAGCTGAGCCAAAAAGTTCATAGTTGGCTTGCCAAAACTCTCGGAACCTGCCATACTGGGGCTCGTCGTAACGGTAAAGGCTTCCTACGCTAAAGAGCCGCATGGGTTTTGGCTCGTTTTTTAGTTTATTAACCACCAATCGGGCAACAGACGCAGTGAATTCTGGACGCATAGCAACCTTTCGGTCTCCAAGATCCTTGAAGGTGTACATTCGTTCACGTATTTCCTCGCTGGTCTTAGCAGCCAAAAGCTCATACGATTCCAAAACTGGAGTAATTATCTCGTTGTAGCCATACAACTTAGAAATTGTTCTGGAAACCTGCTCGACACGACGCATCTTCTCAGCGTCCACGGGAAGCAGGTCTCTCATTCCGCGAACAGTCTTGAACAATCTATTTCACCAACACGTTATTTTAGGTTAAGTTCTGAAAGAGAATAGTAAACAATTTCGCCTCTACGGTTAATAACCGCAAGAACCAAGTTTTTCTTCAAGTTCTGAACGTAACGTTGAGTTCTCGCCAGCTTCTCTATTGATACTGGCTGCCCCTCCTGTATTCCAAATATGAGGTGCTTGGCGGTTCCTTTGCCGTAGTCTCCTCTTTCGTAGAGCCTAAAGTCAATCCCTAAGCCGAAGCCTTCCCGAGCCACGTAACCGCGGCTACGTAGGTCACGGTAAATAAGGTATCTGACCCACGCATCTTTGTCAACAGACTGGAAGCGCTTGAGAAGATCCTCAAAAACAATCTTTTCTTTTGTTTTTTTGTCTTTGATTTCTATTGCTCGTTTGGCTAAAAGAAACAAGGCTTCATAGAAGCCGAGACGCAGCTTGCCGCCTTCAGTGACACCGTAGCCTTTCTGGGAGAACTCTTCGATTCCTTCCGGCGAAGAAACGGTAACCTCTGTTTCTTTTACAGAAGCAACAATAGGCATAACAACTTGGTTCTTCTCAGGCTCAACTTCGGATTTGTCTAACGCCAAAACTTTCAAACCTACCTATTCAGCCTATCATAACCTCTTAAGATTTAAATCCTAAGGTGTGTTCCTAAAAACTTTTAAGACTGAATGGGGTTTGGCTTGCTAGAGGTTGTAAAATTGAGGGATCGTTTCCTCTATCGATAAGGCAGTTCGCCCAAAAATGCGAAAGTTTGTTAGCACAGCCTCTTGCAAAACAGTTTTTAGCATACCAGAAAACGGTTCTTCAACATACCATATAGTGGATAAACTTATATGGAAAAGCCAGATTGAAGGTGACATACCATGAACATATTAGAAAAAATCTTAGCCAACGCCTCAGGCAAACAAGAGGTTTCCCCAGGAGAGATAGTGGAAGCAAACATTGACGTGGCAATGACCCATGACCTAACAGGTCCATTAGCCATCAAATCATTCCGAGAAATCGGAGCCAAAAAAGTCTGGGACAAAAACAAGGTAGTAATCATCCTAGACCATCTGGTTCCAGCCAGCTCAGTGATATCAGCAGGCTTACACAAGACGGTAAGAAACTTCGCCCAAGAACAAAACATAGAAAACTTCTATGACGTAGGCAGAGGCGGAGTCTGCCACCAGGTGATGCCCGAGAGGGGTTATGTCCGACCTGGAGAGGTGATTGTTGGCTCAGATTCTCACACATGCACTTACGGCGCCTTTGGTGCATTTGCGACCGGAATTGGTTCAACAGAGATGGCTGCAGTTTTTGCAACAGGCAAGCTGTGGTTCAGGGTTCCTGAAGTCATCAAGGTCAACGTGACAGGAAAATTCCAGAAATTAGTGTCAGCTAAAGACTTGACGCTGAGCATTGTTGGCAAGATTGGTGCTGACGGCGCAATCTATAAGGGGTTAGAGTTTGGCGGTTCCACAATACGGGACATGACAATTGACGGCAGAATGGTGTTAGCCAACATGGCGGTTGAGATGGGCGCCAAAGCAGGCTTAATTGAACCTGACCAAAAGACAATAGATTATGTTAAGAGCCGAACAGATAAACCATTTAATGCAATTAAAAGCGACGCAGACGCAAAATATGAACGAGTTGTGGATGTGGACGTTTCTGATTTAGAGCCTCAGGTTGCTGTTCCGCATTCGGTAGATAATGTTAAACCAGTATCCGAAGTAGAGGACACACAGGTTAACCAAGCATTCATAGGCTCATGCACAAACGGTCGCCTAGAAGACCTAAGAGCCGCAGCCCAGATAATAAAGGGCAAAAAAATAGCGAAAACTGTTCGGTTAATTGTGATTCCCGCATCCCAAGAAATATACTTGAATGCCTTAAACGAAGAACTAATCAAAACGTTCATGGATGCTGGTGCAACAATCGGTAATCCAAACTGTGGTCCATGCTTAGGTGGACACATGGGCATCATGGCAGACGGCGAGGCATGTATAAGCACATCCAACAGAAACTTTATTGGAAGAATGGGAAGCACCAAATCATTCGTGTATTTGGCGTCTCCGGCAACAGTCGCTGCGTCAGCATTAACTGGAAAAATCACGGACCCCAGAAAAACAATGGAGAATGTGTAAAGTTGACTATCACAGGAAAAACAATCAAGTTCGGAAATAACGTAGACACAGACGTTATTTTGCCCGGACCATACTTGGTTCACACAGACCCAAACGAGTTGGCAAAACACGCCATGGAAGGCTTAGACCCAAAATTCCCAGAAAAAGCAGCCAACGGAGTAATAGTTGTTGGCGCCAAAAACTTTGGTTGCGGCTCCAGCAGAGAACAAGCACCCATTGCATTGAAGTATTCTGGAGTCAAATGCGTGCTGGCTGAATCGTTTGCGCGCATATTCTACAGGAACGCCATAACCATAGGTTTACCTGTTTTGGTATGCACTGGAGTTTCTGGCAAAGTTAAAGAGGGAGACGAATTAGCTGTGAATTTGCAGACAGGCAAAGTTGAGAATAAAACAAACGGCTCTGTATTGCAGGCAACATGTCTTCCAGAGTTCATCATGGAAATTCTTGAGAATGGAGGATTAATTTCACATCTGAAAAGGAGATTTGAAACAAATGAGTAAATACAAAATATCTTTAATCCCAGGGGACGGAATAGGACCCGAATTATCAGAAGCAACAATAGAAATATTGAATGCTGTTCAACAAAAATTTGACATCGACTTGGAGGTAATCCAAGTTGAAGCTGGAGACACATGCTACGAAAAGACTGGAGTAGCACTTCCAGAAAAAACAATTGAAATAATTAGAAATTCTCACGCGTGCATGAAAGGACCAGTAGGAGAAACAGCTGCGGACGTTATAGTTAAACTAAGAATCATGTTTGACCTCTACGCCAACCTAAGACCAATCAAGGAGTATCCTCCAGTTCCCAGCTTGAAACCTGGCATTGACATGTTCTTTGTTCGAGAAAACACCGAAGACGTTTACAGAGGAATAGAATTTGAAATGGCAGACAGCGCAATCTGCATACGAGTCATAACCAAGAAAAACAGCGAACGAATAGCAAAGAAAGCTTTCGAAATAGCCAGAAAAAGAAATGGCAAGAAACGAGTTACTGCCATTCACAAGGCTAACGTTATGAAGAAGACATGTGGACTGTTTGCGAGATGTTGCAGGGAAGTGGCTAAGCAGTATCCGGACATAAAGTTTGATGAGTTGTATGTTGATGCTGCGTCGATGCGGCTAATCAAAGAGCCAGAAACGTTTGATGTGTTTGTTACTCCAAACATGTTTGGCGACATACTCTCTGATGAGGCAGCGCAGCTTATCGGCGGCTTGGGGATGGCTCCTGGAGCAAACATTG
>PIXT01000079.1 GCA_003096235.1 Candidatus Bathyarchaeum sp. | reverse complement strand
GGATGGGGAAACGGTTAATCGAAGAGATTCATGAAATGAAAGAAAATCTAAAGGACACGATGGAAATTGTGTACTTGGAAAATTATGGTCTTGACATGGCTGCTAAACTAACTTCTGGCGTGGATGTTTGGTTGAATACTCCTATTCCGCCGTTTGAGGCTTCGGGCACAAGTGGCATGAAGGCGGCGCATAATGGGGTGATAAATTTTAGTGTGTTAGATGGCTGGTGGGTGGAAGGCTGCATTGAAGGTGTTACGGGTTGGGCTATTGGACCTTCTCCGAAAGAGCATCTGGAGGAGGCTGAAAGAAGGCGCCGTGAGATTACGCAGTTGTATGACAAGCTGGAGTATCTGATTATTCCTGCGTTTTATCGGAACCGTGATGATTGGATACAGTTGATGGAGAATTCTGTTGGAAAGGTTGCATACTACTTTAACAGTCACAGGATGATGCGTAGATATGCTTCAGAGGCTTATTTGTAGTTGTGATTAAGGTTTAGTCTGTTATTTTTTTGTGTAATGTTGTTTTGGGCGTTGTTTTTGGTTCGTTTTGTTGTTTGTTTATTGTGAATTGGGTTTTTGTGGTTGTTTGTTTTGTGACCGAACATTTTATATGAAAGATAATACATATGAAGATTAGTTCATAAATTATTGTGGATGTAAACATAAAATGAGCACAAAACAAATGTTCTGTTTCCAATGCGAACAAACCTCAAACGAAAAAGGATGCACACAATTCGGCATCTGCGGAAAAAGCCCACAAGTAGCAGCACTACAAGACCTACTAATCTACGCCCTAAAAGGGCTCTCACAAGTAGCCACACAAGCCAAAAAACACAAAATAACCGACGAAAAAGCAGACATATTCACGTGCAAAGCACTTTTCTCAACACTCACAAACGTAAACTTTGACCCCAACCGATTCGTAGAGCTAATCAATAAAACTGCACAACTACGCGACTCCCTAAAACAGAAGGCTCAAACCGCTGGAGCAACCATTATGCCTTATGGTCCCGTAAGCTTTGTCCCCAAAAACACAGTTAAAGAACTAGTCGAACAAGGCAGACTGGTGGGCGTCAAATCTGATCCAACTCTAGACCCTGATGTTCATTCCCTTCAGCAGCTTCTCACCTACGGAATCAAAGGCGTAGCCGCATACGCAGACCACGCCTACATTCTTGGACAAAAAGACCCCAAAGTATTCGCTTTCATACATGAGGCTCTCGCAGCTACCTTAGACAAATCGCTTACTGTAAATGATCTTGTTGGATTAGTTCTGAAATGTGGAGAAATAAACCTGCGTGCCATGGAACTATTAGACGCAGCTAACACCGGAACCTATGGTCATCCAGTGCCAACAAAAGTGCCTCTTGGCGCAAAAAAGGGCAAAGCAATACTTGTTTCTGGGCACGACCTCAAAGATTTAGAACTTATTCTCAAACAAACTTCAGGCACGGGAATCTACGTTTACACGCACGGAGAAATGTTGCCTGCACACGGCTATCCAGAACTAAAAAAGTACCCGCACTTTTATGGTCATTATGGAACTGCATGGCAAAACCAACAAAAAGAATTCAAAGCTTTTCCAGGAGCAATACTGATGACCACAAACTGCATTCAGCGACCCCTAAAAGAGTATGAAGACAACATCTTTACCGCTGGACTAGTTGGATGGACAGGCGTACCCCACATTGTTGATAAGGATTTCAGTCCAGTTATAGAAAAGGCGTTGGAGTTGCAGGGATTCCAAGAAGACATAAACGCAAAAAGTGTAATGGTTGGCTTCGCCCGAAACAGCATACTGAGCGTCGCAGACAAGGTTGTTGAGGCAGTAAAAAACAAGTCTCTTCGGCACATCCTCTTGGTTGGAGGCTGTGACGGAGCAAAACCCGGAAGAAACTACTACACCGAACTAGTCGAAAAAACTCCACCAGACACAATCATTCTTACTTTAGCGTGCGGAAAATTCAGGTTCTTCGACAAAGACTTGGGCACCCTCGGAGGGTTACCTAGACTTCTTGATGTGGGACAATGCAATGACGCCTACTCTGCGATAAAAGTGGCAGTTGCGCTGGCTGACGTGTTTGGGGTTGGAGTTAATGATCTTCCTTTGTCGCTGGTTCTGTCGTGGTATGAACAAAAAGCTGTGGCTATACTGCTGAGTCTGCTTTATCTGGGAATCAAAGATATCCGTTTAGGACCAAGTTTGCCTGCTTTCATATCTCCTAACGTACTAGACGTTCTGGTGAAAAACTTTGGCATCATGCCCATAACAACGGCAGAGAAAGACCTTAAAGCAATACTGAACTAAAAACAGACGTTGGATTACTATGAAGAAAGGGTTAAGCGAAACCTGCTACAGGTTCTTTGTGAATCTGGCAAATCCTACACGGTTAGCTGTGCTGGAGCAGTTGATGAAAAAGGCGATGAGCGTAAATGAACTCGCGGAAGCTCTTGGACAAGAACAAAGCATGGTTTCGCATAACCTTAAGCCACTTCTTGAATGCAATTTCGTTTACACTAAACGAGACGGAAAAAAGCGCATCTATTCTGTTAACAAAGAAACTATGGGTGCACTCTTCAAAGCGGTTGAGAATCATGCTGAAAAGTTCTGTCCAACAGGCGGAAAGTGCCACCTTAAAGAAAACTAATCGTTTGTAGTTTGCTTGTAGTGAGGTGAAAAATTGTGAACGAAAACAAAACAGGAACTGTTAAAGTTGCTTCCCAGCCAGTGAGGCTTGCTGATTTGATTGATTATCAGGATGGGTCTGTGGTTAGTCGAACAATAGTTGACAAGGATGCTGGAACTGTAACACTGTTTGCTTTTGATGCTGGTCAGGGACTAAGTGAGCATACAGCACCTTTTGATGCTTTAGTGTACAGTTTGGATGGCACAGTTGAAGTGACCCTGTCTGGCAAAGTGGTTCAGTTGAATGCTGGAGAGATGTTGATAATGCCCGCAAACAAGCCCCACGCACTAAAGGCAACTACACGGTTCAAAATGCTTCTGACAATGATTAGGTAATAATTTTTGTCGGTTGACAGGTTACTTGATGTAGTAATTGTTTTTTTGTTTCTGTTCATTTTAGGTATTGTCATGACAAATTGTGCACCTTTACCCTTTTTGCCTGTTTCTTGTATTGTCCAGCCGTAAGTTTCACCGCTTTTTATTAGATATAGACCATAGCCTGTGCCTTTGCCGTAGCATTCCCCAAAGATTTTTTCTTTTTCATCTTCAGGTATGCCAACTCCGTTATCCTCGTAGATCAGAGCTTAAGCTGCTCTTCCTGTTCTTTGAAGTAAACTCGAATTTGGTTAACCCTTTCTCCATGTACCACCGAGTTGTGAATCAGATTATAGAAAAGTTGTCGCAGAAGCGGATCAGCCAACAATGTCAAGCCGTCACAGTCATTCACGAATCAATGTTGCTTAATCCAAGAAACATAACTTCTTCTTGAACTGACAGGAGAAAATATAAATGCTATATTGGCTTTTTCTCACAATTTTCCTCTTTTGGGGCTCTGATCAGCAGGTTCTTTATCGCTGAAGCCCTTCGGAAAATTATTGAGAGGGGAATACGCAAAATACGGGACAAGAGAAATGTCTTCGGTCCTACATCCTCACCTTACGTAGCTGTGAACCATACATTAATAACACACAGAACAGCTAGTTAATCATGTCTATATGTAATCTAATCTAAATTTTGATTATATAGAATGAAAAAAATGACAACAGAAAACATACCCCTATCTTTGACCACTCGAAGGTGCCCAGAATGTGGAAGCACTCGTATAATGAAAGACTATGAATCTGCTGAAATTGTGTGTATGGGCTGTGGTTATGTTATTGTCGAAGAACTGACAAATCAAGGACCAGAATGGAGAGCCTTTGATAGCGAGCAACTTGAAAAACGTGCACGAGCTGGTGCTCCAGCCACATTTACAATTCATGATAAGGGTCTTTCTACTACGATTGACTGGCATGATCGAGATGTCCATGGTCAAAGACTCCCTCATGGTCAGAAGGCTCAAATTTATAGGTTAAGGAAGTGGCAAAGACGAATTAGGGTTTCGGATGCTACGGAAAGAAACCTTGCATTTGCACTTTCTGAAATATCAAAGATGACAAACAATCTCAATTTACCTAAACACATTCTAGAAAACGCTTCAGTTATTTATCGAAAAGCAGTCAAGGCACGTCTCATACGTGGAAGGTCTATTCAAGGCGTAACAGCAGCCGCTATTTATGTGGCTTGCCGACAATGTGAACTAGCAAGAACTTTGGAAGACATCTCTCAGGCTTCACCAGCAGACAAAAAAGAGGTTGCGCGAAGCTACCGTTTCCTATTAAAAGAACTCAACTATTTTATTCAACCCGTAAAAACTAGCCAATATATAATCAAATTCGCTAATCTGCTAACGATGGAAGGAAATTCTGAAGAGATTGCTCACAAGATTCTCGCTACAGCCAAGGAATTGAAACTTACTTCCGGAAGAGGACCAGCAGGTATTGCAGCAGCAACAAGCTATATTGCTTCCATATTAACTGGAGAAAGAAAAACACAAAGAGAGATTTCAGAGATTGCCCAAGTAACAGAAGTAACCATAAGAAACCGCTACAAAGAACTAATTGAACGCCTACAGTTTATAATCTACCTCTAAACCTTATTTTTTTACGGTAAAAAGATACTACAAAAATTTAACACCTAACTAACCCAACTTTTTCACTCTCAAAACACCCAAACAATCATGATTTCAAGCTTAAACCAAGATTTTCATGAAAAAAGTAAATTGCCCATTATTTGTCCCTATTTTGTCCCTTATTAACATAGGTTAACAATGAAGTTAATTTTGCAGGCTTTTATTGTCCTGTGTGAGTTGTTCCAGTAAGCTTTCTGGAATTGGTCTAAACTCCTCATTTTCAAGTGTGGCAAAACTGTTTAGCAGTATCGTCTGTGAAGTAAGCTGCAGCACTATGATTGTAAGTATGCTTGTTACGCCGATGGGCATCAGAGCCTTTCTTCGTAGCTTCAAACGGATTACCCTAGTTCTTTGGATTTACTTTGTTCTGATTGTTTGGCAGTTTAATGTTTGTGACCTTGGTATACTAATTGATAAGCTTGCTAATCCCAATCCGAACCTGAACAAAAAAGTGCGTTTTCTATTTTGTGCCTGACCCAAAAATATTTCATGCGTAGTATTGTTTAATTTTAAAATTTCTGTTTTGGCGGTGTGCCCTGTGTTGTGTCCATGTACTTTGTGCTTGCTGTTGAACTTTTTTTAGCGAACAACTTCAACTTTTTTTATTTCTGGGACACGTTTCTTTATGCAGTTTTCGACGCCCCACTGCATAGTCATACCCGACATTGGGCATCCATCGCATGCGCCCTTAAGTTTCACTTTTGCGGTGCCGTTTTCTACGTCTACAAGTTCTATGTCTCCGCCGTCAGCTTGCAATTGTGGTCTAACTTCTTCGATGCATTGCGCTACCTGTTCTTTGATTGTCTTTGCCATACAAATTACCCCAACTAATAGTTTGTCGTTTGAATCTAATAAATGTGCTGAGTTACTTACAGCCTCTTTAGAGCCATTCTGTACGCTATTGTTCCTATGCTAAACAGTATCAGACCTGAAACTGTTAGGTAAACAATTTCTGGAATCACTGCATCAAGCGGCAAGTTTCGTGTCATTATATCTTTCATGGCGTTGACCAGTTTTGTGAATGGTAAAGCTTCGCCGAATGCTTGGGCAGCTTCTGGCATAATGTCAAGTGGAAAGAATGCTCCGATGAAGAACTGGAGTGGGACACTGATTATTACGGCGATTGAGTTTGCTGCTTCTTCGTTTTTTGCTACAGACGAGATTATCAGTCCAATTCCAATAGCAGAGAGTGACCCCAAAAAGATTGCCAAGATGATTACTGGGATGTTCCAGTAAAGGTTCACTTGAAACAGAAGTACTCCGCTAACGAGCATGATAAAGCCTGACATGTAGACTAGAGCCAAGTTGGAAATAAATTTGCCAAGCAGCACGATGCTGGGTGAGATGGGGGCTATGACCATTCGTTGGAATGTTCCTTTGGTGCGTTCTGTTGCGATTGTCATGGATGCATGGTTTAGTCCGCTCCAAAGAAGAACAAGACCCAGCGTGCCCGGAACCATGTAATCTATCCATTTCAGCTCGTCCTCTGTTACTTCTGCGTTACTAATTGAAACTGTGATGGGGTCAGCGAGAACTTGTATGTATGCTTGCATGTCTGCTGGAGCCTGTGCAATGGCAACCTGTTGATATTGTTTCACAAATCCTGAAGTAAAGCCGAGAATGCTTTGCTGGGTTATCATGGCGCCAGTGGTGTCGGTTGGGTCAACGGATAGTTCAAGACTAGATTTTGTTGGAACTGGCACTCCAATGTTGTCTGTGTATTGGAAGCTGAGTGTCTCTGTGAAGTTGGCGGGAATAACAACGATTGCATCTATGTCCCCGCGACTAATTGCGTATGCTGCTGTTCCGTTGGTGTCTCTGTCGCCGTAATCTCCATAACCATAAACCGTGAAATTTACAGATTCTAATGCCTCAATAAACAGCTCACCAATTGTCCCGTTGCTAGATGTGGCATTGTTTACGGCAATCAGCTCTCCGTCAAGGTTGACCACGCCAACAACAATGTTGCTTGCTTGTGTTGTTCCCGATTGACCAAAAGTGAATCCGATAATAATTATGAAAAACAGCGGAAAAAGTAACGTGAAAAAGATTGCAGTTTTGTTTCTGAGGACTCCCAGAAAATCGGTTTTTGCAACTGCAGCAATTTGATTGATTGCTCTTTTTACTTTCATCTTGTTTTTACTCCCTTAGGCTCCTTCCTGTAAGCGCAATAAACACGTCCTCGAGTGTTACTCGTGAAAGCTGAACAGACAAAACCTTTGTTCCATCTTTTACGATGACTGATACTACATCGGGAAGTATGTCGTCTGCATTGTCTGTAATCACTTTTATTGCCTCTGTTTTTTCGGTTTCATCTTGGGCAGTATACACATTTTTGACACCAGAAATGCTCTTAATTCGCTCAACAAGTTTAGGAGACGCTTTGTCAGGCACCACCGTTATCGTATTCTCCATCTTAACCTTCTTTATTAGCTGACTTGGACTACCTAATGCAATAATTTTGCCATGATCCATAATTGCAACTCTGCTGCACAGTTCCTCTGCCTCATCCATCATGTGCGTCGTCAACACGATTGTCTTCCCCTGATTCTTTAACGACTCAATGATTTCCCAAAGAGCATGCTTGTTCTGGGGGTCAAGTCCAGCAGTGGGCTCGTCAAGCAATATAACTTGAGGTTCATGTAGCAATGCTGCGGCGATGTTTACTCGGCGTTTCATTCCTCCCGAATATGTGGAAACATGCCGTTTAACTGCCTTCTCATCTAGTTGTGTAAAGTTTAGCAGCTCATCAATTCGGGTTTTGAGTTTTTTTCCTGACAAGCCATAAATTCTACCATAAAACGAGAGATTTTCTTTTGCATTCAAGTAATCGTATAATACAATGTCTTGGGGGACAACTCCAAGTATTTCTTTGACTTTCATAGACTCCTTTTGAATGCTATAGTTTCCCACTTTGATTGTGCCTGATGTGGGATTTAGCATTCCTGACATCATCTTTGTGAGTGTGGACTTGCCTGCGCCGTTGGGACCTAGCAGACCGAACAGTTCTCCTTTTGCAACACTCATGGAGATGCTGTCAACTGCCACCATATCTTCGAAACGTTTAGTCACATTTTCTACTTCAATATCATTCAAGTGTATCCTTCTCCTTCTGGGAAACTAGTAACTAGCTTGTTTGACGCATTCCTGTTTGGTCAAACCATGCATGACATTAAACAGGTAATTTAATACAAGCAATTTGGACAAATAAGCTTTTAATTCATCATGAAACCGTTCATAGAACTGTAAAACAATTCCTTTTCAGTTGTGCGCACCAAATAAATCAATGTTAGTGACCCTTAACCTACTTTATTACAAAGTTTTAATTTTTAGGAAAACGCCGAGTGCGCCAAGAGCTTATAATTGAGGTAATTGTGGGATAACTTTTAATCCCCAAACGTGCTTACTTGCTTTATTGTTCTCGTTTTCACTAACACCTTTTAGTTTTTTTCTCTTGTTTTCTCATTTTTCTCGTACTTAATCACCTCACGGGTCAAACCCACAAGCACACATGCAGGCACACGCACGCAAATTCTATAAATAAT
>PIXT01000078.1 GCA_003096235.1 Candidatus Bathyarchaeum sp. | reverse complement strand
CCATTACCAACATAGAGAAGGTCAACGCTCATTGTCATTCTGAAAGCAGTGCTTGATGTTCCGGCTTCAGATGTGCTTTCAGTGTAAGTGACCATTGTTGGGATAGGGGGATTATAGCTATAAACTGGTCCGAACATGCTTTGTCCTGTTATTGTTTTTTCTACTTTTCGTTCCCACTGAATTTCGCCTGTTCTGATGTCGTAGCATTGCCACACGTCTGTGAGTTCACCGTTTAGGACTTTTTCGATTGTTTGATAGGCCATTCCGTTGTAAATGATGTCTGGACGGTTGTTGAAGGGAATGTAGTAGTCGGACATTTGTCCCATTACGCCTCCAACTAAACCAGAAGTAGTGCCTTGCTTCTTCCATGCAATGTGAGCAGTGTTTGGTGCTTGGACGTATGGAACGTAATCGTAGTCACTTGTGTATGTGTTTGTGTTAGCAGGCCATATTGATGAAGAGTCACCTACCACTCCAGTTTCAGGGAAGTTACCCAATATTGGCCACCATTCTCTGTTTGATGGGTGAACTGGTCGAGTCCAATAGTCTGTGGGGAGTTCAGAGACAGGCCATGGATATACCACTTCGTCCTGAACTACAAGTTCCCTTGGTCCATCTGAAGATGGTTTGTAGTATACTGAGTATTCTTCCTCGGTTGTACTACTGCGACCGGATCGCTCTACAGTGTAGTTGCCTGCTGGGAAGTAGCCTCCTGGAAAGTTAAATTCTAGAGTCCAAGTTCCCACTTCGTCTGCTATCCACTCGAACCATGCTGTTGCATCGCCCAAGTATGAATCAATGGTTACTGTTTGTTGTTCTCCACTGGGTTTTGTTAGTGTTATCTGAAAGTCTGAGTAGTGCTTAAAATTCGCTGTTGAGGGTGTTAGCCATACGTTAACCAAGAAAATTTGTCCTAGACCTATAGGATTTGGTCTAAAGCTAAGGTGAGCATAAGTGTCTAAGGTTATATCAGGGGTTACACCGTCAGGTAATGGAATTGAACCTGCATCGAAGTACTGGTTTTCATATTCTGTTTGAGCTTGCGTGGTTGATGTAAGCATTAATGTAGATGCCATTAAAAGAGCAATGACAACAACTGTCGTCAGTTTAGTTTTGTATATTGATAATTGCATTTTCATTTTTTTCTCCGTTAGTTATGGCTGTATCTTCACATTCAACAATATTTAATATTTTTCCAATAATTTGGCAATTTTTCTGGATAAAATTTATATTTATATCCTTGTCATTTATAATATGTGTGATTAATATTTTTAATTTAAAAAATTTTATAATATATCGTAATCAAAGAACCAATCATTCAATATTGTTTCTTTTTACTTTTCCCCCAACAAAAACAACAAAAATAAACGGGATAACGATTGAAAAAGCTACCACTATCAAAGGCAGAGGTCGTGGGTTCAAATCCCGCCCGAGGCTCCACAACGTAACCAAGAAATTTTTTTGGAACAATAAATGGATAAAAACCTTCAAAAATACTAAACCCAAAATAGTGGTTAACTATATCTTAATGCAGGAAGACTCGCCATGGCTGGTGTGAAAATTGACGAAATAAATGCCAACATCCTAAGAATGTTATTAGCGGATGCTCGCACCAGTTTCACGGATTTAGCAGAAAAAAACGACATAACAGTTACTGCTGCAATTAGCCGATACAAGAATTTAAGAAAAACAGGGGTAATCAAGGGCTCGTTTATGGAAATAAATCCTCATTATTTTGGTCTTAAGTGCATAGGCGATTTGGGCCTTAGTGTAGAACCCCAGAAAAGTGAGGAAATAAAGCAAGTTCTGGACAAAGAACCCTACATACTTTCAGCTTGGAAAAGAATGTACGAAGTTAACATTGGCTCTTTTTTTGCTACACCAGACTTGGAATATTTTAACAAAGCTACCGAAAAACTGAAGATGTATCCGCACGTCAAAAGTATTCATCCCCTTATTCACGTTGGTTTCCTTGAAAGTGACCACTCCGAGAACCTAATAATCCCAACTGACGTTAATGTTGAACAACAAAGTTCTAAAGAAAGAACAACAGGTCCATTTCATTTTCATGAAAAAAATTTTGTTGTCACTCCAGAAATTGAACAAATGGACCCCGTTGACCGAGACATTACAAAAATGCTGTCTGATGATGCTCGAACAGCCTTTAGTTATATTGCAAAAAAACTCAGCATATCTACTTCAACGGTTTTTAACAGATACCAAAAACTGAAAAAAGACAACGTGTTTCTTAGGTCTACTATAAGTATCAACTTGGAAAAACTCGGATACAAAGGCATGGTAATGTTTTACTTCAACATCAAACCGAGAAATGACATTTCTGAACTCAAAAAGCACTTACTTGGCATCCCAAACTTAATCATTTTGAACAAAACAATGGGCGAAACTGACATGTTCGTAGCCCTTCCTGTAGCAACCATTGAAGAATTCCTCAAAATAAAGGCAACTTTTCATGCAATTGACGGAATTAGAGTCATCCGAACCAACATAGCTCCAATAATGCACAAATGGCCCTACAACTTTTTTGCCCACATTCTCTGACACCATCATCGACAGATGATGCAACTTAAATTGCATAACCAAAAAAGACAACAAATGTTACCTGACAAACATTTTTATGAAAACAGAAAACAAAATCAAAGAGTGAAGGAGTCATAAAATGAAGTGACAAACTTTTTTTTGAAATCGCAGAACTATCTTGAAAATTTATGACTTTTTCAAATTGTACCCAAACCGGATAAGCCATTCTTTCAAAACAATATATTTCAGTTGCCTTGTAGGCGGACTGTCGCACATATTTTTTGACCAGTGGACTCACGAGTATTCAAATTATATTCTTTATCCAGCATACGGTACCAACCCGTTTTGGATAGGTGACTGGAGTGTCATCATTCCTCTTGTGGTTATGGTTCTTAGCGTTTACACTGTTATCTTATGGATAAAAGGGATTCAAACCCGAAAAAACATTAAGAAACAACAGTTAACAAACTAAAAGCCCATAGTTAACGGGGTCCGTTCTCGGATTTGTTGTTTTGTGGTTTGTGCGCCAAAACGTTATAAGCGTAGGTTTTTAACTTGTTTTTCGCCTTTCATAGCTGGTTAAGGGAAAGCTCGTGAGTAAACTTTACTTGATTAAAGACAACATGTTCAACATCGGCTTATCGCTGATTGCTGTTGCCGCAGTTTTCGTCACGCTGTTCTTGGGCACAGAGTTGTTTGAGCCCCTGAGCTTTTTTGTTCCCTTTGCTGGTGGTTTTCTTGTTTCAGGCTTTGTTTCACTCTTTGTCGGCTTTTTGTTCACCATGATTTTCTGTTACACCATGCCCGAAGACCCAGAAACAGAAAACGGAAAATCCCACAAAATACGAGCTGTATTAGTTGCGGTGATTGTTCTTTACTTGATTTTGCTTGCCTACTTAGTTAGCGGAGAAATGGAGTGGACAATTCGCGCGGCAATGATTGACAACATAGGAGGATTTCCTATTGAGCCCTCGTACGCCCTGTATACGGATTTTGAAATTACAAGCACCGAACTGTTTCAGACAACTCTGATAATTTTTGGAATCTTGGTTCTTCCGGTAGGTCTTGCTGAACTGGGAGTTTTAGACGACCCCAAACGAGGCAAAGACGAAACAGACGACCAAGCCTTTGAAGGCGAAGAAGCAGCTTTTGACCAGCTTATGGATTACCTGAAAAGGCGATTTGGTTCCATGCCAAGACTGCAAAAAGTCAAGAAAGTCAAAAACGTTAGGAGTTACGCGTCGTATCTTGCTGCAGTTTTCATAGCTGTTGGAAGCTGCTGTATTGTGCTGCCCAGATTTTTGTTGATAGATGGCCCTGTTTTGTTGTATCCAGGAACAAATCAAGAATACGTCAAAGACTACCTAGGAGCAGCCCGAGGCCAATATTTGATTCTGGGTATTGTGCTAATTGTTGTTGCTATAGTTTTGCTCAGGCGTTTTCGAAAAAACACCAATTAAGTTTGTTTAGATTTGTTTGTCTGCTTTTGGAATTGTTATAGTAACTGAGGAGTCTGTGTGCTCTACTATTACTTGTTTGTCTAGAATTGAGTTAAAGGTTCCAGTTGCAACACCAGAAAGATACAAACTCCACTTCATTCCGAGTTCATGACGCAAATGAAGGATTTCTTTGTCTTCCTTGATGTGGTGGTCACATTCAAACCATCCTGAAAACTCGGCAAGAAGTTTTTTGACTAAACACAGAACAAAAGCGTAATTGGGTGTGACACCCATGGTCAGAAGTAAGTCTTTTACGATTGCAGAACCTGCGTTTAACCCGTTTTCAGTGATTTTGTCGTCTGGACAGCATTCCAGTATTCCAACAAATCCTTTGCGGGTTAGGGTTATTGCGCCAAAACGTAGCATGAACCTTAGGTACGCATACTGTTGTAATAGCCGATTTAGAATCGAGTTAACGCTGATTCCCTGTTTTTGTGATTCTTCAACCAGCACGTTGAGCCATTCTTCATCTACCCTGAAGGATCGTCCAACGGTTTTTCGTTTTTTGCTTAACACCCTACAAAACACCCCTTAACAAAAAGAGTTACAAAGTATCACTATTTAACTCTTCTAGTGCGTTTCGAACATTTTGCACCCGACACTGTTTTATTGTCATAAAACCTTCATTTGAAATAAGATGCAGACCCCAAAAATGAAAGAACCAATCAAAATCCTCTTTGTAGACGATGACGAAGCATTCTTGAAAAGCGCAAAACAGATTCTAACATTGCAGGGCACATTTAAAATCGAATCAACCTACTCTGTTGAAGAAGCCCTACAAAAGATGAAACAAACAGAAACCGACGTAATAGTCTGCGACATTCAGATGCCAGAAAAAGACGGGTTCCAGTTTCTTAAAATGCTTAGGAAAGAAAACAATAAAATTCCCTTCATCGTTTTCACGGTAACAGACGACAAAGAAACCGCACTAAAAGCATTCAGCTTAGGAGCAAACGGGTTCGTAGGAAAATATGGCGACCCCAAAACTGTTTTTGAAACCTTGCAACGTTGCATCGAAAAATCAGTCGCCACAGGCCAATGTTCTACATAACTTTAGTTTAAGGAACAAAGGTCTAAAATCGCCTCGAAAATAATATCTGAACACGCTTGAAGAAGGTTTAGAGTTTAGTTTTGCCATACACTTATAAAAACAGGCTTTCAGATGTAGCCTAAACCGTTTGTTAAAGAGGAAAGAAAGGGCATGTCCACTCCGGAAAGCTTGTCTAAAAAGTCTTCTAGCAGTAAGTGGGCAGCAATTGTAATAGTTGTGGTTTTAGTTTTTTCTATGGTTTTTCTTGCTTTGATGCAAAACCCAAACGCTTTAACCGAAATTGGGTTTCTCGGTTTTTCTCAAACTTACACCTATGACGAATTGGTGGATTATGCGTTAGTTCTTATAAACAACGACAGAACAGAGTTTGGATTGGAAAATGTTACAGTGAGCGAGGTAAATTCTGCTCAGCTGCACGCAGACAACATGCTTCAAAAGGGTTTTTTCAGCCACTGGGATGTTGATGGACTCAAACCGTATATGAGGTACACTTTGGCTGGCGGCGTGGGTTCTGTTTCAGAAAACTGTGCAGCGTTGTATAGCTCGGGTTGGTTTGACGCTAAAGAGGCTTTGAAGGAGTTAGAGTGGCAAATGATGTACAACGATTCCGAAAGTGATTGGGGACATAAAAACAACATCTTGACAGGGTTTCACAACAGAGTCAGTATTGGCATCGCTTACGATGACAACAGTCTTTATTTTGTTCAAGACTTCGAAAACAGCTACATAGACTGGGACATTTTGACAACATCAGAAAACGAAGTTCACATGAAAGGAACAGTATCAAATCAAGACTTGTCGATTGAACACGTTGCCATATTCTACGATAACCCAAGAAACCTAACAACAGAACAACTCGACAACCCGCCCTACTCAGGGAGTTATGACCAAGGCACCTATGTTGGGTTGGCTCTTCCAAAAGGTTGGGTAGCAACAGAAGGAATTACTGTAACTAGTATGGTGTGGAGCCAAACTGGGAATGATTTTGAAATAAAATTTGACTTTTCTGAAGTTACAACTGCCCATGGTGAAGGGGTATACACTCTGTATATTCGAACAGACCAAGAAAACAACGAGCTTACCAGCTACTCAATTTGGCGTTAAGAGCAAACTAGTTCAGGTTAAAGCAAGTCCAAGCTGGTTTTACAGCGGGAAATATAAGTAAAATAGAAAAAACAAAAAAACACATGCTCAGAAACCGCATTAGCGGAAGGGGAAGAACAAAGCTGAAACGAAACATCAAAGATGTTCTGGCCGAAAAACTTGAACCCGAGCAAGTAAATCGGCTTTACAAAACCTATGACATAGTTGGCGACGTAGCAGTTATTCGTGTTCCTGAAGAGTTTGAGCAGTTCAGTCAAGAAGTTGCAGAAGCGATAATGAGCATTCACAGGGAAGTTAAGTCGGTTTGGATGCAGTCTAGTTCTGTTTCTGGAGATTACAGGTTACGAGATTTGAAACATGTTTTGGGCAAAAAAACAACAGAAACAATCTACAGAGAATACGGATGCATCTACAAAACAGACCTTCGGCAGGCTTACTTTTCGCCTCGGCTCTCCTTTGAGCGGATGAGAATTGCAAAACTGGTTCAGAAACAGGAAACAATACTGAACATGTTCGCAGGGGTAGGCTGCTACTCTATAGCGATTGCCAAACATGCAGAACCTCTGAAAGTTATTTCCATAGATATTAACCCGTTTGCTTTCAAGTATTTGGAAGAGAACATCAGGCTAAACAGGGCTGAAAAGACTGTTGTTGCGTTTCAGGGTGACGCAAAAACAGTAACAGAAACAAAGTTT
>PIXT01000077.1 GCA_003096235.1 Candidatus Bathyarchaeum sp. | reverse complement strand
TCTGAAGCCCCGAGGAAACATTTCTGGCACCCGAAAAACCTCGATAAAAACAAGTGATTTTACAGGTCAAAATCAAATTTTTTAACATGAAAAGGTCATTGCCCTTCATATATAGGTCGACAGAAACGTTTTCCTATAGGCTTTTCTGCAGACAGAAACAATTTGCAGGGGATTTTTGGTGCATAAAATTGTGTAAAAAAGTGAATGCCTACTCTGCCTCATTTCTGAGGCACAGTTGGGCGAGACCTAGTGGCGCGAATCAAACATGAAACTGTTAAGCCTTCAGTCTTCAAAGGCAAAGAAGCAAAACTAAACCGAGCCATATTTCAGGTTCTTGCCCAAAAAAGCCCCCAAACAGCTTGGGAACTTTTCAATCAATTAACAAAACAGAAACGTCTTTCAGACCTTAAGTATTGGGTCTTAATTCGAAGAATAAAGAAACTTCAAGAATCAGACTTTTTGATGAAAGTTGGCGAAACAAAAACAATGCCCGGCACAGAAACTGGACAATATCAACTAACTCCCAGAGCTGAACTCGCCATAGTTTTAGACCAGTTGGATTTGGACAAATTTCTCTTAAAAGCTGATTATCATCAAATCCTTACTGCTCTTGAAGCATTTCGGAATTAAATCAATAACCTCTAAAACTTTTCTTGTAATAGTCACTTTGTACGCCTCAGCAAAGTGAGTAGTCACTTTGTACGCGCCAGAAAGCCCTTAACCTTTTGAAGTTGCATAGGTTAAAGGTGAAATTATTTGGTTAATTTGGTTGAAGATTGGGAATCAATAGAAGAGTATGCTGGTGACAAGCAGGGCTTTTATCAGGTCCTTCAGGGTGGAATAGGCGTAGAGATACGTGTAACTGTAGGCAAACTGGGATACAAGCAAAGTTTTGACAATTCCAAAGATCCGGTCCTTGAACGGATAATAAAATTCTGTGGATTCCAGAGCTACGTCAAAATAAGCGAAAACATCAGAGACGAACAATTTTTCAAGTGAAAAACAATGGCTAAAGCCATTCCATTAGGTTCCGTGGTTTATGTTCGCTATCTTGACCATGTCCTTTTCAAGAATGTTCCAAATCCAATAGAAGAACCTGCAGAACGTGAAACTATAGGATGGCTTACCAAAGACGAAAAGGAAATTGTCTGTTTAGAAAACGACAGAACCTTAGATAAGCTACCATATTCTAGCGGATCAGGCAGCGGTTTAGTTTTACTCAAAAGCTGCATCATTGAAATACGTTTGACACCGATACAAAATGTTTCAGGATGGACTTTAATTCCTAGGAATACATACTTTAGAAATGCTGAATCTGCGCTTCAGACAAACAAGCGAAAAATTCAGCCACAGTAAACAAGGAAGAAAAAACATGGAGACATTACAACCAACTATCAACGAACCAAAAGATATCAACAAAATGGTGAACCAAAAAACTTTGTTTTCCGGAAATCTTCAATTAAACCAGCTAATAATTAAGCCAAAACAGTTAACCAAGCAAGACTTATCAGAATTCAGCCAATTCGGAAAAATCCAAGACCAAGAATTCATTCTAGAAAAAAGCGGCACAGGCTATACTCTCAAAAATCCTGTCAAGATTCCTTTGGCAAACATCTATGATGCCTCATCAAAAGGATTAATCAAATACATTATCGGCAGCTTATCACAGGAAAGACCCAAACTTGTTCCCTACGTGTTTGAGAACAAAAGCATCCTCAAAATTGCCAACTACTTGTTACGCTACAGAACAGGAAGCTATCAAACCCTATACACTTATGTTAGTACTATATGGCGATACACCAACAGAGCAGGTTTAAGCCCAGACCAGCTAATCTCAGACGCCACAGACGAAAACGGACTGCCAAACCCCCAAAGAATCCCATATCACATCAAAGCCCTAGAGGACTATGTCTGCGAACTACAAGACAATGGCTTAGCCACATCTGGAATATGTAACTACGTAAAGGCCATCAGAGCACTTTACCGAGTAAACGGCATCGACGTTAAACTTCTTCAACCTCTAAGCCGCAGAGTCGTCCGACAAGACAGAGCCCCCAAACCCGAAGAACTCCAACGCATGATAGACATAGGTGACCTAAGAGAAAGAGTAGTCGTCACAATGCTAGCCCTCGGCGGCTTCCGGGAAGGAACCCTGGTGAAACTCAAATACCGGCATGTTCGAGAAGACCTAGAAAAACGCAATGTACCCATTCATATCCACATAGAGGCAGCAATAACCAAAGGAAAATACCACGATTACGACACATTCGTAGGAAAAGAAGCCGAAGCTTACCTGCGCGAATATTTAGAGATCCGAAAACGTGGAAGCCCAGACGGTAAAATCCCCCCTGAAGAGATCACAGATGAATCCCCTTTGATACGTAACGAAATTAGCCGAAAACCAAAAAATATCAAATCAAAGCAAATCTACAAACTGGTGCACAATTTATACTTCAAAGCAGGGCTACTCAAACCAGGATATGGAGGTTCATACACCCTGAAAGCCCATAGCATAAGAAAATTCTTCAAAACCCAGCTTCTAGCCCAAGGCGTTCAAGGCGATTACGTTGATTACATGATGGGACACACTATTGACGTGTATCACGACATTCAAATGAATGGCATTGATTATCTACGCAAGATTTACGCATCGTCCGGATTAGCTATAACCCCTAAAACGCAGACGTCAAAAATAGAAGCACTAAAAGAGATCATAAGAGCGTGGGGTTTAAACCCCGAAGAAATCCTCACAAGAGAAGCCATGTGCAAACCTCACCGAACCATTGTAAACCCGCTTGAAATAGAGAACAAAGAAATAAAGATCCTATGCAATGCGTTAAAGGCAGAAATGAAAAAGGAACTAAGACCAAAGTGACCATATACATTCAACGCCAGAAGAATGAAAACCCGCGGACCCGCCAAATAATTTAATAAATTTTAAACTGGAAAATTTGTTGAGTGTTTCCCGAACAACTCGATTATTTCACTGAAAAACTGAAGAAAATGCTATTTCATTTGAGCTTTTGCAATATT
>PIXT01000076.1 GCA_003096235.1 Candidatus Bathyarchaeum sp. | reverse complement strand
TCCACATTATCTTTATTAACCAGCCTCTTTGTCTATTATTCGCAAATATTTGAGGACGAATTGTAAGGATGCAAGTAACTTTTGTGAACCCACCTTACCCAGCGGGATCTCATCGACATCCACCGTTTATCCCTTTGGGCATCGGATACCTTGCTGCTGTTCTAGAAAAAAGTCGCTATGATGTTAACGTTATCGACTGTCAAGCCCTTCCACTCACGATGAAAGAGGTGGAAAAAGAGCTTCAGAAGCGTCAACCTGATGTAGTCGGATTAACATCTACTACTCTTACCTACAAATCTGCTCTCAAAATAATTAACGTAGCTAAGAAGGCTTTGCCCGACTGCATAACTGTTATTGGGGGTTCGCATGTTACTTTTTGGGATGAAAATGCACTGACGGAATGTCCATCCCTTGATGTTGTTGTGCGCAAGGAAGGCGAAAACACATTGCTGGAGTTGGTGCAAAGGCTTGAGGCTGGTAAATCTTTTCATGATGTAGTGGGTATAACCTGCAGAAAAGATGGAAAAATCATAAAAAACCCAGACAGACCTTACATAGAAAATCTTGACGATCTCCCTTTTCCAGCTGTTCATCTTTTCCCTGTTGAACAATTCAATAAGTACGGAAATATTATTTTTCCAATTATGACCAGTAGGGGTTGTACGTTTTGTTGCGACTTTTGCACTGCAGTAAGAATGTTTGGGCAAAGATACCGGATGCGAAGCCCCAAAAGAGTAGTAGATGAAATTGAGTTTCTCCATAAAAAATACGGTGAGAAACAATACACCTTCTACGATGACGCCTTCACTGTAAACCAAGCAAGAACAGAAGAAATATGCGACGAAATCCTGACGCGAGGCTTAAAGATAAAGTGGGATTGTGAAACCCGCTTGGATATGGTTTCAAAGGATTTGCTGCTTAAAATGAGGAAGGCTGGATGCATTGCAGTGTGGTATGGTGTTGAGGCGGGGTCACAGAAAGTTAGAGATGCTATGGGTAAGGGGATTTCAACCCAGCAGACTATTAACACCTTTAAGTGGACGCAAGAAGCTGGGCTTATAGCTGTTGCAAGTATGATTCTCGGGTTTCCAGGTGAAACTATTGAAACTGCTTGGGAAAGCGTAAATTTGTTGAGGCGTATCAATCCCGACGAGATTGGGATTTACATTGCAACACCGTATCCTGGAACGCCTATGCACGATTATGTAACAAAGATGGGTTGGCTAAAGATTCACGACTTTGACCGCTATGACACTGCTACTCCTACCTTTGAGTCTCCGACAATGAGCATGAAGCAGCTTAGAGAAATTCATGATAAGGCGCATCAAAGTTTTTACATTCGCCCAACTTATATTATACGCGCTTTCAGCAAGGGGGGCGTGTATGGGTACTCGACAACTCGTACTGCATTGGCGTGGCTTCGAAGGCTTATTGCATCAAAACTTGGTCTTAGGTAATATCATAATGCCTATACATGTTCAATTGGGGCTGATTTATTGCAAAAAAGAACGCTTGGTAGAACAGGTCTTCAGGTCTCAGTTGTTGGTTTTGGTGGGACATGGATTTCACAGCTAAGCATGGATGAAGCAGTGGATGTTGTTCGAAGAGCTTTTGATTTGGGCATTAACTACTTTGATACCGCAAAATTGGATGGGGATAGTGAAGAGAATCTTGGAGTAGCATTAGAGGACGTACGAGATGAGTGCATTTTAGCTACGAAGACTGCTTCAAGGACGAAAAGTGAGTCGTTGACTGATTTTAAAAGTAGTTTGCGTCGACTAAAGACCGATCGGTTGGATTTGATTCAGCTTCATGGAATCGATGATGAAAAGACGCTTCAGAAGGCGATTGGTTCGGGCGGTTCATTGCAGATGTGTAAAAAGGCTCGTTCGGAAGGCTTGGTGGATTTTATTGGCATTACTGGTCACAAGCCTAGTGTATTGGCTAAAGCCATCAAGACAAATGAATTTGACACGATACTTGTGCCACTTAACGTGGTAACAAGGCAAGCATTAGATGAATTAATACCCCTCGCAAAAGACTTGAACATCGGCGTTGCCATAATGAAGCCCTTGTCCGCTAAGACCTCTAGACTCATAACCTGCTTGTATGAGCCGTCATTGTCTTTGCTTTCTGACGAACCCGAACTCCATGCTCTTTTAGGACAAGATACACATTCAATGGTACATAACGCACTTCGGTTCGTTCTTGCCCAAGATGTATCCGTAGTTGTCACAGGGTTCAAGTCAGTTCAAGAAGTTGAAACCGCTGCCAAAGTAGGAAATGACTACAAAAAGCTAACATTGGCTGAAAAAAACCATTTCGGCATCCAATTTGACGAGCAACACTGCAAAGACTGTGGACTATGCTTGCCTTGCCCTCAAAACATTGACATAGCCGCTATCCTCAGGTTTCACACGTTATACACAACTTATGGATTAAAAAATTGGGCAAAAAAACTGTATGCTGGACTTGAAGTTGATGTCAGCGAGTGTACAGAATGTGGTGAATGTGAACCCAAATGTCCATGCAATCTACCGCTTGTGTCTATGTTGCAAAAAGCTCAGAGCGATTTACAGAGCTAGCTCCTAACTTGAATCTTTTTATTGCTGGATTGTTAGAACCTTTTTTTGATTCTCCATATCAAATGGTTCATTGCGGTTCTAGCCATCACTTTGCTGTAAAAGTTTCGTTTAAACAGGTGACGAAGAACATATTTTGGAGAATAAAAGCTGTCATAGAATGAACTTCTTATTCTGTTAACATCTTCCTCTGACAAGTTGGGGTTATCAAACACAGGTGCTGTTGTGTCGTAGCGTTTCCAGTCATTTGAAATCTTCCATCCCATCTTTTCGGTTAGTTTACGAAGCTCAGTTCCAGGATACGGCGTTGCAACACATATGTAAGCATCGTCTGGCTCTGTTTTTTTGATTAACTCAATTGTCTGCATCAGCATGTCTCTTGTCTCTCCTGGATATCCAACCATCACAGAAACAGCTACAAACAAGCCCGCATCCTTAGCCATTTTGATTGCTTTCTTGTTTTGTTCAACTGTTGTTCCTTTGTTTACTGCATCCAAAATATTTTGGCACCCTGACTCGACACCAAAAAAAACTTGTTGACAGTTTGCATCCCGCATCTTAGACAACATTTCTTTAGAAACTTTGCTGACTCTAGTTTGGCAATCCCACGGAAGACCAATGTCTCTGTTTTTCATGTCTTCACAAATCTTGATTGCCCTTTTTGTGTCAAGTGTGAATGTGTCATCATAAAACGAGAACGCGTCAGCCTTGTGAACATCTTTTAACCATTCAAGTTCATCAACTACATTTTTGGGGCTCCGCGCTCTGAAGCCTTTCCCAAAAATTCGTGACGTTGTGCAAAATGAGCATTGGGATGGGCATCCTCTGCTTGTTATTATTGGAAGAATTCTTCTCCCATACAGCCGATATTTTTCTAGATCGAAATATTTGTATGCTGGACGAGGCAGCTCGTCAAGGTTTTGAATAAATGGTCTGTTAGGAGTCTGAACTATCTCGTTGTTCTTTCTGAAGGTTATTCCTTCAATTTTGCTAAGGCTCTTTGAATTGGACACGTTTTGTGCCAGTTCTAGCAAGGTTTGTTCGCCCTCGTTTCTGACAACTATGTCTACTGCTTTTTCTTCAGTGAGAACTTCTTTGTCCATAAATGTGGCGTGTGGACCTCCAAGAACAACTGTTGCTTTTGGGCAGGCTTCTTTTGCAACGTGTGCTGATATGAGTGCTGATTGTATTGTTGGCGTCATGGATGTGATGCCTATCAAATCTGGTCCAATGGACGTTAACTTTGCTTTCAAGTCTTCGTGGGTCATTTCTAGTGCTGGGCAATCGATAACCGTTACTTCCTGATCGTCTTCTTCGAGAACAGCCGTCATGTACGCTAAACCGAGTGACAGATACAGTTGATGCCGATAAACTCCTTTTAGTGGTGGTGGGTTAACCAACGATACTTTTCTTCGTGCCTTCGTCACTTTTTACACCTAGATTTGTGGCAAACGCCAGAATAGTCAAACAGTTAGAACCTTACTGTGCTATATCTTTATTGTTGGATTTTACCCATCTCAAGATAACTTAGCATCCTAAAATGGAAACAAGTAAACAGTCGTCAACAAAAACACTGGCAACATAAAGACTATCGCTAAAACTATTGCTGCATTTCGGATTCTTAAGGAGCGAATAATTTTGTCTGCATCCAACTCTTCAACCATGTCTCCAACAGCGTATTGACCTGGCTTTTCTAACTGCACTCGAAGAGCTCCAGCCATAGACGCCATCTGCCATCCATGATTTGTGCTAGGAATCTTTGCTTGGTCTCTGCGGGCAATCTTCCACGCATTCTTGTAGTCTTCTCCTAGAACAGCTGCGGCTAAGATGATTAGAAGAGTTGTTAATCGAGCTGGAACATAATTGACTATAGTATCAAAGACTGCGGAAAACCAGCCAATGTGAAGATTTTCAGGGTCTTTAAATCCAACCATTCCATCGAGTGTGTTGACGGCTCGAAAGGCTACAGCGCCTGCAACACCAAAAAAGCCATAGTAAAATATGGGAGACAACCTGAAGTC
>PIXT01000075.1 GCA_003096235.1 Candidatus Bathyarchaeum sp. | reverse complement strand
TCATCTAAAATTAACTCGTTTTTTGCAATTTTTCTGGCAGCTAATTCAAACAATAATTGTTCTTTAGTTTTGTTCAAGCTAACACTGCTTTTATGTCGTCTTAAGGCGTAGAGCGGTTTTTGTATATTTCTTGCATTATCTTTTTTGGCTAATCGTAGCCATAACTCGTAGTCCTGCGAATACTTGAACACTTCATTGTATCCGCCCACTGCTTCAATAGCCTCTCTTCTGATCATCGCTGAACCATGAAACAGTTCATTTGCTTTAAGAAAAATCTGTTTAGACGGTTTTGGGTGTGCAAATCTTTCTCCAATCAAGTCTCCTTTTTCGTTAATCAAGTAAACTCCAGTGCCCAGCAAATCAACTTCAGGGTGTTTCTCAAAAAAGTCTATTTGAGTTTTAAATCGGTTAGACAATGAAGCATCATCTGCGTCTTGTCTTGCAACATATTCGGCGTCAGACGCTCTGAGGGCTTTGTTTAGATTTCTTGTTAGTCCAGATCTCTTCTTGTTTTTGATAACTACAATTCGTTCATCTGTAAAACTGTTAATGATGTCAAAAGAGCCATCGTTTGAGCAGTCATCTACAATTATAAACCTAAAATTTGTGTATGTTTGATTAAGTATGCTTTCTATGGCTTCTCTGAGATATGTTTCCCCATTGTAAACGGACATAATCACGTCAATTCTGGGATTAGAAACCATAGTGGTCTTCTCACGAAATAGCTAAATTAACTGAAGTTAAACTTTTTTGTTAAATTTCACCCTTTTTCTCTAACGTGCCATTTTTTTGTAGAGCCTTTTCAACCTGCCCTTCTTATCTACTTTTTTTACTACCCCCACAGGTAAAACCGAAACTGTCCGTTTAACCATCTTCTTAAATTTGTTTTTGTCCAGCTCCTTCAACAACTCTTCGTCAAAACTTGTTCTCTGCTTAAATTCGTAATCTACACACTTTTTGCTGTCTACACCATAGAAATACTCTGTTCTAACATCGTATCCGGGCAAATACACTAGCCCTATATCGTCAATGTGTTCATGAAGCTTTTTTGTTAAAATCTCTTCGTATAATTGACTATGCGGGATTCCAACAAAGACCGAAAAAGCGTAAGCGTGAGGTTTTAGTTTGTTCATCAGCTTTTTTGTCAGCAAATAGTCTTCATACGTTTCTCCAGGCACACCCGTGATGAGACTACAGTATGTTCGTATTTTGTGCTTCTTGCACAACGTGACACATCTTTCTATTTGCTCTACAGTAACACCCTTCTTGAGGATGTCCAAAACCTTTTGGCTGCCACTTTCAACCCCTAAATAAACCGCTTCGCATCCCGCCTTGCTCATCATTTTAACTAATTCTTCATCACATAACGTGTCTACTCTTGTTTCGCAAGCCCATTTGATGTTGAGTTCACGTATTTTTGCGCAGAACTCTTCTACTCTTTTACGATTCAATGTAAAGTTGTCTTCTCGGAAATAGATGCCCTTTGCGCCAAAATTTTTAATCAGATACTTGATTTCGTCAATCAGCCTATCTACGCTAAAGTATGTGTACTGCTTACCCCACACCGAGTCCACCGAACAAAATGCGCAGTCAAACGGGCAGCCTCTGCTTGTGTTCATCGTAAAAACAGGTTTTGTATCCATCCACTTACAAGAGTAATCGTAAGGTAGTTTAGTGAAAATATCCCATGGCTGAAACGGGAGCGAGTCCAAATCTTTTATTCTCTCTTCCTTCACGATTCTTTGTTTTGCTTCACCATTAATGATTTTTAGAATTGCCTGCTCTCCCTCTCCTTGAACAACATAATCAACAAAATCTGGAATCGTGTCAAGAGCAACCGACGTATGAGGACCGCCAGCAATTATTTTTCCGTTCCACAAACCTTTTTTTCGAAGCCTTTCAATGTCCGTGAACATTTTCATGCTGTCTCGATAGCAAATCGTGTTTACGTAAATTCCAACAAAATCTATCTCATTTTTTTGCAGGTATCCGTCTTTAACAAAGTCTGTTTGTTTCAAGTAATTGTCAATAAAAAATACGGTATGTCCATGCTTTCGCACTACGGACATAAGCGACCCCAATCCTAAAGGCGGTCTTTTTTCATCTGTGAAGAAAGGAGATTTTTTTGGGGCTGCAGACGTTACAAACAGTATGTTCATAAAACCATCTTTTCACTTTATACTTAACTGTGTTTTTCAATGCTTTCATGTTGCTATTTAGGTTTGCTGAAAACTGACAATTATTGAATCACTTCAGGTTTATGGCATACCAAAAAACTGTTACCTTTCATGTGGAATAAAAAAACCTGTGTAATACCAGTGTTTCAGGTGAGCCGACTTTGAATAAATCACAGAACAAACGCCCAAAACAGCATTTGACTGTGAATTAACTGCGTATCTTCAAACGGTCTACTACCGTTCTAGATACTAAACACAACTTTTACACTGCTTTTTTTAGCGGACGACTTCACGTTTCTTCCATCGCAGATTCTTGCTTCTGCATTTTCTGCACTTGGTGGCAGCGGAAGAGTTTCGTACTCCACATTCTCGACATATTTTCATGTAGAGTCTATGCTTCTGTGCAAGTGTTTTCTTGAAGGGATCCATTATCGGCAAATCAGACATTCTCCGTGTGCTAAAGCTTAGTTACGATTCAAATCCTGACCTAAATATGTTTTCCTTAATCGTGAATAATCCACAGTCAGCTTCATCAAAATCTCATGCTTTCAAGTTGCCGTTCTCTTTGAGACCGATTCTGTCTGAAGCCGCTAGATTACTTTAATCCATTACTGTCCTTGCTGTTTTGCTCTTTTTAGAAAAACCAATTCCATACGCGCCTAACTTTAAGTGATATGCAAAGTTTCACCACAATGTATTTATTGAGCTAGCAAAAAGCTTAGAAAGTTCACACGAACATAAAAACAAAGGAGCGAGGCGGAAATTGGCGGAAGACAACTCTGTGCTGATTGGAAAAAAACCAGTAATGAACTATGTACTGGCATGCATCTCTCTTTTCCATGGCGGAGCAAGCGAAGTATCCGTTAAGGCTAGAGGTAGAGCAATCAGCAGAGCAATTGACGTTGTGGAAGTAACTCGACGTCGCTTCATGCCTGACCTTAAAATCCAGAATATCGGAATAGGCACCGATCAGTTCGAATCTTTCGAAGAGGGTAGCATGCCATCAAATGTTAGCTCTATCGAAATAACTTTAGCGAAATAGACCAAAAACACGCAAGTTTAAAAGGCTCCGCCGCTAACTCATTTAACTCAGGGAGGCTACAAGACGCAGTGAAAACGGAACTATGCAATTTCTGCTTGAAAAGCGGAATATTGTGCTCAAAATGTCAAGGAAAACTAAAGTCGGGAAATGTCAGTGAGGTAGACTTCACTATAGCCCGTTTACTTTTGTCTCTTGAAGAACAGTACCCTTCTCTTCAAGAGGTTCGTTTTCACAAGGCTGTGGAAGCGGATAGGATTCTCGCTATTCTAGTCGATAAAGGTGATGTGCCACGTCTTTTGAGCCATGGCGGAAAAATTGTTAAGGCTCTTGGCGAAAAGACCGGAAAAACCATTCGCGTCTTGGAATATGGAGTAGCTGAACGCAAGTTCTTGGAAGACCTCTTTGTTCCATTGAGTATTTTGACGATAAACAAGATTTGGTTGCCTGACGGAACCACTGAGACACGGGTTATCTTGAATCGTGGAAGGCGAAAAAGAATTCCTAACGTCAAAGCTGCAAGGGAGCTCGCCGAAAAGCTTCGGGGAATGACCCTTCGAGTAGAATTTGCTAAATAACAGTGTTGGTTCTCCGATGAAGCTTGACAAGATGGGAGATTGGAGAAGAACCCATTATTCCGAAGATGTAAGTCCTGAAATGGACGGTCAGGAAGTCTTGGTTTTCGGTTGGGTTCAGGAGATCAGGGACTTAGGTGGTTTGCGTTTTGTTATACTGCAAGACAGAACTGGGCAACTGCAGCTTACTATTCATAAGAACAAAGTTGTTGCTGAGGTAGTAGAGAAAGCTAAGTCTTTGCAAAAACAATACAGCATCGGTGTTAAGGGAACCGTTAAAAAGATGAAGAATGCTCCACGGGGAGCAGAAATTGTTCCAAGCGAGATGCGGATATTTTCTGTGTCACAACAGCCGTTGCCCCTTGACATAACTGGCAGAACCAAGGCCGAGATTGATGTGCGCCTTGATGCCCGCGTATTAGATTTAAGACGAGAAGAGAATCAGGCTATTTTCAGGGTTCAACATGCAGCTCTTGAGGCAACCAGAAGTTTCCTGTCAAAGCGGGGCTTCATGGAAGTGTTCACGCCCAGAATCATAGTGTCTGCAACTGAGGGTGGAGCTGCGCTGTTTCCTGTGGCGTACTTTACTCGGGAGGCTTTTTTGGCTCAGAGTCCACAGCTATACAAAGAGCAATTGTGTTTGGATTTTGAGCAAGTTTTTGAGGTTGGTCCCTTCTTTAGAGCAGAGGAATCACATACTCGTCGTCACTTAAGCGAATTTATTTCTGTTGACATTGAGAAAGCGTTTGCGAACGCTGAAGATGTTATGAGTGTTCTTGAAGAGCTGATTCATAGCGTCTGCAAAGATGTTGCGGCTAAATGTGAGCGGGAGCTTGAGCTTCTGGGTCACAAGATTGTTGTTCCCGAGGTTCCCTTCAAACGCTTAACTTACAGTAAGGTTTTGGAGGAGCTTGAAGCAGAAAAAATGCACATCAACTGGGGCGAAGACATTCCAACTGCAGCTTACAGAATTCTTGGAAAACTTCATCCATACTACTACTTCATTACTGACTGGCCCACCAAAGCTAAAGCGTTCTATATCAAACCAAAAGACGATAACCCCGAACTGAGCGAAGGCTTCGATTTGATGTGGCACTGGGTAGAGCTTTCTTCTGGCGGGGCACGTATCCACGACAAAGAATTGCTGATGAAACGGTTAGCCGAGCAGGGACTAAGCACAGAATCCTTCAAAACTCACTTAGCGACATTCGATTATGGTATGCCGCCACACGCAGGATGGGGACTAGGTCTAGCACGGCTGATAATGGTTCTTACTGGCGTAAAAAACATCAGAGAAGTAGTGCTCTTCCCACGAGACCAGTTCAGACTAACACCATAACTTTGTGGTTAGTATCCTGCCTGTATCAGGTTTTGTGGTTTCATGAATTCTCTTAAAACCACAGTTGCATAGCTGCCCCTGTTCAATGTGAAGCCAAGCTTCATCATCTGCTTTCCTGGATTCTCTTTGTCTTCGGAAATTTCTTCCAAAGCAAGGTTCCAGACTGGATTAAGGATTGCTCTTGGTCTGCCTTCTGCGGTTGCTTCGGGCATAAACGGAATTTTAAATTGCTCTGGAGTAACATTTTCTGCTTCAAGAATCGCTTGCTCTATTTCTCCTTGAATGCCCTTTGATGGAGGCTGATTTGGACCTATAAGCGGAGCAGCAACACACAGCTTTCCTTCCGTCATTTCTTGTTGTAACTGTTGAATGTTTGTTTCAGTTGCCTGACCGTATTCTTCTATTGGCAACCCATTTTCGTCAAGCCTTACTGTGTAGTCGCCTATCTGCAACGCATTTAGGGGAATGCCTCTTCGTATGCGTTCACTCAAAAACCTGTTGAAAAGATACGACTGGTATGCTTGAACGAAAAGTTTGCGGAGCCTCCGCGGCAACTCCCTGAATGCGCCTACAAAATCTGTTGGATACTGTGCTAGGTGACGCAGCATGAAACGTTCGTACCTCAAAAATCTGGGAAACCGTTCAAGCGCCTCTTCAAAATTCATTGTATCCTGTAGCTGCTGCCGTGCCGCCTGCGCTTCGGGGTGCTCGTGTATGGTTGGTTTTGCAAGAAATGCAAGAGCCGCCTTTTCTGGTTCTCCTCTTGTTAGATGTTTGCCTACCAGATGTGTGTTGGGTCTTATTGTGCCAAAACGTTGGTGCCCAAAAAAGTTGGGAACCCCTCCAACTTTTTCTATTTCCTCTTTAACGCCTCTTGTTCTCTCTTCAATAACCGAGGCTGGATGGTCGATTCCTCTTACGGTGATGTGGAACCTGTTTCCCTTGATGAGCTGAGAATACATTCTTTCTTTGGAAAAACGTTGCGGATACACTTGTATGTCCTTGATTTGCAGGTCTGAAACCTTGCTTGCAGATACGTTTTGCAGGCTAATATGCTGTGCAGTTAGAGCCTTGGTGTCCTTGATTCCTGCAAACCTGATGCGTTTCTGGTTAACATGTAGCCTATACGCAACCTCTCTAACCGCCATAAAAGTGTCCCATTTTCGTTTAACCAGCACACAGATAAGGTAACGTCCCTCACCCGTAGACTCCCACTCCTCAACAGGCGCTGAAATCTTAGCCAAAGAGCCATCAACCAAAAGTTCCTCAACTACAAAATCGTCTAATAGCGTACGGATTTTTCCCCCAATCCCGTCAGATTGGGTGGCGTAAACTTGTATGCCTAATTCTTTTTCAAGTTGTGGAACCTGCAAAGTTGTGCCTCAGAGTAGACTCAGTTTTCCTGTTATGGTATCAACCTTGTTTGCGGGGGCTGGACCTATTCCTAGACAAGTTGTAGTGTTTGGCGGAATTTCAGTCAATCCCCTGTCAACAATCAATGCTACAGGAAGCCCCGCGTTTCTGGCTTTTCTTTCAATATCCAATATCTCACTTTCAGACTTGACTTTCACCGCAATCTTACACTGCCCCTCCATAATCCATGGACTCCACCATTCTGGGCGGTTCTTTCTTGCATACTCTGATGCGGAAACTGCAGCATGTCCAGCCTGAGCCGCCATTTTGCCTTTACTCATTTTTATGTCAGTTCTCACGACTATAACCATCTTATGAGAAAAAGACGACGAATCGCACGATATTCTTCCTGTCATGTCCCTGTAGCCTCAATACTAACCTACTTTGTTTCTTTCTTCCTCTAAAAAACGCTTCCATGCATAACTGAGGAACAATCAAGACAAGACTTACTGTTTTGTTGGCGATGTCAACCACGAATAAAAGAAATAGCTGATTACTGCCAGTGTCCCCGGATACTTTATCATCGGAATAAGAGACCTGCCTTGAAAATCGATGTCTCCAAACTTTTCCAGCGTTTCATCCATTCCCAAACTGTTGCATAACCTGATTACCTTGTCTGTTCTATTGTCGGATAGGCTGTTTAGCATTTTTCGCATCCTGAGCATAGCCGATAAATCAAAACCTACAAGCCGTTTCCATTGACGCTGATAGCCTGACAGAAAAGCTTCAGAAAAACTGTTGTTCTTAACTGCTTCATAAGCGACCTCCCCTGCCGTTTTTGCGCATGTTAATCCAAAGATGACGCCGCCCCCTGTTGTCGGTTTTACTTGAGAAGCTGCATCTCCTACCGCCAAAAAACCGTTAGAATACGTTTTAGGAATTGGACCCGTCAACGGTATCGGGTGAACAGAAATGCCTGTGACTTTGCTTTTTTTTAGTCTCTTGGAGGCAACAGGATGAGTATTCATAAAACTTTGCAGATACTGGTTCGGGTTACCGTTTGATGTGGCTAAGCCAACCTTTGCTGTGCCATCTTTTTTAGGGATTATCCACGCAAAAAAGTCTGGAGCAACATTTCTTCCAAGATACACCTCAACCATGTCCTCATCCACGCCTTCTAGCCCATCAACTTGTGCTTGAATTCCCCGAACAATCATCGAAGCCTTCAACCCATCTAGACCCGCATTCTTCAACACTGCTGATGAGCTGCCCTCGGCATCTATGACAACCTTCGTTTCTACTTTCTCTTTTTCTTTCAGCACTACTCCTTTAACGTATCCTGAATCAAAAACCAAAGACTTCACCCTTGACTTGAAACGGTACTCTACTCCCGCCTTCACCGCAAGTTCAGCAAGATGCTTGTCAAAAAGTTCCCTGTCAACAACATATGTTACTGGATTGCGGCACCTTAAAACAAACTCTTTACCTGACGGAGAATAGATTTTTGCTCCTTTAATCTTGTTTTCGATAACACCACGTGGTACCCGTAGTCCTAACCGCTTAAGACTGGAGATATTCAAGTGACCTGCACAATGATCAGGCGCCCCCACCGTTTCATGTTCTTCACAAACCACAACCTCTGCTCCCCGTTTAGCGGCTGAGTACGCCGCGTATGAACCACAGGGTCCTCCTCCAATCACAACGATGTCAGGTTTTGTTTTCAAGTCTCTTCCTCTTACTCAACATTGACTCTACTATATCTCTGAGCAAGTTTTAAAAGATAGCATATATAAGAGGGCGTTGTATTACTGAACTTTCCTTGAGGTGTTGCTGTGAGCGAGAAAGTAAACATCGTTATGCCAAAGTGCATGTCATGTAACCGAACCATTCCTCCGGGCGAAGACTCGACAAAAACTAATTGTCCAAACTGCGGAGAAATACTCATCTGGCGCTGCGCCAAATGCAGACAGTTCGGAAGAGCATACCGATGCCCAAAATGTGGCTTCACTGGGCCATAGGAAAAATTTAGAGGACCTTTTTATTGGTCTTCAAATATGCTTCCCTTATTCTGCATTTCCTAAAAAGTATCACGTTTCAGTCATGTGCAGACCTGCTCAAAACATGACCTCTGTATGAGAAACGTTTTATCCAACGATTCGGCAACACAACTAAACTAGTTACTATTGTTGCCGCTACCTAACTCCAAAACACGAACAGCCTTTTCTGGGTCTATCCTGTAAGCTGTGTTACGTCCACCAAAAAAGCCATGATCACGAATAAGGTGCACACATAGACTTGTGCCGTGTAGGCTCTCTCTTATCCTTGTGTTTGTGACCTCAAAATCCTCTGTAGTGAGATATTTTACTCCTTGCCCAATGTGGCACCATTCAAACTGGTGTGGTGCCCATGGACATGTTCTCATCTTACGGCTGTGGATAATCTGCACCTTAAAATGCCCTACATTTTCTGGTTTGAATCTGTTACTACGAGCTCCTTTTTCCAGCAATCTTTCTAGAGTACCAGAAATCTGTTGCTTACTCACTCCAAGTTTTTGTATTGAAACTTGGTCATCAGCTAACACTTGAACCAAAGATTGTTCTGACGTAAGAAAGCCTTCTTGAGACCAGCCGCCAGGACGCATCCGACGTTCCAGCTCTTCTACGTCTATTCCGTCTATTGTTTTCATTGTAAAAAAAATAAAAAGGGAAGATTTATGCTTTTTCTAGCTTTGACCAAAATTGCCTATTTTCGTACAGTCGTGGTAGGAGTTGAAAACCGCTTTCTGAAGACCCACCTTTGTTTTGGTTTTTGAGTAGCTGGAATAACTTCAACAGATTTGTACAAGAATTTTCCTATCCTTGTTTCGTAAAGAAATGCATATGTCGGCTCAAGATACCTTTGTGATGTGTTGTCGTTTGCTTCAAAGTAACAAAAGTCAGACTTTAGCACATTCACCTGCTCTTTTAGTCCATGAGCTTTCAGACGTTTTTGCAATTGCTTGACCGCATAATCTGGCTGCAACACTTTTACTTTGCCCATCTTTTTGTCACGGTGACGCCAGACCTTTGTTGCCGCTACTACGGACTCATCATGAGCGACGTTCACCATGAGGTACCCCCCAAAACCGACAACTGGGACGCCGTCGATATCTCTGGTAAAAATTACTCCGGCATCTAAAATCTGCTCAGGCGCCGCCTCACCGTCCAAAGACGCTCCTTGTGTGCGCAGGTATGTAATTTTGCTAACCTTCAATTCGCTATCTTTTTGTTTGACTAGCTTAGTGGTGTCCACATACTTACGTGCAGCCTCTACTATGCGCGGTTCACGAACCTTAAATGAAACATCTAGTTCGCGACCGTGACGTACTTCATCGCGAAAACGTATTGCACCCGATAGACGATTTATCGCAGTGGTAAAGCCCTCTTTACTGCCAATCGTCCAGTTGTCAACATATCTGAACTCTAGTTTAGCTCGGACACGTGGAAGCACTTCTGTCAGCGCGGGTCTTTTTGACACTTTCAATTTGCTTGCCATTGCTTTAACAGCCGTTTGGCCGTACCGAACTCTTTCTGTTGAGTACACAGTCAATTCTGACGGTACTGTGTCCGGTAATTTTTTAGTAAACTTCAATTCAGGCATAACAATTCTCTCCTTCTATCATTCTAGCTACGCCAGCGCCACCAGTACCACCTGATTTCGCTATTTGGGATGTCGTTGAAGTATGATGTAATGCGTTCGTTATACAAGCGGTTTTTAGCGTCTTCCTTATTGCGCCCGCAAGCCATCGCTACTGGGTCGTCGTCGCACCACCATGAGTATGCTTCATCAAGCCATGCATCCGACAGCTTAGCTCCAGCCCCTGCTCGTCGACCAAAGTCCCATCCTCGATCATCTGTCCACCAGCTATCTGAGGCACCGCCAGTGAAGCCTAATACCATGTGCAGACCGTGGAAGCAATGATGCCATCTATTTTGTGGGCTAGGAAGCTGTAAACTTTCGCAGGTGTCCATGACTACCCATTCTAGGTTCCAGTTGCCTAGGCGCCCTTCTCTGTTGTTCCATAGACATTTGTCGTGCTGAATACCAAATGCTGCCACAAAATTGTTGCTTCCAGCTCCACCATGACTTGACAGATAAGCAAAATCAACGCTATCAGCGCCTCCTTGAGTATTGTTGTCTGCTCCTCCGAATGCACTGTCGCGCCAATCTGTTTCCCATGCATTACTGTTTCCCCAGTCAAACTTCCATGTGTGTCCTCGTGACCTCATTGCTGATCCAAATCCTTGTGAAGTCTCATCACAGTGACTTAGTTGTTTTTGATTGCATGGTGCAGGAAATTTGTTAATCCATTCTGTACCTACACTTACCATTTTTTCACCCTTCTTTTTTTGGGGAGCTTTCGTGCTTGGACGACCACATCATCCAGCCGTTTCACGGAGGCTGATCCCCTGTTTAGTCCCCCGGCGGGGTCGTCATCCCGCATTTTGTATGTTTTTTATGTGGGAAAATCCTAGAAGATAATATTCTCGAATATCCCCCTGTGTTATGTTTTACATTGCATAGTCTTTAAAACTTTTGGGATAACTTTATGTTATAATGAAAACTGCTGGATTAACGATTATCCCCTAAAACACAGAAAAGTCCAGAATTGTACGTGCGCCATCATAACCGTTTACAAAACTGATTCACTATCCCAAACAAGTAGGTTTAGTTAACCATTACTTCCTTTTTGGAATCAGCATCAATTTTTCTTGTTTTTGTCATACCTGTTCTATAATTTATGCTGCTATGTTTTGCAATCTGAAAAGCCATAATAGCAGTTTTTACGTATAATTATGTGTTCTAGTAAACACAGAAGGGGGTGAAATTGTGGGGGTTCAAGAAGTTAATGAAAAGTATCGTTGTAACATCTGCGGTAACGAAGTCGTTGTCACCAAAGTGGGCGGCGGAACACTTGTGTGCTGTGGAGAAGATATGGAGTTAATCAGCTAGACGTTACGACGATTTGTGGGCTTTACAGCGTATATTCACGCATAACCGTGAGTTGCAATGCAACATGGTGTAACTGCTAGGTAGTAAAACGTCTGGCTCTATTTTTTTGAGCCAAAAGCTGAAAATCAGTTTGTGTAATTCAACAGGTTAGTCAATGGGCTGGTCTGTTTTGTGGCAAAATTTGCCTAAAAAAGTATTTTTGAGTATCTGCTGTAGCGTGTTTTCAGTAAAAAACGTTTATGTCAAGAAAAAGCTTTTATTCAAAGCCTTAGAAACTGGGTTTTGTGGTGTTACTTTATGGAAATGCAAACAACAAAAACTTTGGGTGGCATAGGCGCCTTACTGATGCTTATTTCTCCTCTCTCTGGATTTGCAGCAGGGTCTTTTGGTGGCTTGTTAGGACTTGTTGGCATAATTCTTGTCTTAATAGCAATGAAAGGACTAGCTGACCAATACAACGAAAGCGGCATATTCAACAATACCCTTTACGGCGTTATCTTGACAATAGTTGGTGCAGTAGTTTTTGTGGCTACTGTTGTTGTGGGAGCAGTTGGTTTATTATCAGAACTAAACCTTGATTTAGAAACTCTTAGTACAGACCCCACAGCGCTTGCCAACATGGACTGGGAAGCAGCAATAGACTTCAATTCAATTGGAGATCATCTGCTAATTATCGTAGCAGGATTAGTTGTCCTCTTCGTGTTCATTGTTATCGCAGCAATATTCTACAGAAAATCACTATCTTCCCTCGCTGAAAAAACTGAAGTTGGACTCTTCGGCACTACAGGACTGATAATACTAATCGGCGCTGTTTTAACCATAATCGGAATCGGGTTCCTGCTTCTCTGGATTTCTTTGCTGCTTTTGACTATAGCGTTCTTCTCAATAAAGACGGACGCTATTCCACCTCCGCCTCCTCCAGCAACGCCAACCTAGCAGTTCACCCAAAACGCTACTTGCGTAGCAAAACAAACCCACAAACCCTACTTTTTTTATCCTAACTTAGAAGTTACATTGATACATTGTTTGATTGTAGCAACGTGTGTTTCGTCTAAACCGTAACTGATAGTAATCCCGTCAACTTGACCTGTTACCAGACCTGCCTGTTTTAGTTGTTTCATTTGCCACGTTAATGCTTGAGATGAAATGTTTAGACGCTGAGCCAACTTTCCATGAGACGCCGACTCTTCATCATGCAATATCTCTAATATTTTTCCCGCTGTCTCATGTCTGAGAACAGAAATTATCTTCATCTCTATATTCGAAAATTTTTTGGACATGAAGTATCGTTTGTTTCTTCCATCCTTGCGATTAGACACCAACTCACCCTTCATGAGCACTGCAAGATGATACTGTACAACTCCAATTGGAAGCGTGAGCGAGTTGCATATTCCCCTGAAGTTGATTCCGGGGTTGTTTGTTATGAAATTATAGATTTGTACACGGGTCGTTTGATTCAAAAAGGTCGAGCCTTGATTGATGCAACTTATCTCTTGAACGAATGATTGAGAGACAAACGACGCTGAGTAACTTGGAACCAGATTGACTTTTGGGTTAACTAATGCAACTACTGA
>PIXT01000074.1 GCA_003096235.1 Candidatus Bathyarchaeum sp. | reverse complement strand
GTCCATATTTTTCGACTCGTGCCAACCGCAACATTTCAGAAACTTCTCTGAAAATTTCGTCGGTACCTGGCATTGTTTCGACAGTCCATTTTCGTAGAACTTCTTTTGCTCTGTCGATAATGAGTCGGCGTCTTGCGTCGCGTATGTCTTCGATTTTGTTTAGAAAGACTTTGGCTTTACAAGGTCCAATTCTGTTTATGCTTTCGATACTGGCTGCAATAATTGCAGTAGAGACTCTGTCAAGACTTGTAGGTATGTTAATGTTACCTGTGGTTTTGTCTTGTTTTGAATCTAAATTAATTTCTATTCTTCCGATTCTTCCCGATTTTTGTAGTTCTCGGAGGTCCAGTTCTGGTGCAAACAAACCTTCTGTTTGCCCAAAAAGAGCTCCTATCACGTCCGGTTTTTCAACTACCCCCTCCACATCGAACCGGGCGCGTATAACGTACTTTATCGTAACAGTTTGTGCTGATTTCGTTTCTAGTCACCTCAATCATAATGTTGTCCCCGTGAAAACTGAGACAAATGTGTTTTAAGGCTCAAGTGTCTATTATACTTTACGACTTAAGCATTTATTATTCAGACTCTCAAAAAATTTTGCTAAACCCTCAATATCTTTAACATCTTTAGCGACTAGACCGAAAAACATACGCCAAAAAACAAGATTAGATGAAATTTTTGTGCACTCCAGACTCTTAGCCAAGCGTTTAGTCAACTCTTTCCCTCGGCGGTCAAAATCTAACAGCAAAATAACTTCGCGTGTTTCACGTTGTTCTATTTCACTAACCACATCAAGAAACGATTTACCAGAAGCCTTGGCTAAAATCATGTCACCAGTTATGCCAAGCTTGTAAAGCGCTTTAACGTCATTTTTGCCTTCTACAACTATTGGGGTGCCTTTTTCGGCTTGCTGTTTTAGTCGCTCCAATATTTTGACGAGTTTTTCTAGCCGTTTCTCATCTTTTCTAGACAACTTTGTTACCTAGTTATCTCGATTTTCATCATCTTTTCTAGTGTTTCTGGATGTTTTTGGAAGTGTTCACGAACAGGTCGGAGAATTTCGATAATAGCGTCAGAAACGCCGTTCTTAAGGTCCAGAGGATGAATCTTGCCCTCAGAATATACGTTTGCGAGACTTTGGAAGCTTTCAAAAGTTTCTGGTCCACCATATTTTGCTGGTCTGGGTATTACAAAGGTTTCTTGTTCAGCAAAAATGATGTGTTTTGCCAGTTCAAGTACAGGATTTGCTTTCACAACTTTAGGTGGACAAAAAGCATGTTTTATCTTAGAGGCGATATCCTCGGGTTTGTCGTGAACAAGTATGCTGCTTTGTGGTATGCTTTTGCTCATTTTGGAGCTGATTTCCACGTTTAGGTCATCTGTTTCGCCGAATTCTTTTGCTGCTGTTTGTGGTCCTTGAAGCCCAATAAGCAAAGGTGTGTGAATGCAGACAGGTTTTTGCCATTTCAGTTTCTCTGCGGCGTCTCTTGCGAGCATGTGGGCTTTTCTTTGGTCTATACCTGAGCAGGCTACGTCCATTTCCATTTCGAAGATGTCTGCGGCTTGCATGCAGGGGTAAAATACCCATGCGGTTTCGATGTCGGTTAGGCTTGTTTCGCGTCCCATTACGGGTAGGGCGCGCCATGTTCGTTTTACTGAGACGCTTTTTGCGATTCTTACTACTTTTTCCCAGAAAGTTACTTTTTCTGTTATTTCGGATGCCCATTTGTAGTTGACTTTTTCGGGCGGTAATCCAAGGGCAATAAAGATTTGTTTGAGGTATTCGCCGCAGGTGCGGATGTTTTCCATGTCTCCGCCTAGTTTGTTGTTTATCCACGAGTGCCAGTCAGCCAGAAATATGGTGAAATCAAAACCAGCCTTCACCAGATGTTTCATTTTGGCTGAGCAGACTAAGCCGATTCCGATGTGGAGTAGTCCTGAGCATTCGAATCCCCAGTATGCTCGGGGGTTGTTGTTTGTTTCTAGTAGAGTTTTGACTTCTTCGGGTGTTACAACTTCTGCGGTGTTTTTCATTACCAGGTCGATTCTTTTTTGCAGGTCCAACGGATTGCCCTCGTATCAACCAATTTTAGTTTGTTAACTTAAAAGTTCTTGTTGCAGGCGCCCATTTATGGGAAAAAAACGCCTGCTTTGAGGGCTATTTTGTGTCTTCGTCGTCGAAGATGAACAAGTCGTCAATAGTAGTCTTTAGAACTTTGGCGATGTCATGCGCAAGTTTTAGTGAGGGATTGTATTTTCCTTTCTCCAGATACAGCACAGTTTCTCTGCGGACTCCAACCTTTTTCGCAAGGTCGTCCTGTGTCAGGTTGTGTCTTGCTCGCAGTTCTTTGATTCTTGTCCGCATCATAGGTCGCCTTTTCTGCTGTAATACCAACTTAACAACGCATTTGTGATGCCAGTGACGAGCATTATTGCAATTACAGCCCATCCAGCTTCAAGTTCAGGCAAGTCTAGGAACTCTGTTCCGAATATTATGAACAATGCTAGGGATACCATGAAAGCTAAACTGATATAGTAAGTCCCAATGGCTGCTTTTCCACGGATTTTATTGGTGCGTTCGTCTTGAGTAGGATAGCCCATTTTTTTGTCTTTATGAATTTTCCATATAGCAAGTACTCCAACAAGGACCACGAGAACTGCGTTCACGATCAATCTCATTGGCCACGTAAAATCGGTCATTTATGGTTCCTCCTTTTTCTGACCTACAACAGATAAGGTGTTGCCAGTAGATATCAGACCGATTCCTGTTATGCCTACAACGGTTGCAATGCCTGTGTGGTCTGTTCCTATGATTGGTTCTCCAAACGCCATCAGATATGCTCCGATTAGGCATGTTGCTATTCCGAGGATGCGGATGATGTTGTTCCATTTTTTCAACGTTTTTCCTCCGTTGTTTATTTCTCACTTTTTGTTAGTTATTTCTAACTCCATGTTAGATATAGTTAACATCAGGTATTTAAGATTAACGGAAAAACAAACCAGAAAATAACAAAAAAGCAATGAACAACAATGTATTAACGTGCTTGTGAACGTTCACAGCCAATAATTTCAAAGATGGT
>PIXT01000073.1 GCA_003096235.1 Candidatus Bathyarchaeum sp. | reverse complement strand
TTGCATCCCAATTCTGTTGCTCTGTCCACTGATTCACTAATAGAACCATGAATTGAAACATGAAAACCAATTCTCAAGCCGACCAACTCAACAACACTTGCATGATGTTATCAAGTAAAAACGTTTATTCTCGTAGCCATGTAACTTATTCTGTGGTTCTTGTTTTGAAGTGGTATCTTGAGGAAGAGACAAAGGAACTAAGAGAATCCTTTGAGAACCAGATTCTAAACTGGCCTTATATTACCTCAAAGAAGATGTTTGGTTGTCCTTGTTATCTGGCTAAAGGAAAGATGTTTGCAGGGATGGTTACTAAGGGAATCGTCATTACAAAATTAACTGATTTGGAAAAGGAAGATCTGCAGAAAATACGCGAAACAAAGCCTTTTGTGGCTGGCGGCAAAACAATACGAAATTGGGTTCATCTTACGCTGCAACCAGAAGACCTCAACGAGATCATGCCATACGTTAAGAAAAGCTATGAGCGGGCAATAACCTAAGAAAAATTAGTTCTTCTACCTATAAGCTCGGGCGTTGTGGTCTCCCTTTTTATTGAAGCTTTTTTCTTCTGAAAAGAAAATAAAAAATTACTTTAGGCTCCAAATACACATTATGTTTTTGGGGTTTTTTGTGATAACTATTGTTGGTGCTGGAAAGGTTGGTAGCGCAGCCGCCTTTAATATTCTGCAAGATCAGATAGGCGATGTAGTTCTCGTCGATCTTAACGCAGACTTGGCGAAAGGTGAAGCTTTAGATATGATGCAGGCTGCACCCGCCATCGAGTTTGATGGAAAAATTCAAGGAACAGATGACTTTAGCGAAATGGAGGGCTCTGAGCTTGTCATCGTTATTGCGGGTAAGGGCAGAACTCCGGGTATGACCCGTATCGACCTTATGAATATCAACGCAAAGATTGTTCGTTCAGTGGTTAAAGAGGTTGCACGTTATGCTCCAGACTGTAAACTCATGATTGTTACAAATCCTGTTGATGTAATGACCTTTATTGCGCGTAAAGAATCGGGTTTGCCTCCAAACCACGTTTTTGGTATGGGAAACATTCTTGACACTTTGCGTTTTCGTTCTTACATTGCTCAAGCGCTTGACGTTTCAAGAGAAGATACTTACGGTTTGGTTATTGGCGAGCATGGAGAATCCATGGTTCCTCTGGTTGAGTATGCGTCTATTTCGGGAATACCTATCACTACTTTGCTTTCAAAAAGCCAAATCGAAAATATCGTTAATAAAACAAGAACATCTGGTGCTGATGTAATAAAACTAAAGGGCGCTACAACATACGCTCCCGGTGCTGTTATTGCTATGATGGCAGACGCTGTCCTGAAAGGAAGAAACCGTGTGATGAGCGTTTCAACGTGTCCGCAAGGAGAGTACAGTTGTTCTGCCGTCTCTATTGGTGTTCCTGTGGTTTTGGGAAAAAATGGTGTTGAACGAATAATTGAACTCAAATTATCTCCAGAATCTAAAGTGCTCTTTGAGAAATCTGTTACAAAAGTAAAGAAAGGTATTGCAACATTGAATTTTTGATTGTTCACTACACAATTAAATGTCATGTATGTCATCGAAACCAAAAAAATCAAAAACTTTTTGGGGCAGTTTATATTCTAAACTCGTAACTAAAACTGTTAATGGTGAATCTGATGAGTGAAACATTAGAAGACCGCGTTAAAAAAGCTCTTGAACAAGTAAGACCACAACTGCAAGCTGACGGCGGAGACCTAGAATACGTTGGATTCGATAACGGCATAGTAAAAGTGAAACTTAAAGGCTCATGTAATGGATGCCCGATGTCAGCAATGACTCTACAGTGGGGAGTAGAAAACTTCCTCAAAAAACACATACCTGAAGTAACCAAAGTAGAGGCAGTACAGTAACAACATTTATTGCCTGACGCTTAGTTTGCCTTCAAGGCATCCTTCTTCATTTTTTATGGTCCTTTAGAGTGTACGTAATTAGTTGTTGTGTGGATTAATTGTTAATCCCAACCAAGACTTTTCTTCTATTTGTCTAATGATTTTGTTTCTTTTTTCTTTAATGTGCCCTCTAGAAAATTCATGTGCACAAAATCCAATTTGACCCTTGTATTCTGTTTTAATTAAGCCTTTTAGTTCCCGTTCAGATCGTATCTTTGTGTTTTACTGCGATCATCGCGTAAGAAAATATGGCGAGATAAAATAGGCTTGGAGCTACCAATAACAACGGAAAATTGTCATAAGGCGCTGTAGCAAACAATAATGGTCCTAAAACCGCCCCAAAAGGAATTATCCAATAAATCAGGCGTGTCTTGTTAAATAAGATTCTTTGAAAATCTTTGTTAACAATAATGATAAGTGTACACGCAACAAAAAGAGCTAATTCTAAACTTACGCTAATAGGGTCTCTGCCTGAGAGGGTTGAAATAAAAATCCAGTCTTTAGAGACTGGCCAAAATAGTTGGATTCCTCCAGAAAAAATGTCTCCTATCAATGAATGAGATAGCAAAGCAACAAAATATGGAATAGCTTTTTTCTTATACAGCACAAAAAAAGGCAAAAAAACCAGTAAAGAAAAAATCAGTGAATGTGTTGGTCCTCTGTGTACCATAAAACGGAACAGGAGTAAATCGATGTCTGGAATGGTTGAAACCGTGAACAAAAGTGCCAAGTTCAATCTAATGTCCATTATTTTGGCAGACGCTTTCCCCAGCAAATAACCTAACGCAAAATGACCAATCGCGAACGTCTTTTAATCCCACATGTTAGAAGTCTAAAAATGGTAGCACCTAATAAATAGCTTCTACTTTTTACAAGTTCGTGTGCCTTCTAAGCTGTAAACTATTGTGTGAAAAGACTTTGTTTGCTTATTTTGTTATCACGCTTTCAGGTGCTTGATTGTAGATTTAGGGCATCACTCATGTTTGGGAACTTTTTTGGGATTCACAGAAAAAAGGTAAGAACTAAAAACTTCTATAGCCTACACTGTAGCTGCTGACAAATGAAAACCAAAATCAACAACACTATAATAGAGCTTGTTCAGGGCGACATAACAGACCAAACTACAGATGCGATAGTTAACGCTGCAAACGCTGCCTTGCAGTTGGGTGGAGGAGTTGCAGGAGCCATCCGAAGACGCGGCGGACCAGAAATTCAGCAAGAATGCAACAGGATAGGCGGCACTCATGTGGGCGGAGCAGTAATCACAACTGGCGGAAACTTGGCGGCTAAGCACGTGATTCATGCTGTGGGTCCGATACGTGGGGATGATCATGAGGACGAGAAACTTAAAGACGCGACCTTAAATTCGTTAAAGTTGGCTGACAAAAACCGTTTGAAGAGTTTAGCTTTTCCTGCGATAAGCACGGGAATCTTTGGGTTTCCAAAAGATAGGTGTGCTACTATAATGCTTTCAACGTCGATAGCGTATCTGGAGGGTCCAACAGGACTAGAACGGGTGGTTTTTTGTCTGTATGATAAAGAAACCTTGGAAATCTTTGAGGATGCTTTTGGGGCTTTGATTCAGAGCCGTTAAACCGAAAAACTGTTTTCACTCTTTTAGGTTGAGTGTTGCTTTTGTTACGTCTTGTGTATGCTTGAGGGTGAATCCCATCTTTTTTAGGAGCCTGATTGCCCTGTGGTTGTCTGGAAGCATGAACGCGTAAACGGTTTCCAGATGCTTATCTTTGCAGATTTCAATCATGTAATCGACCATCTTTGATCCCAACCCCAGTCCCTGCCAAGGGTCAGCCACAATAAACGCGATTTCGCCAGTTTTTTCGTCAGGTTCGATAATGAGCCTCACAACACCCAAAATTTTTCGTCGTTCCTCTTTTAGTTCTGCAACTATGCCTATTTCCCTGTCATAGTCGATGTTGGAGTAACGAACCCTCACCTCATGTGGCGTGTCTTTGATTATCTGGAAAAACCTGTAACGTATGGACTGCTCTGAAAAGTTTTGGAACATCTCAAGCCACATTGGTTCATCTTCAGGCTTTATTGGTCTTAACAAAACATTTCTGCCGTCCCGCAGCTTCCATGATGTTTCATACTTTTTTGGGTACGGGCTAATAACCAAGTGTTGGTGAGGCTCAAATTTTGTTGAAACCTGCTCCTTGTCAATTACTATTTTGGCATCAAGAGCTAACGCCTCTTCGTGGTTGATGAACAGTGGGTTGATGTCTGCTTCTTTTATTTGGGGAAAATCAACAAGCAACTGAGAAAACCGCACCATTATCTCTTCAAGCAATTTGAGATTGGCTGGAGGTACATTCTTGTAGCCTTTTAGCAGCTTGTAGCCTTGTGTTTCTTCCATTATTCTTCTAGCTAACGCCTGATTCAATGGTGGAAGCCCTACAGCAACATCATCAAAAGCTTCGTTAACGTTATTCATTGCAAACCTTACTATTGGACCAAAAAGGGAGTCAGTTCTTGCTCCTAGCTTAATTTTGTAGCCTAGTTTTTTGGGCATTTGCTGAAGTGTGACTCCCAGAATTTGTGCATCTGGATTTTGCTTTTTAGCTTGTTGCACAACGTTGCGAAATGATTCTTTGAGCTCAGCATCAGATTTGATGTCACATACTACTTCATTGTCCGTTTTGTGGACAATCTGTGGCGAAAGAATCTTCAACATTAACGGATAGCCTATCCTTGATGCTGCAAAAACTGCTTCATCTTCTGTTTGAGCCGTTAATGTTTGTATGACTGGGATTTTGTAGTTTTCCAGAATCTGTTTTGATTCTATTTCCGTTAAGTTTTCCCTGTTTTCTTTTGCTGTTTTCCTAATCACTACTTCTATGGGACGTTTCGGCGGCGAACTGTCCACAGGCAGCTCTTCAGGTGTTTGGTAGAGCAGTTCAAGGTTGCGTTTGTATTGATTCATGTACAGGTATGTTTTGATTGCCTGCTCTGGAGTAGAATATGTCGGAATGCTGTTTTCGTTAAGAACCCTGTTTGCCTCTTCTACCTCTTCATAACCCATAAATGAAGTCAAAATTGGTTTACCAAAATCCTTGTGTTCACAAAGTTTGCTAACACTTTCCGCAATCTCCACAGCGTCTGCTACCCCTTGAGGAGCATAAACTATCAACAAACCGTCAACATTCTTGTCACCAAGACATGCCATAATCGCTGTTTCATATCTGCCTGTTTTTGCATCTCCCAATATGTCAATTGGATTTGCTTTGCTCCAGTGCGGAGGCAACACTTTGTCTAATTTCTCAACGGTTTTAGGGTCTAACTCCGCTAGTTTTCCTCCTCCAGCTATGAGCGCATCCGCAGCCATAACTCCTGCGCCTCCCGCGTTTGTTATTATGGCTAATTTTGATCCTCTTGGTAGCGGTTGGACTCCCAAAACTTCTGCGCAGTTGAAGAGGTCTCCGATTTCTTCTACGCGAACTATTCCCACGCGCTTAAACGCTGCAGCATACGCCAAATCTTCGCCTGCTTGTGCTCCCGTGTGGGACATTACTGCTTTTGCTGTTTCGCCAAATTTTCCTGCCTTCACGACAATTATCGGTTTTGTTCTGGCAAAGTGTCTTGCTGCGCTCATGAATTTTCTGGCGTTGGTTATTCCTTCAATGTACATCAGTATGCTTCTTGTTTTTGGGTCTGTGCCAAAGTAGTCGATTAGGTCTCCGAAGTCAATGTCAATCATGGAGCCTACCGAAACAAAGTTGCTAAAGCCGATGTTTTCATGTATCGCCCAGTCAAGAATTGCTGAGCCTAAAGCTCCACTCTGGGAAATAAACGCTATGTTTCCTTGTTTAGGAGGTTTGTTTGTGAATGTTGCGTTAAGGTTGATGCTTGGGCGAATAACGCCTAAACAGTTTGGACCAACTATTCTGATGTTATACTTTCTTTTTGTTTCAACAATTTTCTCTTCTAACTCTTTGCCTTCAGGTCCTGCTTCTTTGAATCCAGCTGAAATAATTATTACTCCAACTATTCCTGCTTTGCCGCACTGCTCAATCATGTCTGGAACTGTTTTAGCTGGCGTAGCAATAACTGCCAAGTCAACAGTTTCTGGAAGTTGATCAACAGTTTGGT